>NZ_JBICKA010000095.1:0-107786 GCF_043103635.1 Pseudomonas sp. yb_9 | reverse complement strand
AGTGATGTTCTACGGGCAGATCCAACGATGAGAGTTGATCCACCGCGCCGGGATCTAACGGATGGTTAGCGCGATAGGCTGCGAGTGCTTTATCTATAAATGAGAAACCATTGGTTTCAATGTCAAGAGCACGCTCTCTAGCATCCTGAGTGACAGCCAGCAAGTACTCGTACGCTTCGGTGAGTGGTGCGCTCCATAGGTCTGCGACGGGTACGGCGTTGGGGATGCAGTTTTTTTCTACAGGCACTCGTACGAACGTCGTGTGAGTGTTGGGATCTTGGAAAAGGCAACTCTTTGGAAGATTCGCGATCTCACCAACTCTCAAACCGAGCGCCATTCCAAAGCAGGTCGCCTCAAGTCGAATTCTATCGAAGCCCGCAGTTGGCTCCAAATGTGGGTTCTGCTTGATCAACCACCTGGCTTGTGCAATCCCTTTGTGCAAGTCAGAAGAGTATAGATTTTCTTCTCTTTGCTGAAACTCTCGTGATGTGAGTTCAAGCGCACTATGAGTCGGGTTGGGTATCCCAGTTTGCCATTTGATAAACCTATCGACGAATCGCAGCAGTACTCCATCGACCATTACGCTAAGTTGGTTGAGGAAATCAACAAATGCCTTGAGGGCATTTGCTCTATGGTAAATGGTAGAGTCTGAACGTCCATGCCTGATCGAGTCTACGGTGCGGTCGAAGACTTTGCGCGTTATGTCGCTCCACTCAATGTTTTCGCTATCCATTACTGCGGATAGATGCCTAATCGAGGCCATTCTGCCGATAATCAGCTCTGCTGACGGATGTGCCAGAATTTCTTTAACTATAAAGCAGCGCGCAAGCTTGCCAATCACTAGCGGGAGAGGGGGTTGGTCTTGATTTCGCCTGTTGAGAGGATCGAGTGATGTGAAGGGAATATTACTCGATCGATACTGCCATACCTTGCCCTCGAAATCTCCTGCTACTAATCCGTTGGCCTTGAGGTCATTAAATTGTTGCTCTGCATGTTTGTATCGGTCGTCTAAGACCATCATTGATATGCTCATTCTTTCAACTCCTTCACAGCAATGATTACTGACTTAGCGCCGTGAATTGCTGCTTCGACCTGTTGGGCCATAGCGCCAGTGGAATTGCTCCCGAGCATCTGCTGGAATTTAGTGATGTCTGCTAAAGCCCCTTCATGATTAGCATGACGGCTAGGTCTGAATTTAGGGCATGCATAGCAAGTGACCGTCGGGTGGTAAGGACATGGCTCTTCAGAATTGCATGATCCTAAGCCACTTATTGGCCTTAGCGCGGATCTGTCAGGGATTTCTTCCATGAATTTGCCGCACCACATCTGCACGGCTGCATTGATCTCCGGGCTTGCCATGTGGGTCGTATTTATGAACTCTTGCAGCTCAAGGTTGTAATGGAAGTAGTGCTTTATAGAGTTCAGATTTGAATGATCTAAAGCTTCAGCGACCTCTTCAGGGGATGCACCGGAAAGAACCATTGAAGTAGCCTTGGTCCTGCGCAGTCGGTACGCGGTGATCCGCATGAAGGGCTCTGTTTTTTGTATGGGTCGATGAGGGTCTGGTAACTGGAGTATCCAAGTGAGAGATGTTAGCGCATAACTTATTCTATGGTTGTCGAGATGTAATGTGAATGGTGTCAGCTTGGGGTTGGTGAGGAAGCGTAAAAGGCGGTTTTCGGTTGTGTACGCCGAGGGAAACAACGGCGTAGGAAGTACTGGAGTGCTTATTCCATGCCTGGCACATATCGCGTTGATTTCCTTCGATGCGGCATTGCATTGGGTCTCAGCTAAAGTGCACTGAAGTTCTACTGCCTCTGCAGTATCGTTAGCGATGTAACGTTTTACCAGGTTGCTCGGATGCCTCCTGAGCCTTGAACGTCTAATTCCTTTAACACTCGGCACCTTTACAAAGGGGCCGCCCTCATCGATCCCGAAGTCAGTAATCTGCATTAGGGCCAACTGTATAGGGCGAAGAGCCCAGTCGCGACAGAGCAAAAAAAGCGTGCGTTGGGCATGAGTGATGAGCGGATTGTTGGCAAGCTTCATCTCAATGTTCGCGAGTTGTACGCGAGTGAAAGGGCCAAAGTCATCATCTCGCATCGTGACTAAATGCCTGTTATCATGCGCCTTTACTGTAAGCTGTGATAGTTCAAGGCTGTCATGTTCGTTGAAGCCTGGGACTTCTTCATCCAAGCACCATCGATAAAATACTCGAAGAGCAACTAGCTCCTCATACCAGCTTGATGCTTTTAATCGAGTGCATTCACGTACAGCAAATGTCGATAACCTATTGCCAATAGTATCCGCGTCATTTCCCGAAAATTTATGCTGGGCCAGAAGCCGCTGGACGACAATCAGAGGCCTAAGGTCGATGTGGGTTTGGAGTCTGTCGATGAACCACCCTCTGAGTAGCCACTCAACTAACAAGTTAGAATGTAGGGGCTTGCTCCACGCAATATTCATCGGAGCACACCCGACAATCTCTACCGTTATTCTCTCAACCCACGCATCATTGTTGTGAATTGTTATAGCCTGACCGAAGGTGGATTTGACTGTGGAAGGAAAGGCATCGGCCTCGATGCCGAAGCGACATTCAATCTCGGCTACGAGTTCGGCAGGCGAAATTTTAATCATCTTCATTGCCTCGAAAATTTGAGCTGTCTGAGCTTCTGATTATTTCGCCGAGCCGATCAGATATGGCCTGTCGAGAGTAGCGCTGAACACTTTCGCTGCTGGGGCTCCATCCGCCCAGATACGCCAGAGCATCTTTTACATTAATGCTGTTGGCGCCACTTTTTTCAAACTTTTTGCGAGCTATATTTGCCCCTGTCGCCCTCAAGCCGTGCGGATGAATTCGTGTTGAAAAGTTTGGCAAGCCGAGGCTGGCTGCAACGGTACGAAGAATGGTGTTTACGGTTCGCGCAGATAGCCGTCTCCCGTCACGGGAACTCACGAATAGGGCTGTACAAGGTCTTTTTGGTTTGATCAGTTTAGGGCGATGATCGGAAATGTATTCGTTCAGAACCGCGGCTACCGATGCGGTTATGGGGACTATCCGACCGCGCGTCTTGAGACTAGCCCCGTCCAGTCTCCGCTCCCTGTTGATATCGCTTGGGCGCTTGATGCGTATTGTAGGTGAGGGACCAAGGTCAACGTCGTCGAGTTCTATGAGAACCACTTCGCCACGCCTGGCAAGTGTTTCAAGCATTACTAAGAACAGACAGTAATTGCGTGCCTGTATCTGTTTACTTTGGAATGGGTTCCTAAAGTCATCAGGACTGAGCACCCCTTTGAATAAGGCTTGTCCGCCGGAGTCAAGTGGCGTTGCTGGTAGCGGCGGTTCTGATTGATATGCAATCTTGGTGATTTTTTTTTGAAGATTTCGCAGATTCTTGGCTTTGTTTTTTTCCGCTTGGCTTTGCTCAAGTAGACCTAGTCGATTGAGCTCAACGTAGTGCTCGAAGGAGAAATCTATGAATGATTTGACAGCTTCGAGTCGTCGGGTGCATGTCGATTGGCTCGCACCCGCACCGCGTTTGGTGGAGCAGAGGCGTTCGGCCAGCGATGTCAGTTCCGCTGAGCTGAACACCGCTAGGCGCTCAAGCTTCGCTTCCAGTGGAGAACCTCGGCTGAGAGCCCACTCGTACGCGATAGCGATGTCACGTAGGTAATTTTCGACGGTATTGAGACGCGATCTGTGGAGCAAATCCTCCGCCCAGAGGTTTGCTAGGATCACTGGAACCCCCTGCACCAGCAGGTATGGCCTGAGGCCGCTGGAGGCAGTACGAATCATTCGGATCTCGCAGAAAGGGACGTCTGGCATCGGTAGCTCCAGATCTGCAACGTTTCCGAACATATACCATAATTGCCACAACCACCCCTCAGGCAACAGTGAACCGAGCCAGGACGATGTGCATTTGACCCTGTCGTTGAAGCGGGGACTGGGGCTGATCGATGTGCGGGTGCTGGATCACATCATCATCGGTGACGGGGAGCCGTTGTCGATGGTTGAGCAGGGGTGGGTTGTGGCTTAGGCAGGTCAATGCTGCCATGGCTGCTAGGTGCCTGTCTTGAGGGCTGTAGCGCCTGAGAGATCGAGCGCCGCCCGCGCGGCGCTCGATCTCCCAGGCGCCACCCCTTTCAAGGTAGGCACCTCCAGGGCTTACTTGGTCACCGACACCTTGCTCAAGTCCAGCCGCCCGAACGGGTTCACCTGGTATCCCTCAACCCCTTGGCGGAGCAGGGTGGCCGCCGTCGGGTGCGCCAGTGGCACCCACAGCGCCTGTTGCTGGATCAACGCTTGCGCCTGCTGGTACAACCGGCTGCGCACGCTCTGGTCGTTGGTGGTGCGCCCGGCGCTGATCAACTGGTCCAGGCGGTTGTCGCAGAACCGTGCGAAGTTGGTCCCCGACTCGACCGCCGCACAGGAAAACTGCGGGCTGAGGAAGTTGTCCGGGTCACCGTTGTCGCCTGCCCAACCCATGAACAGCAGGTCATGCTCGCCGGCCTTGGCGCGGCGTATCAGCTCGCCCCACTCGATCACACGGATTTCAGCCTTGATGCCGATCTTGGTCAGGTCAGCCTGCAGCATCTGTGCGCCGAGGCTGGGGTTGGGGTTGAGCAGGCTGCCCGACGGGCGGGTCCAGATCGTGGTGCTGAAGCCTTCACCCAAGCCAGCCTTGGTCAGCAACGCCTTGGCTTTCTTCAGGTCCAGCGGGTAGCCGGGCAGGTCCTTGGCGTAGCTCCAGGTGTTTGGCGGGTAGGGGCCGTTGGCGGCCACCGCGGAATCTTCGAACACGGCCTTGAGGTAGGCCTGCTTGTCGAAAGCCAGGTTGATGGCCTGGCGCACTTCCGGTTTGTCCAGCGGCGGGTGCTGGCTGTTGATGGCGACGAAGGCGGTCATGAACGCCGGAGTGCTGGCCACCTTGAGGTTGCCGTCCTTGCCCGCTTCGGCAATGTCCAGTGGCTTGGGTGACAGGGCGACCTGGCACTCGCCGCGCTTGAGCTTCTGCAGGCGCACGTTGGCGTCGGTGGTGATGGCGAAGATCAACGGGTCGACCGCCGGCTTGCCGGCGAAGTAGTCCGGGTTGGCGCGGTAGCGCACCACGGCGTCCTTCTGGAAGCGCTGGAACACGAAAGGCCCGGTGCCGATCGGCTGGCTGTTGAGCTTCTCCGGCGTGCCGGCCTTCAGCAGCTTGTCGGCATATTCGGCGGAATAGATCGAGGCAAAGCCCATGCTCAGGGTGGCCAGGAAGGTGGCGTCCGGGTGGCTGAGGGTGAAGCGCACGGTGTTCGGCGTCGGTGCCTCGATCGCCTTGATCAGGCTGCCCAGCTGCAGCGATTGGGCATGCGGGTAGCCGCCCGGTGCAGTCTTGTGCCAGGCATGGGCCGGGTAGAGCATGCGCTGGAAGCTGAATAGCACGTCGTCGGCATTCAGCTCGCGGCTTGGCTTGAAGTAGGGGGTGGTGTGGAATTTCACGCCATCGCGCAGGGTGAAGTCATACACCATGCCGTCGACCGACACTGCCCAGCTGGCCGCCAGGCTCGGCACCACCTTGCCCTGCGCCGCGTCGAACTCCACCAGGCGGTTCATCAGCACGTCAGCCGTGGCGTTGGTGGTGGTCAGCGAGTTGTACTGCACCACGTCGAAGCCTTCGGGGCTTGCCTCGCTGCAAACGCTCAGCGGGGCGGCCTGGGCAGCGCCGGCAGCGAACAGGGCGCCGGCGGCGAACAGAGAGTTGAACAATAAGGAAAGGGCGGCTACACGCATGGTGGCTCCTTGGCTGTCAGTGGCCCATCTGCCAGTGCAGTCTGGAAAAGGCTTACCCTAGTGCGCCTGCCGGCAAATGACCACACCCTTTTTTACAAATCTGGCGACGAGCGGTCGACGGCTGGCGGGGCCTGCCGTTATGCTGGCCCGGCGCGTTCTGGCTCGCGGTAATGTGCATCTACTGTTGTTGCAGCCAAGTCTTTCTGGTATAAAGCAGCGCTCTTTTCTAGGGGCTCGGCCTGTCGCATCAGCGGATCCGGTCGATAAGACCTCCAGAATCACGGCGCCCAAGGCGCCAAAGACTGAGAGATTAAGCGGCCAACCCATGCCGGGTTGGGCATGTGGTTTTAGAGGGCTGAGTCATGTCGAGAGTCTGTCAAGTTACTGGTAAGGGTCCAGTAACCGGGAACAACATTTCCCACGCAAACAACAAAACCCGTCGTCGTTTCCTGCCGAACCTGCAGCACCACCGTTTCTGGGTTGAATCCGAGAAGCGTTTCGTGCGTCTGCGCGTTTCCGCCAAAGGCATGCGTATCATCGACAAGCGCGGCATCGACGCCGTTCTGGTTGACATCCGTAAAGCTGGCGCCAAGGTTTAAGGGAGAACATCATGCGTGAATTGATCCGTCTGGTTTCGAGTGCCGGTACCGGCCACTTCTACACCACCGACAAGAACAAGCGCACCACCCCGGACAAAATCGAGATCAAGAAATATGATCCGGTTGTTCGCAAGCACGTGGTGTACAAGGAAGCCAAGATCAAGTAATTGATCGGCGACCTGAAAAAAACCCGCATCCGAAAGGACGCGGGTTTTTTTATGCCTGCATTACGCTCAACCGAAGTGGAAGCCCTGGATCAGCAGGTCGGTGCCGGCCTTGATCTGGATGCGCTCGACGTCGTACTCGCGGGTGCACATCTCGTTGGGGCCGACTACCCGGGTGCGGCCGGTGAGGGAGCAGATGGTGTCTTTGATTGCCGGCGCGTAGGGGGTGCCGACCAGGTGGGCGAGGGTTTTCAGAACGTCTTCGTTGGTCATGGTGATCTTCCTGTTGAAGTTGGATGGCCCGACATGGGCAGGGCCATCCTCACGCACGCCAGCAGGCTGCCTGCACTACATAGTTATTTCTGTTCGAACATCACATAGATCTTGCGGCACGGTTCCAGCACCTCCCAAGTACCTTTGAAACCGGCGGGAATCACGAACCGATCACCGGCACGCAGGGTTTTCGCCCCGCCGTCCTGGTCGCGCAGCACCGAAACGCCCTGGACGATTTCGCAGTATTCGTGTTCGGTGTAGTTCACCGTCCACTGGCCCACCTCACCTTCCCACACGCCTGCGGCAAACTGCCCGCACGGGCTGGAATAATGGTTATAGACAGCCTGGTCCGGCTCGCCCTTGAGGATTTTTTCCGCCGCCGGGCGGTAGCGTTCGGCCTCGGTGATGACCTGCGCGAAGTCGATGATGCTGTCTATTCTCATGGTGCGGCTCCTGTTCTTGTTTAATAAAATGAACATCAGTAGGCTTTTGAGCCCTGCGTGTCAAATATATTGATAGTTTACACCGGCTGGTTTAGGGTATCGCTTGCCCGTGTGCGCGCGTCGCCCGGCCAGAATTCTGACAACGCCTGTGAGTCCTCAGTGCGGCGTTGCACCTAAACAAGAGGAGGAGTTTCGTATGACCACCCTGACCCGTGCGGACTGGGAACAACGTGCCCAGCAACTGAAGATCGAAGGTCGCGCCTTCATCAACGGCGAATACACCGATGCCGTATCCGGTGAAACCTTCGAGTGCCTGAGCCCGGTCGACGGACGCTTCCTGGCCAAGGTTGCCAGCTGCGACCTGGCCGATGCCAACCGCGCAGTGGAAAACGCCCGCGCCACGTTCAACGCTGGCGTGTGGTCGCAGCTGGCCCCGGCCAAGCGTAAGGCCAAGCTGATCCGCTTCGCCGACCTGCTGCGCAAGAACGTTGAAGAGCTGGCGCTGCTGGAAACCCTGGACATGGGCAAGCCGATCGGCGACTCCTCCAGCATCGACATCCCGGGTGCGGCGCAAGCCATTCACTGGACCGCCGAAGCCATCGACAAGGTCTACGACGAAGTCGCCCCGACCCCGCACGACCAGCTTGGCCTGGTTACCCGTGAGCCAGTGGGTGTGGTCGGTGCCATCGTACCGTGGAACTTCCCGCTGCTGATGGCCTGCTGGAAACTCGGCCCGGCGCTGGCCACCGGTAACTCGGTGGTGCTCAAGCCGTCCGAAAAATCGCCGCTGACCGCCATCCGTATCGCCCAGCTGGCGATCGAAGCCGGTATCCCGGCAGGTGTGCTGAACGTGCTGCCCGGCTACGGCCACACTGTGGGCAAGGCCCTGGCCCTGCACATGGACGTCGACACCCTCGTGTTCACCGGCTCGACCAAGATCGCCAAGCAGCTGATGGTGTACGCGGGCGAATCGAACATGAAGCGTATCTGGCTGGAAGCCGGCGGCAAGAGCCCGAACATCGTCTTCGCCGACGCGCCAGACCTGCAAGCAGCTGCCGAAGCGGCTGCCAGCGCTATCGCTTTCAACCAGGGCGAAGTGTGCACCGCAGGTTCGCGCCTGCTGGTCGAGCGTTCGATCAAGGACAAGTTCCTGCCGATGGTGGTCGAGGCCCTGAAAGGCTGGAAGCCCGGCAACCCGCTGGACCCGGCGACCACCGTCGGTGCCCTGGTCGATACCCAGCAGATGAACACCGTGCTGTCGTACATCGAAGCGGGCCACCAGGATGGCGCCAAGCTGCTGGCTGGCGGCAAGCGTACCCTGGAAGAGACGGGTGGTACCTACGTCGAACCGACCATCTTCGACGGCGTGACCAACGCCATGCGCATTGCCCAGGAAGAAATCTTCGGCCCAGTGCTGTCGGTGATTGCCTTCGACACCGCTGAAGAAGCCGTGGCCATTGCCAACGACACGCCATATGGCCTGGCCGCCGGCATCTGGACCTCGGACATTTCCAAGGCCCACAAGACCGCCCGTGCCGTGCGCGCTGGCAGCGTGTGGGTCAACCAGTACGATGGCGGCGACATGACCGCGCCGTTCGGTGGCTTCAAGCAGTCGGGCAACGGCCGTGACAAGTCGCTGCATGCACTGGAGAAATACACCGAGCTGAAGGCGACCTGGATCAAGCTGTAATCGCCGGGGGCTGCAGAGCAGCCCCAACCTAAGCCGGGTCGGCTCACGCTGCCCCGGCTTTGTCGTTTTTGCTGTTCAAGAATTCTGCCTGGGAGGCTGCAATGCGTTGGGGTACCTATTTCGCCGTGCTGGCATCCGTACTCAGTGTCGGGCTGGCCCTTGGCGTAAGCATGCCGCTGGTATCCCTGCGCCTGGAGGCCTGGGGCTACGGCAGCTTCGCCATTGGCGTAATGGCTGCGATGCCAGCGCTGGGTGTTCTGGCCGGCGCCAGTATCGCCAGCCGCCTGGCCGGCTGGGTCGGCGTGCCTTCGGCCATGCGTTTGTGCCTGTGGGGCGGGGCGCTGTCGATCGGGTTGGTCGCGCTGCTGCCCAGCTACCCGCTGTGGCTGTTGCTGCGGCTGATGATCGGTATGTCCCTCACCGTGGTGTTCATCCTCGGCGAAAGCTGGATCAACCAGTTGGTAGTCGAGCAGTGGCGTGGCCGGCTGGTGGCCCTGTACGGCAGCAGCTATGCCCTGAGCCAGCTGGCCGGGCCGTTGGTGTTGGGTTTCCTCGGCTCGGATGACGACTTCGGCTTCTGGGCCGCGACCGGCCTGCTGCTGGCGGCACCGCTGGTGCTGTTGGGGCGTGGCGGAGCGCCGAGCACGGAGGCCTGCAGCGTTACCTTCCGCGACTTGTTCGCCTTCTGCCGGCGCTTGCCTGTGATTGCCTGGGCCATCGCCCTGTTCGCCTCGTTCGAGGCAATGATCCTTACCTTGCTGCCGGTGTATTGCCTGCAGCAAGGCTTTACCACTGAAATCGCCCTGTTCATGGTCAGTACCGTGGTGGTTGGTGATGCAGTGCTGCAGCTGCCGATCGGCGCGCTGGCCGACCATATGTCGCGACGTGCATTGTTCACGGGGTGTGCGGTGACGCTGCTGGTGTCCAGCCTGGCGATTCCGCTGCTGCTGCATACCCCGGTTGTGTGGCCGTTGTGGGTGCTGTTCGGGGCCAGTGCCGGTGGCTTGTTCACCCTGTCGCTGGTGCTGATCGGTGAGCGTTATCGCGATGATGAGCTGGTAAGGGCCAATGCCCATGTGGCGCAGCTCTGGGGTATTGGCTGCCTGCTCGGGCCGTTGCTGGCGGGGGCCGGCAGCCAGTGGATCAGCGGACATGCATTGCTGTTCCTGATGGCTGCCGGGGCTGCCGGGCTGGTGGTGTTGACCCAGCGGCGTGGGGCTTTCGAGGCAGTGTCTGCCTGATGGAATTTGGGGGCCGCTCTGCGGCCCCCAAAGATCGTTGCTACAACATCTTCTCCAGGCCAACGGCCTTGCTGATCCAGGCATTGAACCGCCGCCACATCCCGCCCGGCTCAGAGGTCAGCATATGCCGTTGGCCATTGTCCTCGGTCGCCCAAACCAATTTGTCACCCACCAGTTTCACCTGGTAACTCAACGCAGGTGCCATACCTTGCTGGGCCAGTTCGCGGGTGTATTCGGCCAGCTCCGGGCTGTCCACCAGCACGCCTACCTCGGTGTTCCACAGCACGGAACGCGGGTCGAAGTTGAACGAGCCGATGAAGGTCTTGCGCCGGTCGAACACGATCGCCTTGGTGTGCAGGCTCGAATCCGAGCTGCTGCCATGCAGGCTGAGGCGCGTGTGTACTGGCGCACCCGGCTGGCGGCGCAGCTCGAACAGCTGCACGCCATGCTCAAGCAAGGCCCGCCGATAGGGCGCATAGCCACCATGCACCGCCGGCACGTCGGTGGCTTCCAGCGAGTTGGTCAGCAGCCTCACCGAAGCACCGGCGTCGGCGCGGCCGGTGAGGTAGAGCAGGCCCGGTTCGCCCGGCACGAAGTAGGCCGACATCAGGATCAACTCGCGGTGCACGTTGGCCAGGTCCGGCGCCAGTTGCTGGCTCAGCAACAGCTGTGGGTCGGGTTCGTCATCGGCCAGCACCTTGCTCGGTGCATCCCACAACGCCTGGGCGTGGGCCCAGATCAGCTCGTTGCGCCAGACATCCAGGCGCGGCTGCGACTGGTAGGCCATCAGGCGGTCGTACAAGGCCTTGCGCCGGGTTCTGGCTTCGGCCAGCGACACCTCCAGGCGATGGCGGCTGGCGTGCAGGTCATTGGCATCCGGAGCACGCCAGAGGAAGTCGGTAATCGGCCGGCTCAGGGCGCTGTTCCAGTACTGGTCGAAACTGTGCCCAAGCTGTTCAGCCACCGGGCCTACACCCAGCAGGTCTATGTCGGTGAAGTTGAGGTTGGGCTCGGCATCGAAATACTCGTCACCCAGGTTGCGGCCGCCCACGATGGCCATGCTGTTGTCCACCAGGAAGAGTTTGTTATGCATGCGCCGGTGCTGGCGCGACAGGTTGAACAGCCGGCCCACGGCGCGCGTCACGCCGGTACTGCGGCCCAGGTGCAGCGGGTTGAACACGCGAATCTGGATGTTCGGGTGGGCATCCAGGGTGCCCATGATGGTGTCCAGGCCATCGCTGGTGGTGTCGTCCAGCAGGATGCGTACACGCACGCCACGGTCGGCGGCGCGTAGCAGTTCATGCACCAGTGCGCGGGTGCTGAGGCCGTCGTGGACGATGTAGTACTGCAGGTCGATGCTTGCCTGGGCGTTGCGGATCAGTTCGGCACGGGCGCGGAATGCCTCGTTGCTGTTGGGCAGCAGGCGAAAGCCCGAGCGCCCCCCGTAGGGCGCGGCCTGGCGCAGCACCGAGCGGCCGAAGGCCGAGTCGTTGGCGGGTAACGCCTGGCTGGTTTCGCGGGGCACACTGACGCTGGCGCAGCCGGTAAGGCCAAACGACAGTACCAGCAGCAGAGGCAAGGCTCGCTGGAGTCTCAAGGGTGGATCTTCCTGTGCAGCAAGGGCTTTGGGGGGTTGGACCGTCGCGGGCGGCGCAAAGTTACGCGTCGGCGCTTTCTTCATCCAGTAGACGAAGGGCGGTTTCACCTACCTTGCGCACGGCGGCTTCGATCTGCGGCGTTGGCCGCGCGGCGAAGTTCATGCGCAGGCAGTGGCGGAACTTGCCCGAGGCCGAGAAGATACTGCCGACGGCCACCTGAACGCCCTGCTCCAGTAAAGCTCGGTTCAGGCGCAGCGTATCGAAATGTTCGGGCAATTCTACCCAGAGCATGAAGCCGCCCTGGGGCCGGCTCACCCGGGTGCCCGCCGGGAAGTAGCGGGTCACCCAGTCGCTCATCAGGTCGCGGCCGCGTTGGTACTGGCTGCGCATACGCCGGACATGGGGTTGATAGTGCCCGGCGGCGATGAAGTCGGCGATGGCCAGTTGGGGCTGGCAGGCGGTGCTGCCGGTGCTGATGTATTTCATGTGCAGCACGCGCTCCAGATAGCGCCCAGGGGCCACCCAGCCTACCCGCAGGCCAGGGGCGAGGGTTTTGGAGAACGAACTGCACAGCAGCACGCGGCCATCGTCATCGAACGACTTGAGGGTGCGCGGGCGCGGGTAGGTGTAGGCCAGGTCGCCGTATACATCATCCTCCAGAATTGCCACGTCGTAGCGCTGGGCCAGGCTCAGCAAGGCCTTCTTGCGTGCCTCGGGCATGATGTAGCCAAGCGGGTTGTTGCAGCTGGGGGTGATCTGGATGAGCTTGATCGGCCACTGCTCCAGAGCCAGCTCCAGCGCCTCCAGGCTGATGCCGGTGACCGGGTCGGTGGGGATTTCCAGCGCTTTCATGCCCAGGCCCTTCAGGGTTTGCATGGCGCCGTGGAAGCTGGGGGAGTCGACGGCAACGATGTCGCCAGGATCGCACACGGCGCGGATGCTGCACGATAGCGCCTCGTGGCAGCCGGTGGTGATCACCAGGTCAGCCGGGCCCAGGCGGCAACCGGAATCGAGCACCAGCCGGGCAACCTGTTCACGCAGGGCCAGGTTGCCGTGGATGTTGTCGTAGTACAGGCCTGGCATGTCCTGCCGCCGGCTCAACTGCGCCAGGCTGCGCAGCAGCGGCTTGAGGGTGGGGCTGTCGATGTCGGGCATGCCGCGGCCGAGCTGGACCACATCCTTGCGTGGGGTGCTGCGCACCAATTCCAGCACCTGTTCCCACTGCGAGATGTCCACCGGGCGTTGGGCCGGGCGGCTGACGGCGGGCAGGGCTGGCAGCAGGCGGTGGTCACTGACGAAGTAGCCGGACTTGGGCCGTGGCGAGACCATGCCGCTGTCTTCGAGCGTGCGGTAGGCCTGCTGCACGGTGCTCAGGCTGACGCCATGCTCCACGCTCAGGGCGCGCACCGATGGCAGGCGCTGGCCGGGGCGGTACAGGCCCTGTTCGATGCGGGCGCCGAGCAGTTCGGCGAGGTTCAGGTAGAGGGTCACGGCATACTCCTGCGCTGCATTGGCATAGCGACCGGTACAGTTGGGTTGAAAATACAGCATTCAGTCGATCTTCAGCCAATTCTGTATGGGAATAATAAGGCTGTATTGGATCTGTATTGCCGGTGCTGCCGACGCGCATGCTTTCTCCACGGTATCAATCGAATGGGAGAATGCAGCGATGGGTGGCATGAGCGATGTGCGCTTGCAACTGTTGGCCAAGGAGCTGGAAGTCGGGCAGCAGGCCAAGGTATTCAACGCGCCGGAGGGTTTGGGGCGTTGGGGGCTGATGCTGCATCGCTGGCACACCCGCAGGGCGCTGCTGCAGTTGACGGATGACGAGCTGCGCGATGTCGGGCTGAGCTGGGAGCAGGCCCGGACAGAAGGGCGTAAGCCCTTCTGGAAAGATTGAGGCCTTAGACCAGTTCTTTAAGCCGGTGCCACAGCATCCCCAATGCCAGCAGCGGCGAGCGCAGGTGCTTGCCGCCAGGGAAGGTGATGTGTGGCACCTTGGCAAACAGCTCGAAACGCCCGCTCTCCTGGCCGCTGATGGCCTCGCCCAGCAGGCGTGCGGCCAGGTGGGTGGCGTTGAGCCCATGGCCTGAATAGGCCTGGGCGTAATACACATTCGGCTGGCTGGCCAGGCGGCCAACCTGTGGCAGGCGGTTGGCGCCGATGCCGATCATGCCACCCCACTGGTAGTCGATGCGCACGTCAGCCAGCTGCGGGAACACCTTGAGCATCTTGGGGCGCATGTAGGCGGCGATGTCCTTCGGGTCCCGACCTGAATAGTGACAGGCACCGCCAAACAACAAGCGGTTGTCGGCGGACAGGCGGTAGTAGTCCAGGGCCACGCGCTGGTCGCACACCGCCATGTTCTGTGGCAACAGCACGCGTGCGCGTTCTTCGCCCAGCGGCTCGGTAGCGATGATGTAGCTGCCCGCAGGCAGCACCTTGCCACCTAATTCGCGGTTGAGGTCGTTGTGATAGGCATTGCAGCACAGCACCAAGGTCTTGGCGCGCACCCGACCCTGGGCAGTATGCACCTGCACTTCGGGCCCGTAGTCGATGCGGGTAACCTCGGACTGTTCGAACAGCTTCACGCCCAGGCGGCTGGCCACGGCCGCTTCGCCCAGGGCCAGGTTCAGCGGGTGCAGGTGGCCGGAGCCCATGTCGACCAGCCCGCCCACATAGCAGTCGGCACCGACCACGCTGTGGATATCGTCCTTGCCGACCAGCCGCAGTTCATGCGCGTAGCCCAGGCTGCGCAGTGCTTCGGCGTCCTCGGCAAAACCCAGCAATTCGGCGGGTTTGTTGGCCAGGTCGCAGTAGCCCCAGGTCAGGTCACAGGCGATGGCATGCTTTTCCACCCGCTCGCGGACGATCTGCACAGCCTCCAGGCCCATCAGCTTCATGCTGCGTACACCTTCCTCGCCAATTACCGGCAGGAACTGTTCCAGGCCATGACCAACGCCACGGATCAACTGCCCACCATTGCGCCCACTGGCGCCCCAGCCCAGTTTGCGCGCTTCCAGCAGGATGACAGAGAAGCCGCGTTCGGCCAGCTCGATGGCAGTGTTCAGGCCCGAATAGCCGCCGCCGACGATGCAGACATCGGCGCTGTGGTCACCTTGCAGGAAGGCGTGGTCAGGGTGCGGCGCGCTGCTGGCGGCGTAGTAGGAGGCGGCGTGCTGCGCGCTGTGGATCATTGGCTCGTTCCTGAGGACTGGTGGGCTAGGGGGGGAGGATAAGCCCGGCCTTTGGGGTGGGCAACCGGCCTTCAGTCTGGCGCGGTTAATTGTAGGAGCGGCCTTGTGTCGCGAAAGGGGTGCGCAGCGCCCCCGAGGCTATCAGCTTCGCCGCAGATATTGCCGGGGCCGCTCTGCGGCCCTTTCGCGACACAAGGCCGCTCCTACACAGAGCCAGTGGGCCTATAATCCCGCCATTGTTTACGCTGAATATCGCCATGTCCTGCAACCGCCACAAGATCCATTTCCTGCGCGAACTCATCCCCTCATTCGAGTGCGAACCCGGCTGCCACGACTGCTGCGGCCCGGTCACCACTTCGACGGAAGAAATGGCCCGTCTGCCACGCAAGTCCCAGGCCGAGCAGGACGCCGCCCTGGAGCGCCTGGATTGCGTGCACCTGGGCCCCAACGGCTGCACGGTGTACGAAGAACGGCCCATGATCTGCCGCCTGTTCGGCACCACGCCGCGCATGGCCTGCCCGCGTGGCCGTGGCCCTGAACCGATGATCGACCCTGCCGCCGAGCAACTGGTCCACCAGTTCATTGCCACTACCCGCCAGGTGCTGGTCTAGCCTCAGTCCGGAATCGGCAGGCAGAGGCTCTCCTTCACCTCCTCCATCACGATGTAGCTCTTCGATTCGCGCACATGCGGCAGCTTCAGCAGGATGTCGCCAAGCAGCTTGCGGTACGACGCCATCTCCGAAATACGCGCTTTCACCAGGTAGTCGAAGTCACCCGACACCAGGTGACACTCCAATACATGGGGCAGCTTCAACACCGCGCGGCGGAACTCCTCGAAGGTGTCGCCCGATTTGTAGTCCAGGCTGATTTCCACGAATACCAGCAGGCTGCCCTTGAGGTGCTGCGGGTTCAGGCGTGCGTTGTAGCCCATGATGATGCCCTCGCGCTCCAGGCGGCGAACCCGCTCGGTGCAAGGGGTGGTGGAAAGCCCAACTTTCTCGCCCAGTTCGGTGAAGGAAATACGCCCGTCATTCTGCAGGATACGCAGGATGTTACGGTCGATCTTGTCCAGTTCACGCTTGCTCTGGTGCTGGGTTCTCATAGGGGATGCCCCTCCGTGAAAGGCGATTTTGCCGAGAATTCTCGCCAATAATAGGCTTTTATATAGTGAATTGCACTGGTCTCAAATTCCTATACTGCGCCCATTCATGCCATTTCAATAAAAGTCTGCGGCGTGCCGCGTGCGAGGGATATAACGATGCGAGTTCTGGTACTTGGTAGCGGCGTAATCGGAACCGCCAGTGCCTACTACCTGGCCCGGCAAGGTTTCGAAGTGACGGTGGTCGACCGCCAGCCGGCGGTGGCCATGGAAACCAGTTTTGCCAACGCCGGTCAGATCTCGCCCGGCTATGCCTCGCCCTGGGCCGCACCTGGCGTGCCGCTGAAGGCCATCAAGTGGCTGCTGGAGCGCCACGCCCCCCTGGCCATCAAGCTCACCGGCGACGTCGACCAGTACCTGTGGATGGCACAGATGCTGCGCAACTGCACCGCCAGCCGTTACGCGGTGAACAAAGAGCGCATGGTGCGTCTGTCCGAGTACAGCCGTGACTGCCTCGACGAGCTGCGCGCTGAAACCGGCATCAATTACGAAAACCGCAGCCTGGGCACTACCCAGCTGTTCCGTACCCAGGCCCAGGTAGACGCCGCGGCCAAGGACATTGCCGTGCTCGAACAGTCCGGCGTGCCTTACGAATTGCTCGACCGCGACGGCATTGCCCGCGTTGAACCGGCCCTGGCGGGTGTAAAAGACATCCTGGCCGGTGCCCTGCGCCTGCCTAACGACCAGACGGGCGACTGCCAGCTGTTCACTACCAAGCTCGCCGACATGGCGCTAAAACTGGGTGTGGAGTTCCGCTTCGGCCAGGACATCCAGCGCCTGGACTTCGCTGGCGACCGCATCAACGGTGTGTGGATCGACGGCAAGCTGGAAACCGCCGACCGCTACGTGCTGGCGCTGGGCAGCTACTCGCCGCAGATGCTCAAGCCGCTGGGCATCAAAGCCCCGGTTTATCCGCTGAAAGGCTACTCGCTGACCGTGCCGATCACCAACGGCGACATGGCCCCGACGTCGACCATTCTCGATGAAACCTACAAGGTTGCGATCACCCGTTTCGACAACCGCATCCGTGTGGGTGGCATGGCTGAAATCGCCGGTTTTGATCTGTCGCTGAACCCGCGTCGGCGCGAAACGCTGGAGATGATCGTCAACGACCTTTATCCTCGCGGCGGTGACCTGAGCCAGGCCAGCTTCTGGACCGGCCTGCGCCCGGCGACCCCGGACGGTACGCCGATTGTGGGTGCGACCGCGTTCCGCAACCTGTTCCTGAACACCGGTCACGGAACTTTGGGCTGGACCATGGCGTGCGGCTCCGGTCGTCTGCTGGCCGACCTGATTGCGCGCAAGAAGCCGCAGATCAGTGCCGAAGGCCTGGACATTTCCCGTTATGGCAACAGCCCGGAAGTGGCCAAGCACGGGCAGACTGCGCCGGCTCACCAGCAGTAAGTTCGCCAGTACCGGCGCTTTCGCGGGCTCGCCTGCTCCCACAGGTATTTCACAGGTTTTGAAAGCTGTGCAGTACATGTGGGAGCGGGCTTGCCCGCGAAGAATCCAACACCGATTTCAACCCGAACCACCATAAGGCAGCCGCCATGCGTCCCGCCCGCGCCCTGATCGACCTCCAGGCCCTGCGCCACAACTACCGTCTGGCCCGTGAACTGACCGGTGCCAAAGCCCTCGCCGTGATCAAGGCCGACGCCTATGGTCATGGCGCC
Source organism: Pseudomonas sp. yb_9 (assembly GCF_043103635.1). Classification (NCBI taxonomy): domain Bacteria; kingdom Pseudomonadati; phylum Pseudomonadota; class Gammaproteobacteria; order Pseudomonadales; family Pseudomonadaceae; genus Pseudomonas; species Pseudomonas sp. yb_9. The sequence goes on along the minus strand of NZ_JBICKA010000095.1, from coordinate 89,976 downwards.
GTGCGCTGCGCCCTGGCCCTGGAGGCCGAAGCCGACGGTTTTGCCGTGGCTTGCATTGAAGAGGCGCTGGAACTGCGCGCCGCTGGCATCAAGGCCCCAGTGCTGCTGCTGGAAGGCTTTTTCGAAGCCAGCGAGCTGGGGCTGATCGCCGAGCACGACCTGTGGTGTGTGGTGCATTCGCTGTGGCAACTCGAAGCCATTGAGCAGACCCAGGTGCACAAGCCGCTTACTGTCTGGTTGAAGCTCGACAGCGGCATGCACCGTGTCGGCCTGCATCCGAAGGATTACCACGACGCCTACCAGCGCCTGCTGGCCAGCGGCAAGGTGGCGCGCATCGTATTGATGAGCCACTTCGCCCGCGCCGACGAACTGGATGCCGACGCCACCGCCCAGCAGATCGCCGTGTTCGAGGCCGCCCGCCAGGGCTTGGCCGCCGAGTGCAGCCTGCGCAATTCCCCTGGCGTGCTGGGCTGGCCACAAGCGCCCAGCGACTGGGTACGCCCAGGCCTGATGCTGTATGGCGCCACCCCGTTCGAAGTGGCCCAGGCCCAGGCCGAACGCCTGCAACCGGTCATGACTTTGCAATCGCGGGTCATCAGCGTGCGCGAGTTGCCTGCCGGCGAGCCGGTGGGCTATGGCGCCAAGTTCGTCAGCCCGCGGCCAACCCGTGTCGGTGTGGTCGCCATGGGCTATGCCGATGGTTACCCGCGCCAGGCGCCCAACGGCACCCCGGTGCTGGTGGCCGGCCAGCGCACCCAGCTGATCGGCCGGGTGTCGATGGACATGCTCAGCATCGACCTCACCGATGTGCCGCACGCCACCGTCGGCAGCCCGGTGGAACTGTGGGGCAAGCAGGTGTTGGCCAGCGAAGTGGCCGCGCATGCAGGCACCATTCCGTACCAGATCTTCTGCAACCTGAAGCGCGTGCCGCGGGACTACATCGGCGAATGACACGCTGAAGCGGACAGGTTGAGGGGCGGTGTGTTGTAAATACTGAACGGCATTGCCATGATATCGTTCACATCCACCCCCCCATTCCACCGTTTCAGGAGGCTCCAGCTTTGGACGTCGGCGAACGACTGCAAGCCATCCGCAAGCTCAAGGGCCTGTCCCAGCGTGAACTCGCCAAGCGTGCCGGCGTGACCAACAGCACCATCTCGATGATCGAGAAGAACAGTGTGAGCCCCTCGATCAGCTCGCTGCGCAAGGTGCTGAGCGGCATCCCCATGTCCATGGTCGAGTTCTTTTCGGTCGAGCTGGAACCTGAAAGCCCCACGCAGATTGTTTACAAGGCCCACGAGCTGATCGACATCTCGGACGGTGCGGTGACCATGAAGCTGGTCGGCAAGTCGCACCCCAACCGCGCCATCGCCTTTCTTACCGAGGTGTACCCGCCGGGTGCCGACACCGGTGCCGAAATGCTCACCCATGACGGCGAGGAAACCGGCATCTTGCTGGAAGGCCGCCTGGAACTGGTGGTCGGCAACGAGATCTTCATCCTCGAAGAAGGCGACAGCTATTACTTCGAAAGCACCCGCCCGCACCGTTTTCGCAACCCCTTCGACCAGCCGGCGCGGTTGATCAGTGCAGCGACGCCTTCAAACTTTTGATCCAGCGCAGTGCATTGATTCGGCAATACCCCTTTCCTGTGTAGGGTCGTTTCACGGCCTCTGGGTTCCCGCTATACTTTTCAACGCTCGCCGTTCCGTGGCCGCGAGCGTGATTAGCCACCATGAGGGTGTTCGCGTGAACCAAATCAAGAAGATGCTGGCCGTACCAGCAGCCGTATTCGCCCTCTGGGCAATGAGCGCAACCGCTGCGACCAACGACGACATTGCCAAGCGCCTGGAGCCGGTAGGCCAGGTGTGTGTCCAGGGCCAGGAATGCAAAGGCATGGAAGTGGCTGCAGCGGCGGGGGGCGGGGGCGCCAAAACGCCGGATGACATCATCGCCAAGCACTGCAATGCCTGCCATGGCACCGGCCTGCTCGGCGCGCCGAAAATTGGCGACACCGCCGCGTGGAAAGAACGCGCCGACCACCAGGGCGGGCTGGATGGCATCCTGGCCAAGGCCATTACCGGCATCAACGCCATGCCGCCGAAGGGCACCTGCGCAGATTGCTCGGATGACGACCTGAAAGGGGCGATCAAGAAAATGTCCGGGCTGTAACACACAGCTGAATTGCACGAGGCCCGCCGTTGATGGCGGGCTTTGTTTTTGTATTGCCTGTGCCGGCCCTTTCGCGGCTAAAGCCGCTCCCACAGGTACTGCACAGGATTCAAGGGCTGTGAGATCCCTGTGGGAGCGGCTTTAGCCGCGAAAGGGCCGGCACAGGCAACCAATCAGTTCAGGCCTATGTCCAACCCCTGAACCCATGGATGTCTCAGGAGGCCCCGATGCACCTCTGCGCTATCGACCAGGCTGTCGAGCAGGTCCTGTCCCGGCTGCCAGCCCATATCCATATGGGCCTGCCCCTGGGCCTGGGTAAACCCAACGCTTTCGTGAACGCCCTCTACGCCCGGGTGCGCGAACTGCCCGAGCGACAGCTGACCATTTACACCGCGTTGTCCCTCGGCCGCCCGCCACTGGGCGATGGCCTGCAACGGCGCTTTCTCGAACCCTTCGTCGAGCGCGTTTTCGCCGACTACGAAGACCTCACCTACCTCGCTGACCTGCGCAACGACAGCCTGCCACCAAACATCCGCGTAGAGCAGTTTTTCATGCAGCCCGGCAGCCTCCTGCACAGCGAATCGGCCCAGCAGGACTACATCAGCAGCAACTACAGCCACGCCGCCCGTGACATCAACGCCAAGGGCCTGAACCTGATCGCGCAACTGGTCGCGGCCACGCCCGAGAAGCCCGTCCACCTCAGCCTGGCCTGCAACCCCGACATCACCCTCGACCTGCTGCCAATGATCGCCAAGCGCCGCGCGGCCGGCGAAACCATCCTCATGCTCGGCCAGGTACATACCGAACTGCCGTACATGCCCGGCGATGCGGAATTGCCCATCGATGCGTTCGACCTGCTGATCGATGAAGCCGAGCAGCGCCGGTTGTTCTCCACGCCGAACATGCCGGTCAACACCCAGGACCACTGCATTGGTTTGCACGCCAGCACGCTGGTGCGTGACGGCGGCACCTTGCAGGTCGGCATCGGTGCCATGGGGGATGCAGTCGCTGCAGCGTTGCTGGCGCGCCAGGGCGACAACGCAGGCTACCGGGCCTTGCTCGACGAGCTGGATATCGGCCCGTGGCAGGCGCTGATTGAGCGGGAAGGGGGGCTAAAGACTTTTGCCGAAGGCCTGTACGGCTGCAGCGAAATGTTCGTTAACGGTCTGTTGGTGCTGGCCGAAGCGGGCTTGCTACGGCGCTCTGTCGATGAGCAGGGGCCGGTGTTGCATGGTGGCTTTTTCCTCGGGCCTCATGCGTTCTACCAGCGGCTAAGGGAGATGCCGCTTGAGCAGCGCGCACGGTTTGCCATGACCCGTATCAGCTTCATCAACGAGCTGTACGGGCAGGAGGAACTCAAACGCCAGCAGCGACGTGATGCCCGCTTTATCAACACGGCGTTCGGCATGACGTTGCTCGGCGCCGGGGTGGCCGATCAGCTGGAAGATGGTCGTGTGCTCAGCGGCGTGGGTGGGCAGTACAACTTCGTCGCCCAGGCCCATGCACTGGAAGGCGGGCGCTCGATCCTGCTGTTGCGCAGCTGGCGCGAGGCGGGTGGGGAGGTGACCTCGAACCTATTCTGGACCTATGGCCACTGCACCATCCCCCGACACCTGCGCGATATCGTGGTGACCGAGTACGGCATTGCCGACCTACGCGGGCAGACCGACAGCGAGGTGATTGCGCGGTTGTTGGCGGTGTGTGATTCGCGGTTCCAGCAGGGGCTGATCGAGCAGGCTAAAGAGGCCGGCAAACTGGCCAGGGATTTCCAGCTGGATGCGCGGTTTACCGACAACACACCGCAGCGGCTGGAGGCAATTCGGGCACGGCATGCGCGGTTGTTTCCGGAGTATCCGATGGGAACGGATTTTACCGCCGAAGAGCGGGACTTGTTGCGGGCGCTGAACTGGTTGAAGAGCAAGTTCAAGCTGAGCGAGGTGCTTGAACTGGGCAAGGCAGCGCTGGATGCGCCGGGGCCGGAGGGGTATGAGGGGCATCTGGCGCGGATGCGGCTGGATCAGCCGAATGGGCTGAAGGAAGAGCTTTACCAGCGGTTGCTGCTGGCGGGGTTGGCGACAACCAAATGAACCCTAGGGGTTATTGGCCCCTGTGGGAGCGGGTTTACCCGCGAATGCTTGAGTGAGCGCACCATCGCATTCGCGGGTGAACCCGGCCCCACAGGGATCGCGTTGCGGCCTTACTCGATGAAGGACACCACTCCGCCTTCCAGCGACTTCACCCGGGCCAGCGATTCAACGCGGTAGCCCTGGCTGTCCAGCTCGGCACGGCCGCCCTGGAACGACTTCTCGATCACGATACCCAGGCCAGCCACGGTGGCGCCGGCTTGCTTGATGATCGAGATCAGCGCCTGCGACGCCTTGCCGTTGGCCAGGAAGTCGTCGATCACCAGCACGCGGTCGCTGCTGTTGAGGTGGCGCGGCGAGATGGCCACGGTGTTTTCGGTCTGCTTGGTGAAGGAATACACCGAGGCGGTCAGCAGGTTCTCGGTCAGGGTCAGCGACTGGTGCTTGCGGGCAAAAATCACCGGCACGCCCAGCTTTAGGCCCGTCATCACCGCCGGGGCAATGCCCGAGGCTTCGATGGTGACGATCTTGGTCACGCCCGCGTCAGCGAACAGGCGGGCGAACTCGTCACCGATCAGCTGCATCAGCGCAGGGTCGATCTGGTGGTTGAGAAACGCGTCGACTTTGAGAACCTGATCGGAAAGCACGATGCCTTCTTCGCGAATCTTCTGATGCAGTGCTTCCACTGTGGTATTCCTCGATGTAACAAAGGTGGCCGCTAAAAGCGGCAGAATTAAAGAGTAATGGTTGATCAGCGTTTGAGCATTGCCCGGATATCGGCCAAGGCGTTGTTGCCGCGTGCGGCTTTCACCTCGACCGGTGCATCGTCCAGGCCCTCCCAGGCCAGGTCGTCCGGTGGCAGTTCGTCGAGGAACCGGCTGGGCGTGCAGTCGATGATTTCACCGTACTGCTTGCGCTTGGCAGCGAAGGTGAAGGCCAGGGTCTGACGTGCGCGGGTGATGCCCACGTAGGCCAGGCGGCGTTCCTCTTCGATGGTGTCAGCCTCGATGCTGGAGCGGTGCGGGAGGATTTCCTCTTCCATGCCCATGATGAACACGTAGGGGAACTCCAGGCCCTTGGAGGCGTGCAGGGTCATCATCTGCACACCTTCGGCGTTCTCTTCCTCTTCCTGCTGGCGCTCGAGCATGTCGCGCAGCACCAGCTTGCCGATGGCGTCCTCGATGGTCATGTCACCCTCTTCATCCTTCTCGAGGGTGTTCTTCAGCGCGTCGACCAGGAACCAGACGTTGCTGATGCGGAACTCGGCAGCCTTGTCACTGGCGGTCTGCTGGCGGATCCAGTTCTCGTAGTCGATGTCGCGGATCATCTCGTGCAGCGCGGCAATCGGGTCTTCCAGGGCAACCTTTTGGCGCACCCCGTCCAGCCAATGCTTGAAGCGCTGCAAGCGCTCGGTGTAGCGGGCATCCAGGTGCTCGCCTAGGCCCAGCTCCTCGCTGGCGGCGTACATCGAAATACCGCGCTCGGTGGAATAGTTGCCGAGCTTTTCCAGGGTGGTGGAACCGATTTCGCGCCGTGGCACGTTGATGACGCGCAGGTAGGCGTTGTCATCGTCCGGGTTCACCAGCAGGCGCAGGTACGCCATCAGGTCCTTGACCTCCTGGCGACCGAAGAAGCTGTTGCCGCCCGACAGGCGATACGGCACCTGGTGGTGCTGCAGCTTCAGCTCGATCAGCTTGGCCTGGTAGTTGCCACGGTAAAGGATGGCAAAGTCGCTGTACGGGCGGTTGGTGCGCAGGTGCAAGGTGAGGATTTCCATGGCCACGCGCTCGGCCTCGGCTTCCTCGTTCTTGCAGCGGATGACGCGAATCTCGTCGCCTACGCCCATCTCGCTCCACAGTTGCTTCTCGAACGCATGTGGGTTGTTGGCGATCAGCACGTTGGCGCAGCGCAGGATGCGGCTGGTGGAGCGGTAGTTCTGCTCCAGCATGACGATCTTCAGGGAGGGGTAGTCCTCCTTGAGCAGCATCAGGTTCTCGGGGCGGGCACCGCGCCAGGCGTAGATCGACTGGTCGTCGTCGCCCACCACGGTGAACTGGTTGCGCATGCCGATCAGCATCTTCACCAGCAGGTACTGGCTGGCGTTGGTGTCCTGGTATTCGTCCACCAGCAGGTAGCGCACGCGGTTCTGCCAGCGCTCCAGCACCTCAGGATGCTCCTGGAACAGCTTGACCGGTTGCAGGATCAGGTCGTCGAAGTCCACCGCGTTGAACGCCTTGAGCGTGCGCTGGTAGTGGGTGTAGACGATGGCGGCGGTCTGCTCGCGCGGGTTGCGCGCCTTTTCCAGGGCCTCGGGTGGCAGGATCAGGTCGTTTTTCCAGGCACCGATCATGTTCTTGATCTCGTCGATGCCGTCGTCGCCGGAGTATTCCTTCTGCATGATGTCCGACAGCAACGCCTTGATGTCGGACTCGTCGAAGATCGAGAAGCCCGGCTTGTAGCCCAGTCGCTCGTGCTCCTTGCGGATGATGTTCAGGCCCAGGTTGTGGAAGGTACACACCGTAAGGCCGCGGCCTTCCCCCGGACGCAGCAAGGTGCCGACACGTTCCTTCATCTCGCGCGCGGCTTTGTTGGTAAAGGTCATCGCCACGATGTACTGGGCACGGATGCCGCAGTTCTGGATCAGGTGGGCAATCTTGCGCGTGATCACGCTGGTCTTGCCCGAACCTGCACCGGCGAGCACCAAAAGAGGGCCGCCGACGTAGTCACGGGCTTCCTGCTGCCGGGGATTGAGTCGGGACATGCTAGAAACCGGGGGTCGCCAGAAAATAGCCGCGCATTCTAACAGGCATGGGGCCGTTATGGCGCGACCGTCTGACGTCTGAGTCAGACTTTTGTCCGGCCTACTATTAGCGGGACTAATCCTAGTACCTGAAAAAATCATATTTGCCGGTTCGGCTCGTTTCGAGCAGGATGCACGACAAAATACGTCGGGATGCTACGCTCGTAAAAAAACATGTATAAAAGTGAAAATCATTTTCATTAAATGCAGTAGCATACCCGCCAGTTATCGTTGCACCGTGAAGCCCTAAGGAGTCCGCTTGTCCACGCCTGTCGAACCTTTGCGTTTGCTGCTGTTGGCTGATGAGCCGGAATGGGCCGCCTTGTTGCACGCTTGCATGCCTGCCCTGAGCGGCAGCGCCGTGCTGCTCACCGCCCCGAACTGGGAGTCCGTCGACAGCCTGTTCAGCAATGATCGCCAGGCTGTGGTGCTGGCAACCCCGGCTCAGCAGCCCGTGCCCGGGCGCTGCGACCTGCCGACCATCCTGCTGCTCGACCACGAGCCCGAGGTGGCGCCCACGGCCGTCAGCGACTGGCTGGTACGCGGCCAGCTCAATGCCGATACTTTGCGCCGCTCGCTGCGTCATGTCCGTGAGCGTGGTGTGCTGGTGGCCACCTTGCAGCGCCTGGCTGAGCAGGACCCCCTGACCGGCATCGCCAACCGCCAAGGCTTCCAGGCCTTGCTGACTGCGCGCCTGGCCGAAAACGAAGGCCGTGGCGTTGCCTTGGGCCACCTGGACCTGGACAACTTCCGCCACGTCAACGATGCCCTCGGCCACCAGAGCGGCGACCGGCTGATCCTGCAGGTGGTGGCGCGGTTGCAAAACCAGCTGGAGGCGGGTGACCAGCTGGCCCGCTTGGGCAGCGACGAGTTTGCCCTGCTGATCGACACCCGCCGCGACGCCAACCGCGCCGAATGGATTGCCGAACGTATCGTCGAAGCCTTGGCCGAACCCTACTTCATCGACGGCGAAAGCCTGCTGCTGGGCTGCAGCCTGGGCCTGGCCCATGCCCGCGCCCAAGCGGGGGCCGACCCTTTGATGTGGCACGCCCACATCGCCATGCGCCAGGCCAAGGGCAGCCAAGGCTGCACCTTCCATGTGTTCAACGAGCGCATCAACCGCAACGCCCGTAGCCTGGCCGACCTGGAAAGCGAGCTGCGCCGCGCCCTGCGCCGTGATGAGTTGGAGCTGCACTATCAGCCGAGGCTAGACCTGGCCGATGGCCGAATTGTCGGCCTGGAAGCGCTGGTGCGCTGGCGCCATGCCGAGCGCGGGCTGCTGCCGCCCAGCGAGTTCGTGCCGTTGGCCGAGCAAAGTGGCCTGATCGTGCCGCTGGGTTACTGGGTCATCTCCCGTGCCCTGCGTGACATGCAGGTGCTGTGCGAGCGCGGCCTGGAGCCGCTGCACATGGCAGTCAACCTGAGCTTCCGCCAGTTCCAGGACAGCCAGCTGCTGGCCACCTTGAGCCGCCTGATCCTCGAGCACGGTGTCGATGCCCGCTGGCTGGAGTTCGAACTGACCGAAACGGCAGTCATGCGCCGCAACGAGCTGGTGCGCCAGACCATGGACGCCCTTGGCCGCCTGGGTGTGCGTTTCTCCCTGGACGATTTCGGTACCGGGTTTTCTTCGTTCGTGCACCTCAACAGCTTGCCGATCACCTTGCTCAAGGTAGACCGCAGCTTTGTGGCCGAAATGGAAATGCGCGAGGAAAACCGCAAGCTGGTGCATGCCATGATCAACCTGGCGCACAACCTCAACCTCGAAGTGGTCGCCGAGGGGGTGGAGAGTCAAGAGCAGCTGGCATTGTTGCGTGGGTTTGGCTGTGACCAGGTGCAGGGCTTCTTGGTCAGCAAGCCGCTGCCGGTGGGGGAGTTGATCGATTTTCTGCTGAAGGTGCCTGGCCGTCAGCTGGATGCTGTGCGTTAGGGCCCTTTCGAGGGCACGCCCGCTCCCACAGGGGCCGCGCAATCCTGTGGGAGCGGGCGTGCCCGCGAAGAGGCCCTGACGTCAGGCCGAAGCAGCAGCCCCTGCACGCACCTCAGCCTTCACAAGCAACCGCTTCATCCGCCACTCAAAGCCAAACGTCAGCGCCACCGCCGCACACGCCAGCCCCAGCGCCAAGCCCCACCAGATTCCCACCGCACCACCGCCCAAGGTAAAGGTGAACAGCCACGCACTCGGCGCCCCCACCAGCCAGTAGCACACCAGCCCAATCAGGAAGGTGGTCTTGGCATCCTTCAGCCCGCGGATCGAGCCCATGGCAATCGTCTGCATGCCATCGAACAGCTCGAACCACGCCGCCACCATCAGCAACTGCACGGCCACCTGGAAGATCGCAGCAAAAGCCGGGTCGTTACGGTCGATAAACAGCCCCACCAGCGCCTCGGGCAGCAGCAGGAACAGCGCGGCGAAGGCAAACATGATCATGGCCCCGAAGCCAATGCCCACGCGCCCGGCGCTGCGCGCCGCCAGCAGGTTGCCAGCGCCGTAATACAAGCCCACCCGCATGGTCACTGCATACGACAGCCCCGTCGGCACCATGAACGCCGTGGACACGATCTGCAGGGCGATCTGGTGCGCGGCCAGCTCGGTACTGCCCAGCACGCCCATGCACAGCGCGGCGAAGGCGAACAGGCCCACTTCCACCATGTAGGTACCGCCAATTGGCAGCCCCAGCCGCCACAGCTCGCGCAGTGCTGGCAGCGACGGGCGCGACAGGCCCTTGCGCAGTGGGTAGGCGGCATAGGCCGAGTGCCAGCGGATATACAGCGCCAGCGCGATAGCCATGCCCATCGACACCACTGCGGTGACCAGGCCGATGCCCATCAGGCCCAGCTTGGGCAGGCCGAACATGCCCTCGATCAGCGCCACGTTGAACAGGTAGTTCAGCACCGTGCCGATCAGGCTGATGACCATCACCGGGGTCGAGCGCCCCAGCGCACTGGTGAAACCGCGCAACGCCATGAACGTCAGGTAGCCGGGCAGGGCCAGTGGCAGCAGCGTGAGGAATTCGGCCGCCGAGGCCACGTTCTCGGGCTTTTGCCCGAACAGTAGCAGCACCGGCTCCAGGTTCCACAGCACCAGCGCGGCGAACAGCGCCAGGCCCCAGGCCAGCCACAGGCCGCTCTGCGCCAGCCGGGTCGCACCTTCGATATCGTTGGCGCCCTTGCGAATCGCCACCAGGGTGCCGACTGCGGCGATCACACCCAGGCAGAAGATCGACACGAACGAGTAGCTGGCTGCACCCAGACCGCCACCGGCCAGGGCCTGCGGGCTGATGCGGGCCATCATCAGGGTGTCGGTCAGCACCATGAGCATGTGCGCCAACTGCGAGGCAATCAGCGGCCCGGCCAGGCGCAGCAAAGCCTTGAGTTCTGTGGTGGGCGCGACGTGCATGAGGGCTGTCCTTCTTCCTGAGGTGATGAACGAAGGGCGATTCTGAGGCTTTGGTCAACTTTGCACAAAAGGATAAAAGCGATCATTGGCATGAGTCTGACTCATGTATATATGCTTCTTGGTGATCCGCTCCACAGCCCCGTATGGCAGGTGCCTCATGTCTCGTCAGCTTCCTCCGTTGTATGCCCTTCGCGCATTTGAAGCCGCCGCACGGCTAAGTTCCTTCACCCGTGCCGGTGAGGAACTGTCGATCACTCAGAGCGCGGTCAGCCGGCATATCCGCACGCTGGAGGATCACTTCGCCTGCCGCCTGTTCGTGCGCAGTGGCCGCAACCTGCAACTGACCGAGGCCGCACGGGTATTGCTGCCAGGCGTTCGCGAAGGCTTCGCGGCGCTGGAGCGGGCCTGCGATACCTTGCGCGGTGAAGACGACATCCTGCGCATGAAGGCCCCCTCGACCCTGACCATGCGCTGGTTGCTGGCGTGTTTGAGCCGTTTCCGTCACCTGCAGCCAGGCAATGAAGTACAGCTGACCAGTGCCTGGATGGACGTTGACCATGTGGACTTCAACCAGGAGCCGTTCGATTGCGCGGTGTTGCTCAGCGACGGAGTGTTCCCGCCGGACTGGGAAGTGCGCAAGCTGTTCCCGGAGTTGCTGATACCGGTGGGGGAGCCAGATCTGCTGGAAAAAGGACCTTGGGACGAGCACCAGCTGGCCTCTATCGAGCTGCTGCACCCCACGGTGGACAAGCGCGACTGGCGGGAGTGGCTGGAGCGCATGGGGTTGAGCGACAAGGTTTCGCTCAAGGGCGGGCAGGTGTTTGACACCCTGGAACTGGGCATGATCGCCGCTGCGCGTGGCTACGGGATTTCCATGGGCGATTTGCTGATGGTGGCCGAAGATGTGGCGCAGGGGCGGTTGAGCCTGCCCTGGCCGACAGCAGTGCCCAGCGGGATGGACTACTACTTGGTATGGCCACGTACCCGGCCGGGTGGCGAGCGGTTGCGGCGGTTGAGTGATTTTCTGGCAGACGAGGTGGCGGCGATGGATTTGCCGGATGTGGAAATCCTGCCGTCCCTCTGATCACATGTACCGGCCTCTTCGCGGGTTTACACGCGAAGAGGCCGCAATGCCTTACATAGAGCCCAGGTTCAGTGCCTGAGCACAGGCCTGCAACGACCGGCGTTCACTTTGCGCATACAGCGCCAGCTCATCCTGCACCTGCAACCCCAACGCCGCCTCAAAGGCATCGCGGTTGGCATTGCTGCCATATTCGGCCTGCGCATCGTCGCCCAGGTTGGACTGGAAGATGCCCGCCGCGCTCACCGGCAGGAAGTCCTCGTACACCAGCGCCTCGAAGTGCACATGGCCTGCGTCGATCAGCCCTTGCAGGGTGGTCGGGCGGCCTTCCTGGTCACGCGCAGCCAGGCCTTTCTCGGTCGCGAAGTAGCGGAAGTATGCCAGGCCCTGTTCACGCATCTGCGCCAGGTCGTCCGGGAACTCGGCAAAGGTGTCTTTCAGTAGCGCCATGTAGCGCTCGGCATTGGCCTCGGCCGGTGCGCCACCCAGGGCCGCGCGGGTGGCATCGAGCAGCTTGTCGTACAGCTGGCGACCCTTCGGCGTCAGCGCCGCGCCGCGTTGTTCGATCTCGCCGAAACGGGCGGTGTGGCTGCCTTCGCTGCCCTGCTGGTCGCTGAATGCGACCTTTTCCTGCAAGGCCTTGAAGCTGGTCTGGCGCAGCAGGATCGGGTGACGACGGGTAGGCGGGCCTTCGACCACGGCCTTCGGCGGGATGCCTTTGGCCGGCATGCCGACCTGGATCGCATCGATGTCCAGGGTCCGTGGGGTCAGGTGGTTGATGTGCGGGCCCTTGAAGGCCACCACATCGGCGATCAGGCGGTGCTGGTCGTGCAACTGCTGGTACTGCTCGGCGGTGACGGTGGCGTCATGGTGCCAGCGGAAGGTGTGCAACGCTTCCTGCACGAACGCACCGGCATCTGCGGCGTTCAGCCCGCCATCGCGCTCGCTCTGGGCGATCAGTTCGAGGGCGCGGCTGGTGAAGATCTGGCGCTTGGCCAGGATGCCCTGTGCCAGCTCGCGCAGTTGCGGGTTGTCGATCAGCTCCAGGCGCAGCAGCGAAGTGAACACACGGAACGGGCTGACATGCAGCGACTGTTCATGCACGGCGCGGAAGGCGGTGGAGTGCACCGGCACGCCAGCAGAGCTCAGGTCGTAGTAGCCGACCGGCTCCATACCCATGACGGCAAACAGGCGGGCGATGGTGGCCAGCTCTTCGGCGGTGCCAACGCGGATGGCGCCATGGCGTTCCTGGTCCAGTCGCTCGATTTCCCCGGTCCAGCGCAGGGCCTCGGCAACCTTGGGCTGCTGGGCCATGACCTGCTGGTTGATTTCGCTCACCAGCTCCAGCAGCGTGCCGTACAGGGGCACTTCCTGTTTGTACATGAGCGACATGGCGGCAGAGAACTGCGCGCGAATGCTGTCTGGGCTGACGAAATCGTGGGCGGGCATCGCTAGCTTCCTGGTTGGGTTCGGACGCTTACATGAAAGCTGGGAATGCACTTGGCTCACAAGCGAAAAAAAGTGAGTGTGTCATTCCTTTTTTGATCGACCTTGAGAGGCCTTTCGCGGGTTCGCCCGCGAAGAGGCCCTCAAGCCTGAAGCTGCTCGTGAATCCACTCCACCAATGCCCTTACCTTGGGCACCTCCGCCGCATGCTCGGCATACGCCAGATAATGCGCTCCGGAACTGCGCATCGCATGGTTCCAAGGCACCACCAGACTCCCCTCGGCCAGCTCCTTCGCTGCCAGGTAACGTGGCACCAGCGCCACCCCGCACCCGGCCTGCGCCGCGCTCAAGGCCATATAGAACGTATCGAAGCGTGGCCCGTGGTAAGCGCTGACGCTTTGCAGGTCCTGCTCCAGGAACCACTCATGCCACGCCTCCGGCCGCGACGTGCTCTGCAACAGCACCAGGTCGGCCAGCTCTGCGGCATCGCCCAGCGTGCGCCCGGCCAGTAGCTCCGGCGCGCACACTGGCACCACCTCTTCGCGGAACAGCTCCACGCAGGTGGCACCCGGCCAAGTACCCTGGCCATAGAAAAACACCACGTCCGCCGAGCCCTGCAACAGGGCAAACGGCTCCATCTCGTTGCGGATATCGAGGTGAATATTGCTGTGCCGCTTACCAAAACCCTTCAGGTGCGGGATCAGCCAGCGCACGCCAAAACTCGGTTGAGTGGCTACCTTCAATATCTCGGTCTGCTCGCCGTAGGTGAGTACGTAGCGGCTGGACATGTCCACCTGGGTGAGGATCTTGTTGACCTCGGCCAGGTACAGGCTGCCGGCCGGCGTCAGTTGCAGGCGCCGGCGAATGCGCAGGAACAGGTGGTGGCGCAGCATGTCTTCAAGCTGCGCCACCTGCTTGCTGACCGCACTCTGGGTCAGGTGCAGCTCTTCGGCGGCACGGGTAAAGCTCAAATGGCGGGCTGCAGCTTCAAAGCACTGCAGGGCGGTCATGGAGGGCACAAGGCGTTTGGACATAGCGGTCTCTGCGGCTCAAATCATTACCTGACGGAATGATATGCGGAATAAAGGTCGTTTGTTGTACCTATGTGATCGGATTAATACTGATCCACATCATTTTTCCACCCCATCACCCGATGTAGGAGAAGCACAAATGGTTGCTGGATTGCTCGAGCGCCTTGGCGTTGCCGCCGAGGCTTACACCCAGGGCGACTACCCTGTTCACACGCCGATCGACGGCAGCCAGATCGCCTCGGTGAAACTGCTCGGCAAGGCCGAGACCATCGCCCGCATCGACCAGGCCCAAAGCGCCTTCGAAGCCTGGCGCACCGTGCCGGCCCCGCGCCGTGGCGAACTGGTGCGCCTGTTCGGCGAAGTGCTGCGTGAGCACAAGGCTGACCTGGGCGAGCTGGTATCGATCGAAGCCGGCAAGATCACCCAGGAAGGCCTGGGCGAAGTACAGGAAATGATCGACATCTGCGACTTCGCCGTTGGCCTGTCGCGTCAGCTGTACGGCCTGACCATCGCCTCCGAGCGCCCAGGCCACCACATGCGTGAAACCTGGCACCCGCTGGGCGTGGTCGGCGTGATCAGCGCCTTCAACTTCCCGGTTGCCGTCTGGGCCTGGAACACCGCCCTGGCCCTGGTGGCCGGTAACTCGGTGGTGTGGAAGCCTTCTGAGAAAACCCCGCTCACCGCCCTGGCTTGCCAGGCTCTGTTCGAAAAAGCCCTGAAAGCCTTCGGCGATGCCCCGGCTGGCCTGGCCCAACTGGTTATCGGCGGCCGTGAAGCCGGCGAAGCCATGGTCGACGACCCGCGCGTGCCGCTGGTCAGCGCCACCGGCAGCACCCGCATGGGTCGTGAAGTGGGCCCACGTGTTGCTGCCCGTTTCGGCCGCAGCATCCTCGAACTGGGTGGCAACAACGCCATGATCCTGGCCCCGAGTGCCGACCTGGACCTGGCCGTGCGCGGCATCCTGTTCTCGGCTGTGGGTACTGCTGGCCAGCGTTGCACCACCCTGCGCCGCCTGATCGTGCACCGCTCGATCAAGGACGAAGTGGTTGCCCGCGTCAAAGCCGCCTACGGCAAAGTGCGCATCGGCGACCCACGCAAGGACAACCTGGTGGGCCCGCTGATCGACAAACTGTCGTTCGATGCCATGCAAGGCGCGCTGGCCAAGGCCCGCGACGAAGGCGGCCAGGTGTTTGGCGGCGAGCGTCAGCTGGCCGACCAGTACCCGAATGCCTACTACGTGTCGCCTGCCATTGCCGAAATGCCGGCGCAGAGCGACGTGGTGCGCCACGAAACCTTCGCCCCGATCCTGTACGTGCTGGCCTATGACGACTTCGAAGAGGCCCTGCGCCTGAACAACGAAGTGCCACAAGGCCTGTCGTCGTGCATCTTCACCACCGACATTCGTGAGGCCGAGCGCTTCCAGAGTGCCTCGGGCAGCGACTGCGGCATCGCCAACGTCAACATCGGCACCAGCGGCGCCGAGATCGGCGGTGCGTTTGGTGGCGAGAAGGAAACCGGCGGTGGTCGTGAGTCGGGTTCGGATGCCTGGAAAGGCTACATGCGTCGTCAGACCAACACCGTGAACTACTCGCGCGAGCTGCCGCTGGCGCAGGGTATTGTGTTCGACTGATGGGTTGATGCTGCATGGCCGGGGGCTCAGCCCCCGGTTCGCGGGCAAGCCCGCTCCCACAGGTCCCCACAGAGTTCGAAACCTGTGTACCTCCTGTGGGAGCGGGCTTGCCCGCGAATGGGCCCTAACGCGGCCCCAAACAAGAACAAATTGCTGGAGCCGGGCCATGTCCGAACTGCGTCAAGAATGCTTGTGGGAATTCGTCAGCAAACCGACCGTAGCCGCCCAGGCCCTGGCCGGTGAGCACAAGGCCGATGTTTGCGTGATCGGTGGCGGCATTACCGGCCTGTCTGCAGCCATCCACCTGCTCGAACAGGGCAAGTCGGTGATCCTGCTGGAGGCCTGGAAGGTCGGCCACGGCGGCTCCGGGCGCAACGTGGGCTTGGTCAACGCCGGTACCTGGATCCGCCCTGACGACGTCGAGGCCACCCTCGGCCAGAAGCAGGGCAGCCGCCTGAACACAGTGCTCGGCGAAGCCCCGGCTGAAGTGTTCGCCATGATCGAGCGCCTGGGCATCGACTGCCAGGCCCAGCACAAAGGCACGCTGCACATGGCGCACAACGCCTCCGGCATCGCCGACCTTGAGGCCCGCCACGAACAATGGCGCCGCCGCGGTGCCGACGTGGAGCTGCTGACCGGCGCCCAGTGCCAGGAATACTGCGGTACCAACAAGATTTCCGCCGCGCTGCTCGACCGCCGCGCCGGCACCATCAACCCCATGGGCTACACCCAGGGCCTGGCGGCTGCCGTGGCGCGTCTGGGCGGCAAGCTGTTCCAGCAGTCTTCGGTCGAAGGCCTGGAGCGTGACGGCGATGCCTGGCGGGTGAAGACCGCACGTGGCTCGGTGCGCGCCGACAAGGTGGTGATTTCCACCGGTGCCTACACCGAAGGCGACTGGAGCAACCTTCAGAAGCAGTTTTTCCGTGGGTACTACTACCAGGTGGCGTCCAAGCCGTTGCAGGGCGCAGCAGCCGACAAGGTGCTGCCGCATGGTCAAGGCTCGTGGGACACCCGCACTGTGCTCAGCAGCATCCGCCGCGACGACCAGGGCCGTCTGCTGCTCGGCAGCCTGGGCCGGGTCGACAACAAGCCGTCGTGGTTCGTCCGCAGTTGGGCAGACCGGATCCAGAGCCACTACTACCCGGAGCTGGGCAAGGTCGAGTGGGAAATGCACTGGACGGGCTGCATCGATTTCACCCCCGATCACCTGATGCGCCTGTTTGAGCCGGCGCCGGGGCTGGTGGCGGTGACCGGGTACAACGGGCGTGGTAACACCACCGGCACCGTGATTGGCCGGGCGTTTGCCGAGTTCCTGCTGAAGGGGGAGGCGGATAGCCTGCCGATTCCGTTCTCGCCGATGAGCGGCGTGAGCGCGCCATCGCTGCGCACGGCGTTCTACGAGTCCGGCTTCTCGCTGTACCACGCGGGGCAATGCTTGAGAGTTGTGTTGTAGGTAATGGCCTCTTCGCGGGTGAACCCGCTCCTACAAGGGCTTTCACCGCCCGAGAGGGCAATGGTGGACATGTAGGAGCGGGTTTACCCGCGAAAGGGTCAGCACAGGCTTACTTGTGCAACCAGCTAAGGAAGCCGCCCTTCTTGATCAGCGCGGGCTTCTGCAGCAACAACGACTCCCGGCTCTGGCGCCGGAACCGCTGCAACTTGCTCAGCGCCGTCTGCACCTCGCCACGCTGCTGCAAACAGCTCTTCACCTGCTCCTTGTCGATCCGGTACAGCACGCAGCTGGTCAGCGTGCGGAACTCGGCCAGCGAATCCTCTTCATCGATGATTCCCTCGATCCCCAGCACCTCACCCGGCCCCATGCGCCCTGCTTCGACCAACTTGTCGCCATCGCGCACCGATGCCGAGATGACCCCGCTGCCAATCACCAACAGGTGATCGGAATGCTCGCCAACGCCCAGGATCACCTGATCCGCCAGGTACTCCACTGCCGTCATGCGCTGGCTCAGCGCATCACGCTCTTCATCGCTTAACGAGCGGAACACCCGCACCTCGTCCAGTACCTCGCGCTGACGGCTGCGCGGCGGCAGGGCCAGGTCCACGTTCCACATCACGCCGCTGGCCTCCAGGTGGCGGTGCGCAAGGTCGAACAGCTGGTTGCGTGCGTCGCCCTTGGCGCCTGCATCGGCCACGAAACCGCTGGCCTCGTACTCCACGGATTCCAGTGTCGAGGCCTTCACCGTCACTTTCGGCTTTGGGGTCTCAAGAATGGCACTGACGCCCTGCAGGGCCTTTTCCAGTGCATCGAACACCCGCTTGGGCCGCACCTTGGCCGGCACCACCACGCTGATCGATACCCCATGCACATCGGCCGGGCGGCTGTGGTTGAGCAGCCGGGCCTTGGCCGCCACCGAGTTGGGGATCACCGCCAGGCTGCCGGTGCCGGTCAGCAGGCGCGTGGCGCGCCAGTCGATGTCCAGCACCTTGCCTTCGGTGCCGTCGATAGAGATCGAGTCGCCAATCTGATAGGGCCGCGTGGTGTTCAGCACGATGCCGCTGAACACGTCGGCCAAGGTGCTCTGCAGCGCCAGGCCGATGACGATGGCCATCACCCCGGAAGTTGCCAGCAGGCCTTTCACCGGCAGCTGCATCACATAGCCGGCGGCAGCCACCACGGCGGCCAGGAAGATCAATGCCCCCAGCACATCCTGCAACAACCGCCCGCCATGGCTGCCACGGGCGACCAGCAGCAGGCCGAACACCACCGTGACCGTGCGTGCGCCAAACAGCCACCAGCCAATGGCCAATACCGTGGCCATGAGGTTGCGCGAGACATCGTCGGGCCAGGGTGGTGGTTGCAGCGGGCTCAAGCCGGCGGCTACCAGCACCGAGCTGAACAGCAGGAAGATCACCAGGCGCGTGCCGATGCGCCAGGCGCGGCGCTGGGTAGGGATGAGTTGCCAGAGCACGAGGTCGAGCAGGAGCAGGGCAGTACCGAGCAACAACGGGGACGACTGGATGAACGCCAGCATGGAAGTCTCGGGGGTGAGGGAGGGCTGTGGGTAGTAATAGAGCAGGTTTGCCGGGCAAGCAATGAAAGCCTGTACCGGCCTCTTCGCGGGCTTGGCCGCTCCCACAGGTACTGCGCTGGTTTTGAATCTGGTGCGATCCCTGTGGGAGCGGGCGAGCCCGCGAAGAGGCCAGCAAATCCAACACCAATCTATCGTTCTTAAAACAGAACGCTAAAGCCAAAAACCGCTATCTACCGCTCCAAAGGTGATGGTTTTAATCTTCTCCCATCAACGCGAAACACCCCACTTACTGAACATCAAAACCCTTAGGAGCTACCCCATGAACAACTTCAAATACAACCGCCTGAACAAAGACGACGCCGCTGTCCTGCTGGTCGATCACCAGGCTGGCCTGCTGTCCCTGGTCCGCGACATCGAGCCGGACGCATTCAAGAACAACGTGCTGGCCCTGGCCGACCTGGCCAAGTTCTTCAACCTGCCGACCATTCTCACCACCAGCTTCGAACAAGGCCCCAACGGCCCGCTGGTTCCCGAGCTGAAAGCCCTGTTCCCGGACGCCCCGTACATCGCCCGCCCAGGCCAGATCAACGCCTGGGACAACGAAGACTTCGTCAAGGCCGTGAAGGCCACCGGCAAGAAGCAACTGATCATCGCCGGCGTGGTGACTGAAGTGTGCGTAGCCTTCCCGGCCCTGTCGGCCCTGGAAGAAGAGTTTGACGTGTTCGTGGTTACCGATGCCTCCGGCACCTTCAACGCCATGACCCGCGACGCCGCCCACGACCGCATGAGCCAGGCCGGCGCCCAGCTGATGACCTGGTTCGGCGTGGCCTGTGAGCTGCACCGCGACTGGCGCAACGACATCGAAGGCCTGGCCGCGCTGTGCTCCAACCACATCCCGGACTACCGCAACCTGATGACCAGCTACAACGCCTTCAACGCTGGCAAGTAAGCCAAACCGCCCCGGGCACCGGCAGTCGGTGCCCGCCAAGGGCAGCACACCCATCCAATCCTCCGCCCGTTCACCGTTGCACAGTGGATGCGGGCAAGCTCATCCCAAGGAACGCCGATGAACACCGCAACCCAAGACAACCGCGACGTGGTGACCGTATGCCTGCAACACCAGGTGATCGACACCGCTTCGAGCACCCCGGTTTCACAACCGCCTCGCTGGAAGCAGGCGCTGCTGACCTACCTGGTGATCTGCCCGATGACCATGGTCATTCCGCAACTGCTGGCGCCGCTGTTCGCACGCTTCCCGCAGCTGGGCGGCCCGATCACCGGCAACCTCATCGTCAACCTGTTCGTCATCCTGCCCGTGGTGTTCTACATCATGCCTTGGGTTACCCGCCGCTGCGCCAACTGGCTGCGCGGCTGAGCCACGCCTTCACCTCGACACCTTCAAGGAGATACCGACATGAGCACATTTGTTACCCACGATGGCACTTCGATCTATTTCAAGGACTGGGGCAGCGGCAAGCCCGTGCTGTTCAGCCACGGCTGGCCGCTGGATGCCGACATGTGGGATTCGCAGATGGAGTTCCTGGCCAGCCGCGGCTACCGCACCATCGCCTTCGACCGCCGGGGCTTCGGCCGTTCGAGCCAGCCGTGGAACGGTTACGACTACGACACCTTTGCCGACGACATTGCCCAGCTGATCGAACACCTCGACCTGCGTGATGTGACCCTGGTGGGCTTCTCGATGGGTGGCGGCGATGTCAGCCGCTACATCGCCCGCCACGGCAGCGAGCGGGTGGCCGGGCTGGTGTTGCTGGGGGCTGTGACGCCGGTATTCGGCAAGCGCGACGACAACCCTGAGGGTGTCGACCTGTCAGTGTTCGAGGGTATCTGTGCCGGCCTGCGTGCCGACCGCGCGCAGTTCATCGCCGACTTTGCCACGCCGTTCTATGGCCTGAACCATGGGCAGCAGGTGTCCCAGGGCGTGCAAACGCAAACCCTGAACATCGCGCTGATGGCCTCGATCAAGGGCACCCTGGATTGCGTGACGGCGTTCTCCGAAACCGACTTCCGCCCGGACATGGCCAAGGTCGATGTGCCGACGCTGGTGATTCATGGCGACGACGACCAGATCGTGCCGTTCGAAACCACCGGCAAGCAGGCGGCAGAGCTGATTCGCGGGGCTGAGCTGAAGGTGTATGCCGGTGCGCCACACGGGTTTGCGGTGACCCATGCGCAGCAGCTGAATGAGGATTTGCTGGCGTTTCTCCAGCGGTAATTGCGGGAGGCATTCGGGGGTTTACCCGCGAAGAGGCCAGCCCTGGCAGCACAAATGTTGATCAGGGCTAACCTTCTACAGCTCACCGCACATCCATCCAAGCCCTGACCCAGCGTCAACCGGCATGCTCCGCAGTTGCGCCTGCTGCTGCCGAACCCAGAGACGGAGAACACCATGTCCCAGGACCGCAACGACAAGACCCGTCGCCAGTTCCTCGCCACCAGCACCGTGCTCGGTGCCGCCGGCGCGCTCTGGTCCGCATTGCCCTTCACCGGCCAAGCCGGTTCCGCTCACGCATCCACCCAAGGAGGTTCCATGACCGCCGACCTGATTCTGTTCAACGGCAAACTGCACACCGTTGACCGCGAAAAGCCTACTGCGACCGCCGTTGCCATCAAGGATGGCCGCTTCATCGCCGTGGGTAACGACGCCGAGGCCATGGCCCACAAGGGCGCCACCACGCAAATCGTCGACCTCAAGCAGCGCACGGTCATCCCCGGCCTGAACGACTCGCACCTGCACCTGATCCGCGGTGGCCTGAACTACAACCTGGAGCTGCGCTGGGAAGGCGTGCCGTCGGTGGCTGATGCCCTGCGCATGCTCAAGGACCAGGCTGCGCGCACGCCAACCCCGCAGTGGGTACGTGTGGTGGGAGGCTGGAACGAGTTCCAGTTCGCCGAAAAACGCATGCCCACCCTGGAAGAAATCAACCAGGCTGCACCCGATACCCCGGTGTTCCTGCTGCACCTCTACGACCGCGCCTTGCTCAACCGCGCAGCGCTGAAGGCCGTCGGCTACGACAAGAGCACCCCGAACCCGCCGGGTGGCGAGATCCAGCGTGACAAGTTCGGCAACCCGACCGGCATGCTCATCGCCCGCCCCAACGCGATGATCCTCTACGCCACCCTGGCCAAAGGGCCGAAGCTGCCGCTGGAATACCAGGTCAACTCCACCCGCCAGTTCATGCGTGAACTCAACCGCCTGGGCCTGACCAGCGCCATCGACGCTGGCGGCGGCTACCAGAACTTCCCCGACGACTACTCGGTGATCCAGGAGCTGGCCGACAATAACCAGCTGACCGTGCGCATCGCCTACAACCTGTTCACCCAGAAGCCCAAGGAAGAGCTGGACGACTTCAAGAAGTGGACCTCCAGCGTCAAGCTGCACAGCGGCACCGATTTCCTGCGCCATAACGGCGCCGGCGAAATGCTGGTGTTCTCCGCCGCCGACTTCGAGGACTTCCTCGAACCGCGCCCGGACCTGCCGCAAACCATGGAAGAAGAACTGGAACCGGTGGTGCGCCACCTGGTCGAGCAGCGCTGGCCGTTCCGCCTGCACGCCACCTACAACGAATCCATCACGCGCATGCTCGACGTGTTCGAGAAGGTCAACCGCGACATCCCGTTCAACGGCCTGCCGTGGTTCTTCGACCACGCCGAAACCATCACCCCCCAGAACATCGAGCGCGTGCGTGCCCTGGGCGGTGGTATCGCCATTCAGGACCGCATGGCCTTCCAGGGGGAATACTTCGTCGACCGTTACGGCGCCAAGGCGGCAGAACAGACCCCGCCGATCAAGCGCATGCTCGACATGGGCGTGCCGGTCGGTGCCGGTACCGATGCCACCCGCGTGTCCAGCTACAACCCATGGACTTCGCTGTACTGGCTGGTCAGCGGCAAGACCGTTGGCGGCATGGAGCTTTACCCGGAAGGCCTGAGCCGCGATACCGCGCTGCAACTGTTCACCCAGGGCAGTGCCTGGTTCTCCAGCGAGCAGGGCAAGAAAGGCCAGATCAAGGTGGGGCAGCTGGCTGACCTGGCGGCGTTGTCGCTGGACTTCTTCAGCGTTGATGAAGAGGCGATCAAGGGCATCGAGTCGGTACTGACCATTGTCGATGGCAAGGTGGTGTACGGCGCTGCCGAATTCGACAAGCTGGGCCCGCCACAGGTGCCGGTACTGCCGGAATGGTCGCCGGTGGCCAAGGTGCCAGGGCACTGGCGCGTGGGTACGCCATCGCTGGCGGCAGCCGTGCATCAGTGTTCGGGGCCGTGCGGGGTACATGCGCACAGTCATGACAAAGCGCGTAAATCGAGTGTGCCGGTCAATGACTTCCAGGGCTTCTGGGGGGCGCTGGGCTGTTCCTGCTTTGCTTTCTAAGCTGAGCTGATGTGAAGAAGGGGCCAGTTTCTGGCCCCTTTTTTTACTCCTTCAGTACTGGCCTCATCGCGGGCTTGCCCGCGAAGAGGCCGGAAAAGCCAACATCAGTGGTGAGCCTTGTGCTCCCCGCCTGCCAGCAGATGCCGAATTTTCACTTCAACCCCATCCGTCTGCAGCATCCGCACCCGCGCCTCGATCTTCAGCTCACCCCGGGTCACCCGATGGTGATGCCGCAAATGCTCCAGCCACGACTCTTCGAAGAAAAACTCCAGCCAAAGCGCCGGGTCTGCACTGTCGCGCATCAATCCCCAGGACAGTGCCCCATTGCGCTTGCGCATGGCTTCCAACTCCCGCGCCGCCAGCTGGAAGGCTTCGGCCTTGGCCGGGTCGATGTGATACTCCACCGTCACCATCACCGGCCCGCTTTCCTTGTCCATGTCATCGTTCAGCACCGGCACGGGCCAATGCAACGACGGTGTCAGCTCTTCGGCTTCGGTTTCCGGCAGGGTCACCTTGCAGGTCAGCAATGTACCCAGGGCCAAGCCACCCGCCGCCAGCAGCAGGCTCAAGGTGATCGACGCATGGCTGGCCAGCGTGCCCCACAGCAACCCGCCACACGCCATGGCACCAAAGAAGATCAGGATGTACACCGACAACGCCCGCGCCCGCACCCAGGCCGGCACCGAGGTTTGCGCCGCCACCTGCAGGTTGGACAGCACCGCGATCCACGCCGCCCCGCTGAGCAGCATCGCCGGCAGCAGCACATAGAAGTTGCGCACAAGCGCCAGCGCCAGCAGGAACAGCGCATACAGCAGGCTGGCGAACAGCACCAGGCGGTCGCGGCTGATGCGTTCGCGCAGGCGCGGCAGCAGGGTGGCGCCGGCCACCGCGCCAATGCCGATGGCCGCCAGCAGCAGGCCGAAGTCGGCAGCAGTGCCGTGCATTTCGCCGCGCACGATCAGCGGCAGCAGCGAGGTGCCGGCGCTGGCACAGAAGAAGAACGCCACGGCCCGCAACAGCACAGCCTGCAAGGGTTTGGCACTGCGCGCGAAGCGCAGGCCGGTGCGCATGGCGCCCACGAAGCGCTCGGCTGGCAGCAGCGGCTCCTTCACCTCGCGCTTCCACAGGAACAACACCAGGATCACCCCGGCGAACGAAATGGCATTCAGGGCAAAGGTCAGCCATGGGCCGACCAGGCTCACCACCACGCCGGCCAAGGCCGGGCCGATGGCGCGGGACACATTGATGCCGACACTGGAGATGGCCACCGCGTTGGCCAGGTCTTCCTTGCCTACCAGTTCCGGCGTCAGCGCACTCCAGGCCGGCATCATCAGCGCCGTGCCGATGCCCAGTGCCAGGGTCAGCACCAGCAGCAAGGTCACGTTCATCAGCCCGAGCAGGGTAAGGGTTGCCAGCACCACGGCCACGGCAGACATCCACAGCTGCACCAGCAACAGGTAGCGGCGCTTGTCGACGATATCCGCCGCTGCGCCCGCTGGCAGGGCCAGAAAGAACATCGGCAGGGAGCCGGCCACCTGGATCAGCGCCACGTGCAGCGGGCTGGCCGACAGCGTGGTCATCAACCAGCCGGCGCCCACCTCGTGCATCCAGGTGCCGATGTTGGAGGCGATGGTGGCGATCCACAGCATGCGAAAGGTGGTATTGCGCAACGGGCTCCAGGCGCCTGAAGGGGATGTGCTCATGTCAGAAGCTGCCTTTGAGTGGGTATTCGATGATCAGGTAGATGCGGTCGATGTCATCGCCGGCCTGGGCCTGGTTGGCACGGTGGCTGACGTGGGAGAACGACAGGCTCAGGTCCTTGGCGGCGCCTGACTGCACCACGTATTTCAGGTCGATGTCGCGTTCCCAGTGTTTGCCGCCATCGCCGTACTGGCCCACGTAGGCGCCACCCGTGGGTGCATGGCTGCCGTCGATGCCACGGCCGCTGACGTAGCGGCCCATCAGGCTCAGGCCGGGGACGCCGAGGGTGGCGAAGTTGAGGTCGTAGCGCAGTTGCCACGAGCGCTCGCCCGGGCCGTTGAAGTCGGCGTACTTGATCGAGTTGGCCAGGTAGATGGAGTCGCCGCCGACGAAGTCGAACGGGGTGTCGCCCTCGACCTTCTGGTAGGCCAGGCTCAGCGCCTGGGCGCCGAAGCTGTACTTGGCCAGCAGGCTGTAGGCGAGAGTATCGATGGCTCCGGCGCTGGCACTGCCGGTGTCGCGGGTTTTGTAGAGGTTGCCGTCCACGCGCCAGTTGCCTTCGGCCAGGTTCAGGTTGAGGTAGGCCTGGCGCCAGGTGTCCTCCAGCTGCCCGGCATACAATGCCGCGCCGAACGGCCCGTCGGGTGCGAAGGAGGCACCGGCCACGCTGATGGCCCGGTTGTGCGTGGTGGCGCCGTAGCCGCTGAAGTCGTCGTGGGTGGAGCTGTTGTCCTGGTTGTTGAAGGCGGTGAAACGCCCGGCTTGCAGGCGCCAGTCGGGCAGGTCGGTGTTCTGCACGAACCAGCCGGTGGCGTACTCCGGGTGCAGTCGCTTGTCGCCGGTGTCGAACACCGGTGTTTCCACGTTCATTTCGCCGTAGCGCAACTGGGTGTTGCCCAGGCGCAGTTTGAGCGCCGCGCCGGCGCTGGAGTAGTCGGATTCGGCACGGCCATTGCTGTCGCGTGGCAGCAAACCGGTGCCGGCATGGCCACGGCCGCCGTCGAGCTTCAGGCCAAGAAAACCGTGGGCGTCGATGCCCACGCCAACCGTGCCTTCAGTGAAGCCCGAGCGGACCTCGCCGATGAAGCCTTGGGCCCATTCCTGGCGGTAGTTCTGGCCGCTGGCAGAGGGCGAGCGGAAGTCGCTGTGCAGGAAGTAGTTGCGGCTGAGCAACGACCAGCCGGGTTCGTCGGCCTGGCTGAGTGCGGGGCAGAGGGCGAGGGTGGCGAGCAGGGCGCGGCCTGGTCCGTGAGTGGCGCGGATCATGGGGGGCTCCGGGGGATGATCCGGGACTGTGGAGCAAGGATAGGCCAGGGGTCTTGTAAGGGTGTGCTGGGATCTGTTTTGGCTGTTCCGGCCCTTTCGCGGGCCAACACTCAAGCCATGTCGCTGATGGCAAACTCCTCAGCCAGATGATCAATCAATGCCCGTACCGAAGGCAGCAACCCCCGCCTCGATGGAAAAATGGCATGCACGATGCCGCAACGCGGATGCCAGTCGGGTATCAACTCCACCAACCGCCCCGCAGCCAGGTCTTCGCGCACCGCCACTCGCGGCAAATGCGCAATCCCCACCCCAGCCACCACGAAATGGCGCAGGGCAAACAAATCGTCAGTCACCATGCGCGGCCTATGCGGGATGACAATGCTGCGGCTGCTGTCTTCACCCTGGAACAGCTCCCACTGGTACTCACGCTGTGCGCTGCCCCAATGCAGGC
Organism: Pseudomonas sp. yb_9; assembly: GCF_043103635.1. NCBI lineage: Bacteria > Pseudomonadati > Pseudomonadota > Gammaproteobacteria > Pseudomonadales > Pseudomonadaceae > Pseudomonas > Pseudomonas sp. yb_9. Next base: position 63,540 of record NZ_JBICKA010000095.1, on the reverse strand, counting down.
TCGGCAGCGTGCCGAGCAGCTGCGGATCGAAGCCCTTGGGCAATTGCTTCAGGTACTGCGGCTGGCCCACCAGGCACTGGGTACTGTTGCTCAGTACCTTCATCACCATGTCGGTGTTCTCCAGCGGTGGAAAGCGCACCCGCAGGGCAATGTCGAAGCCCTCATGCAACAGGTCGACGCGGCGGTTGGTACTTTCGATGAACAGCTCCACCTGCGGGTACTTGAGCATGTAGCGGGTCAGCATCGGCCCGACCCAGGAGTTGAGCAGGGTGGTGGGGCAGCTGATACGCACCAGCCCGCGCGGCTCGCTGCGGTTGCGCTCGATGATCTCCGCCGCGCCCTCGGCCTCCACGCGCATGGCCAGGCAGCGGTTGTAGTAGGCCTGGCCGATTTCGGTGAGCGAGCAGTGGCGGCTGGTGCGGTGCAGCAGGCGCACGCCCAGGCGGTCCTCAAGGTCGGCGATGCGCCGGCTGAGCTTTGACTTGGGCATGTCCAGCGCTCGGCCTGCCGGGGCGAAACCACCGTGCTCTACAACCTGGGTGAAGTAGTAGAGGGAATTGAGGTCTTCCAATGATCGTTCTCCAAACGGAACGCTAAGGGCGGTTTTCGCAGTCTAGTGCAGCAAAGGTGATGATTTTAATCTGTGCCCATCAACGCGAAACACCCCGAATAGCTGAAAAATTCAAAAACCTTAGGAGCACAGACCATGAGCAAATTCACCTACAACCGCCTGAACAAAGACGACGCTGCCGTACTGCTGGTAGACCACCAGGCTGGCCTGCTGTCGCTGGTGCGCGACATCGAGCCGGACAAGTTCAAGAACAACGTGCTGGCCCTGGCTGACCTGGCCAAGTTCTTCAACCTGCCGACCATTCTCACCACCAGCTTCGAGCAAGGCCCCAACGGCCCACTGGTGCCAGAGCTGAAAGCACTGTTTCCGGATGCGCCGTACATCGCTCGCCCTGGCCAGATCAATGCCTGGGATAACGAAGACTTCGTGAAGGCGGTGAAGGCCACCGGCAAGAAGCAGCTGATCATTGCCGGTGTGGTGACTGAGGTTTGTGTAGCCTTCCCAGCGCTGGCTGCCCTGGAAGAAGAGTTCGATGTGTTTGTGGTGACCGATGCGTCCGGCACCTTCAACGAGATGACCCGCGATGCAGCCCATGACCGCATGAGCCGGGCGGGTGCCCAGCTCATGACCTGGTTTGGCGTGGCCTGTGAGCTGCACCGCGACTGGCGCAACGATATCGAAGGGCTGGCGGCGCTGTGCTCCAACCACATTCCGGATTATCGCAACCTAATGACTAGCTACAACGCGCTGACTGCGGGTAAGTAATTAATCAGTAGCAGTACGCATAAAGGCCGGTTCCCTCTGTAGGGAGCCGGCCTTTTTTGTTTGCTGTACCGGCCTCTTCGCGGGTAAACCCGCGAAAGGGCCGGCACAGGCAACATCAATTCATGGGCTGTGACTCAATCCCATCCAGCAATGCCTCAACCAACCCTTCTGCCATTTCGAGTGCATTCAGGTTGCTCCAGAACAGGCTTTTGCCCGTGTCATCCAGATGCTCCAGGGCTTTATAGCCACAGTCATAGGCACCGCGCAGGTACTGGGCGACATGTACCAAGGCGTCGTGGGCGGAGACGCCTGGGTTTACGGTGAACAATGGGGGATGGCCGGCATCGCAGCGGCTGAAAGGGCGTTGTGTGGTGTCGGGGAGGGGGGGATCCGGAACAATCTTTTTCATAGCCAAACTCCGATAGAGGTTGGCCAGCACCATCCGTTTCCACGCGAAGGGTGGCGGCTGCACGCGGGGTGGAAAGCCGGGCTATCGGAACCCCGGCAGGCCATACGGCCTCCCGCGTGCAACTGCCATGACGACAGCTGTTCCGATTACCTGCCGGGTTTCCACACCCGATCGCTGAACCGACAGCGACCCGGTCAGCCTAGAGAGCAGGGCTTCCACGGATAATCAGACGGGCGTCGACACGGTGTGTAGGATAAATCCTCGGAGGCGGCGGTAACGTAGGAAATGGTTGGCCGGGAAGTAGGACCTTGCTGAGAATCGGACGATTCTGTGATGTTTTTGGGTGCGCGTAATGGCGGCGAGGTGATCGTCAGGAGGTTGCAGGATGGCCTCCAGGTGCCAGGCGATAGGTTTTTGGCGCCTGTGAGATCGAGCGCCGCCCGCGCGGCGCATCGCGAGCTACGCTCGCTCCTACGTTTGTTTCGGGCCAGAAACGCCTGCGGCAGACGCGCGCGACCGTCTTGTTTGTACGACGCGATATTGCGCCATGTGCCAAGGCGTACGCGCGCAAATTCCCCAGGAATAATTGGCCCGAAACAAACGTGGGAGCGAGCGCAGCTCGCGATGCGCCGCGCGGGCGGCGCTCGATCTCATAGGCGCCACCCCCCTCAAGGCGTACGCCAAAGGCCTTCAATCCGCATCCGAATCAAACAACCGCTCCAACTCCACCCGCGCCTCCTTGGCCGTCTGCATCACCTTGGCCCTGTCATCGCGCACCTGCCCCTGGGCCACCAGCACTTCCTCGTCATGCTGGGTAAACCGCGCAATCCGGTCCGCCGCCTGTTCATCGCTCAAGCCCAACCCTACCAATGCCCGGCGGGTCATCTCCAGGCTGGAGTAGAACATCTCGCGAATCGGCTCTGCACCCACATCCACCAACTTGTGCACATGCTGGCGGTTACGTGCCCGGGCCAGCACTTTCAGGTGCGGGTACAGGCGCTTCACGCGTTCAGCCGTATGAATGGCAGCTTCCGGGTCATCGATGGTGATGATGAAGTACTCCGCCTCACCCACCTTGGCCGCATGCAGCACTTCGGGGCGCAGCGGGTCGCCGTAGAACACCGGTACCTGTTCGAACATGCGGGTCATTTCGATGGTGTCCACCGAGGTTTCCAAGGCGATGAACGGGATCTTCTGTGCCCGCAGGATGCGCGCAACGATCTGGCCCATGCGGCCCATGCCGACGATCACCACCCGCGGCGTATCCGTCTGGATCTGCTTGTACTGCTCAGGCACTTCCCGCACAGGCTGCGGGCGCTTGAGGGCGCGGGCGCAGCCCAGCATCAGCAGTGGGGTGATGGCCATGGACAGGGTGATGGTCATCAGCAGCAGGTCGTAAGTCTGGGTGTCGAACAGCCCCTGGTCCTTGCCCAGCTTGAACACCACGAAGGCGAACTCGCCGCCGGCAGCCAGCACCATGCCCAAGCGCAGGGCGCTGGCGCTGTTCAGGCCACCGGCCAGGCGGCCGACGCCAATCAGCAGCACCAGCTTCACCGCCACCAGCAGCAGGGTCAAACCCAGCAGCACCAGCGGCATTTCCAGCAACAGGCGCAGGTTGGCGCCCATGCCGACGCTGATGAAGAACAGCCCCAGCAGCAGGCCCTTGAACGGTTCGATCTGCGATTCCAGCTCGTGGCGGTACTCCGAGTCGGCCAGCAGCAAGCCGGCGAGGAACGCCCCCAAAGCCATCGAAACACCGGCTTCTTCCATCAGCCAGGCGGTGCCGATCACCACCAGCAACGCGGTGGCGGTGGACACTTCGGGCAGGCCGGTGCGGGCCACGGTGCGGAACACCGGGCGCAGCAGGTAGCGGCCGCCGATGATGACCACGGCGATGCTGGCGAATACCTTCAAGCCGTGTTGCAGGCTGTCGCCGTGGCTGGTGTCCGGGCCACTGGCGGCCAGTAATGGAACCAAGGCAATCAGCGGGATGGCGGCGATGTCCTGGAACAGCAGGATGGCGAAGGCAAGGCGGCCGTGTGGGGCATTCAGCTGCTTGCTCTCAGCCAGACTCTGCAGACCGAGGGCTGTGGAGGACAGCGCCAGGCCCAGGCCAAGTACGATGGCTGCTGGCAGTGTCTGGCTGAAGCCGAACAGGGCGATGGCGCCGATCAGCGCGCCGGTCAGCAGCACTTGGGCGGTGCCGACGCCGAACACTGATTTGCGCATCAGCCACAGGCGCTTGGGTGACAGTTCCAGGCCGATGATGAACAGCAGCAGCACCACGCCCAGCTCGGAAATGTGCGCCACGCTTTCGGTGTCGCGGATCAGGCCCAGTGCCTGCGGGCCAATGATAACGCCTGCGAGCAGGTAGCCGAGTACGGCGCCTAGCTGCAGCCGTTTGGCCAGGGGGACGGCGAGGACTGCGGCGAGCAGGAAGATGACGGCGGTTTGCAGAAGGCTGCCTTCGTGTGGCATTGGCTCGTACTCCATGAGCTGCCGGGGCAGCGTTTGAACAGTTTGGCCGACAATTCTGGGGAATGAGGGGGTGGTAGACAATCTGCTTTCAGGGAGAAAGATTGTCCCGAAGAATGAGACAACCTGTGTCGGCCTCTTCGCGGGCGCGCCCGCTCCCACAAGTACGGCACAACCCTTCAGGCCTGTGTTATCTCTGTGGGAGCGGGCATGCCCGCGAAGAAGGCAGCGCAGATCTAACTATCCATCGCCACCAAACTGCGCCCGATACTGCGCCGGCGTCATGCCAATCCGCTCGCAGAACACCTTGCGCATATGCCGGTCACTGCCAAACCCGCACTGCGCCGCCACCACCTTCAACGGCAGGTCGCTGCCTTCCAGCAGCTTGCGCGCCCGGTCGATCCGCGCATTCTGCAGGTACTGCAACGGCGTTATCCCCACCTCGCGCTGGAACGTGCGGGCGAAATTACGGCTGCTCATGGCCACCAGGTCGGCCATCTTCTGCACGGTAAACGCCTGCTCGATATGGTCGACGATGTGCGCCTGTACCCGGGCAATCGGCGAATCATCACGCGGCACCGCCGCCAGCAACGGCCCGTACGGGGTCTGCCCGCCTTGGCGATGACGGGCGACCAGCAGCACCTTGGCCACTTCCAGGGCCAGCGCCTTGCCGTGGTCCTCGGCCACCACCGCCAGCGCCAGGTCGATACCCGCAGTGATCCCGCCCGAAGTAATCAGACAGCGGTCGATCACATAGATCTGCTCGGTCTCGACCTTGGCCTGAGGAAATGCCCGCGCCAGGCGCTCCACGTAATTCCAGTGGGTGGTGCAGCGGTAGCCGTCCAGCAACCCCGCCCGGCCCAGCAGGAACACCCCGGTACAAATGGCACCAAAGCGCTTGGCGCTGTGCACCGCCCGTGGCAACCAGCGCTCCAGCGCTGGCAAGGCAATGTCATACGCGCCAGGGCCGCCGGGCACCAGCAACAGGTCGACGGCGTCCGGCAAGTCTTCCAGGCGCAGGTCGGCCACCACTTTCAGACCACAGGAGCCGCGCACCGCTGCTTGCCCTTCGGCCAGGGTGAGCAGCCGGTATTGCCGCTCTGCCGGCAAAAAACGGTTGGCGATGGCGAACGCATCCATGGGCCCGGTCACATCTAGCAAGAGCACATCGTTGAACAGCACCATGGCCACGGTGCGGTGAGCATTTACCTGCATGCTTCTTCGCTCGGTAGCTGAATACAACGTGCATCTTACGGTATACCGCCGCGCACAATTAAGAATAATTCAGGTTTGGCTCAGGACTTTGTCATGTGCCGGGGGCGAGACTTTCTGCATTCAACAGGAGAGTCGCCATGCACCCCGGCATGCCCCAAGCGCCGCTGCAAACCCCCGGCGCACTGACGCCCGCGCGGTTGCGCCAGGCCAAGGAACTGATGCTGCGCAGTTCGCTGTCGATCATCGAGATCGCCAGCGTATGCAACCTCACCCGCAGCCACTTCTCCCGCGCCTTCAAGGTCAATACCGGCCTTTCGCCCCAGGCCTGGCGCCTGCTGGCACGCATGGAAAAGGCCAAGCGTCTGCTCGTCACCGAAGCGCCGATAACGCATGTGAGCCTGGAATGCGGCTTTTGCGACCAGGCCCATTTCACCCGCGCCTTCAGCCGCCTGGTTGGCCAGCCGCCCAAGGCCTGGCGACAGGCGCAGGCCATTTCTTAAGCCGTATCTATCCACCGGTATAGCCCCTTGCGGACAGTGCCGGCCCGTCATCCCAACCCAAGGAGTCACCCCATGAGCCAACCTGATTACAAGCGCTTGAACAAAGACGACGCCGTGGTCCTGCTGGTGGACCACCAGACCGGCCTGATCTCGCTGGTGCAGGACTTCTCGCCCAACGAGTTCAAGAACAACGTGCTGGCCCTGGGTGACCTGGCCAAGTTCTTCGGCCTGCCAACCATCCTCACCACCAGCTTCGAGCAAGGCCCGAACGGCCCGCTGGTGCCCGAGCTGAAAGAAATGTTCCCGGATGCGCCCTACATTGCCCGCCCCGGCCAGATCAACGCCTGGGACAACGAAGACTTCGTCAAGGCAATCAAGGCCACCGGCCGCAAGCAGCTGATCATTGCTGGCGTGGTAACCGATGTGTGCGTGGCATTCCCGACCTTGTCGGCACTGGCTGAAGGCTTTGAGGTGTTTGTGGTGACCGATGCTTCGGGTACCTTCAACGAAACCGTGCAACAGGCAGCGTGGGTACGCATGACCCAGGCGGGCGCGCAAATGATGAACTGGTTTTCGGTGGCGTGTGAGCTGCACCGTGACTGGCGCAACGATATCGAAGGGCTGGGTAACCTGCTGTCGCAGCGCATTCCCAACTACCGCAACCTGATGAACAGCTATGCGGCGTTGACCTCGCGTTAATGTAAACCTGTACCGGCCTCTTCGCGGGTAAACCCGCTCCCACAGGAGTGGTGCGTAACCTGAGGGCTGTGGGGTCCCTGTGGGAGCGGGTTTACCCGCGAAAGGGCCGGTACAGGCTGTTAAGGATTCACAGGCAGAGTGAAGCGAATCCGGCAACCACCCAGCTCGGATGCCAGTGCCTGCAACTCCCCACCATGGGCCTGCACCACCGAACTGCAGATCGCCAGCCCCATCCCCATACCACCGCTCTTGGTGGTGTAGAACGCCCCGAACACCTGCTCCCGTTCTTCAGGCGCAATTCCCGGCCCGTTGTCGTCCACGCAAATCTCCACCGCATCCCCGACGACCGCCGAAGCAATCCGCAGCACCCCATCGCCGCGATACCCCGCCAGCGCCTCCAGCCCATTGGTAATCAGGTTGAACACCAGTTGCTGCAACTGCACCGGGTCGGCCATCACGCTCACCCCTGCCTGCAAGCGTGTCTGCACGTCCACCGTGCCCTTGGCGGCTTCGGCCGAGGTCAGACGCACGACCTCACGGATCAGCTCATCCAGCTTCACGGCCTTGAGCTGCACCGGCGATTGTTTGGCCAGCGAACGCAGTGCACGCACGATGTTGGCAGCACGCTCGCTGTCGTTGCGGATGTCTTCCAGGCCGGCAATCGCTTCTTCCAGGTCGGGCTTGGCGCGCTTGAGCCAGCGCAGGCTGGCGGCGGCGTTGGAGGCAATCCCCAGCAACGGCTGGCTGATCTCATGGGCGATGGACACCGACAGCTCGTTCATCACCTGCAGGTGCGCACTGCGGGCCAGCTCTGCACGAGAGCGGCGCAGCTCGGCCTCTATCTGGGCGCGGCTCTGGTTGTCTTCGGCCAGGCGCGTATAGAACTTGGCGGTTTGCAGCGACACCGCCGCCTGCGAGGCGAGGATCTCCAGCATGGCCAGGCGCTGGCTGCCGAACAGATTGGGCACCAGGCGGTTTTCCAGGTACACCAGGCCGATCAGCACGCCCTGGATCACCAGCGGCAGGCACAGCACCGAGCGGGCATTGCGCGCCTGCAGCTCATGGCGAAAGGCTTCGGGACAGTCGCTTTGGGCATCGTTGAGCACCAGTGGCTTGCGTGTGCGCATGGTGGCGTTGATGACCGACAGTGGTGCTTGGGTCATGAACTTCTGGCAGTTGTCCATGCTCACGTGCAGCCCGGCATCGTCGATGTAGGCGAGGGCAGCCATCTGGAATTCGGCACCGCTGACGATCAGCAGCGCGCCATGGTCAGCACCTGAATGCTGGGTCAAATGGCCCATCAAGGTTTCGATCAGCCCTTCGAGCAGCACTTCTTCGGACAACGCGCGCGCCGCTTCTATGCCGGCTTCCAGGTCCCGCTTGGCCTGGTGGTCGGTGTGGCAGGCCTCCTGGATCGGCTGGGTGCGCAAGAAGGGGTGCAGCGCCTCCAGCTGATGCACCTTGCCGGTCGCCCCCCAGATATGGAAGCAGTCGCGGGCAATGCGCAGGTGCAGGTTGGCACCGGAAATCAGGCCGCTGGGGATGCATACCTCGGCCAGCTGTTCATGGGCCAGGGCCTGCTCGTGGATGAAGCCGGCAGCGGCGGCTGCGATCTGCGCCTGGTCGAAGCAGCGGATGGCACTCAGGCCGTCGCCTTCGAGCTTGGCGATCACGCCTTCGATCAGCAACAGCTTGTTGCGGAAGGTGGCCGGGTTGAAACCGGCCCAGCGGCCGAAGCGCTCGCGCAGGGCCTGTAGCTCGCGCAGCTTGTCGGCAATGCTGCCAGCGGCCTCGGGGCTGCCCAGGGCCAGGCCGCGGAACAGGTGAAAGTCTGCCAGGTTGATGTGCGCCGGTACTGCCCAGGTGTTGTCTGCGGCCAGTGCCAGGTTGCGCATGGCCTGCGGGATATTGCCCAGGTAGAAGTCGCACATGCCGGCGAACAGGTACTGGAAGAACCGCGTCGTGGGCGATTTCGAGGCTGTGGCCGAGGCTGGGCAGGGCGTGCCGCTCAAGCGGGTGACGAACGCTTGCTGGGCTAGCAGGATCTGCTCGACGTCGCGGTAACCGTAGCGACGTACGGTGGTTAGGCCTTGCGCCAGTTCCTCTACCACGTCTGGCAGGTAACGGCCCATGAACAGCGAGTCGGAAACCAGGTGGTTGCAGGCGTAGCAGCTCATCGCCAGGTCGCCGCTCAGGCGCCCTGAATCGACCGCATCCAGCGCGGTACGGCGGGTGAACTCCATGGGCGAGGTCCAGGCGCTGACCTGGTCCAGGGCCAGCAGCGCGCTGGTCAGGTCCGCGTCGAAGCCGTGCCGTTCAATCAGCTTGAGTGCGGCCAGGCAGCAGGCGTGGCCATCATGGTAAGCGCCGAAACGCTCGGCAATCATCACCCCGTACCAGGCCATGCCATAAGTGCTGCCCGGGGCAGCACCGTGCAGCAGCGACAGCTCCATGAGCTTGGCCAGGTGCAGGAAGCAGATGTCGTCTTTGACGAAAAACGATGACGACAGGGTGGCCAGCAGGCTGATGGCAACCGTCACTTCTTCCGAATCGGTGCGCTGCAGCGACTCCAGACAGTGCCGCCCTTTCTGTTCGACCAAGGCCTGCACATGGGCATGACTCGCCTCGACCTGTTGCCAGTCGATGCCCCGTACCGGGCTTATACCCAGCAAGTCCAGGCCGGATATGGCGCTGTCGATGGCCGCCTGATAGTCGCCGCGCAAGGTATGCAGCAGTGCCTGCAGGCGGCACACCCGCGCCTGGTCCAGCGTCGAACGTGCGCGCTGGCGGCATTCGGTGATCCGGGCTTCGGCTGCGATCATTCGCGACAGTTGTATGTCGCACTCCGTCGCCATGCAGGCGATGGCAAAGCCATGTGTGGCGCGGCTTTCCAGCGTGGCGCCGTGCTGCAGCAGCTGCTCGGCGGTGTGCAGGTAGCCTGCGCTCTGCTCGAAAGCGCCACCGTCGCGCGCGCGCGTTGCTGCTTCGCGCAAAAGCTGCAGGAACGCTTCGCAGTCATCTGCTGCAAACCCGCATGGGCTGGCGCGTTGCAGCTGGCTGGCGAGCTCGAACAGTGCTTCGTGCAGGTGGCGTGGCCAGGCCTTTCGCATGGCCAGGGCAATACGTGCATGCAGTTGGGTACGTTCGCGTATGGGCGTGAGCGCGTACGCGGCTTCCATCACCCGCTCATGGGCAAAGCCCAGGCCGTTCTGGCCCTGTTGCAGGAAACCCTCGCCAATCAAGGCTCTCAACGGTTCGCCAGGCGCCTGGGCAAGGACCTGCTGAAGCAAGCGCTCATCGCAGCGGCTACCCGCCGCGCTGGCCACCCGCAGCAGATCGCGCTGCGGCATCGGCAGGCGGGCCAGGCGGTGGATCATCAGGTCGGCGACATTGTCGGAGTAGCGGTGGCGGGCCACGGCCTGCAGGCACCATGACCAGCGCATGGCCTGGGTGTCGAAGGTGAACAGCTGGTCCTCGACCATGGCCCGGAGGATCTGATGGATGAAGAACGGGTTGCCCGCCGTCTTGTCGTGCACCAGCACGGCCACCGGCAATGCGTCCTCGGGGCCGATGTGGTAGCGCTCGCCGATCAGCTCGGACACCGCGTCCACACCCAGAGGCCGCAGGTTCAGCGTGGTGCTGCGCACCGTTGCGGGCAGGCTAAGGGGGGCACTGCTGGCTGGCGCATCATTGCGTCGGGCGACGATCAACAGCAGGTTGCCGGGTGCGTGAGCCAGCAGTTGCGTCAACAGTTGCTGGCTGGCGTCGTCGGCCCACTGCAGGTCATCGAAGAACAGCACCAGCGGCTGACCGGGGCGGCTGAACACCTGCAAGAACTCGACGATCGCCCGTAGCTCCTTCTGCAGTGCCAGGCGCGTGGGCTTGGCCGGCAACGCGGGCAAGGGGCCAAGGATCAGTTGCAGGTCTGGTGCCAGCTTGCCGAGCAGCCGGCCATGGCCTTTGATGCGGCGCAGGATCTCGCGGCGCAGGCTGTCGAGGGCCTGGCTGCTCTTGGCCAGCAACTGGGTGGTCAGCGCACCGAGAATGTCGACCCAGGGTGCGTAGGGCACGGTTTGGGCAACGCTGTTGCACTTGCCGATGGCCCAGTAACCCTGGGCGTTGGCTTTGAGTGCTGCCTCGACCAGAGTCGACTTGCCCATGCCGGTGGCGCCGTTGATGAACAGGGCTTGCGGCTTGCTGTCGCGGCGCAGGGCCTTGAGCAGCAGGGCGATGGCCTTCTGTTCGGCGCAGCGGCCATACAGGCGTTCGCGGCCAGGCGTGGCGGGGTCGGCGCAGCCTGGCTCGAAGCCCTGAATGGTCTTGCTGGCGGCCCATTGCCGCTGGCAGTGGGCCAGGTCTACCGCCAGGGCGCGCGCACTCTGATAGCGGGCGTCGGGCTCCTTGGCCAGCGCCTTGGCCAGCACCCGGCTCAGCGGCTGTGGCACGTTGCTGTCCACTTCGCAGGCCGCCCTTGGCTGCACGCCGGCATGCAGCTGGCGCCAGTGCTGAGTGTCGCGCCCTGCCAGCGGCAGTTCACCCAGCAGCAACTGGTACAGGATCGCACCCAGGGCATAGATGTCACTGCGCTGATCGCTGCTGCTGCCGTGCGGGCAGACCTGTTCCGGTGCCAGGTACGACCAGTTGCCGAGGGGGGCGCCTTGTTCGCCAATCAGTTCCGCCAGGTCGGCGCGAAAACAGCCTAGGCGCACTCGCTGGCTGGCGTACAGGCACACGTACTCGGGTTGTAGCGCGCCATGCAGCACATTGCCTGCGTGAGCCTGTGCCAAGGCATTGGCCGCATTTACCGCGATGTCGAGAAATGGCGCTAGGGCTGCCGGGCCTTCGGCGATCAGGTCGGCGACTGAGTGGCCAGCCGGGTACACCAGCAGCGGGCCTTCGGCTGAACGCACGAACGCAGACGGGATCACCGCCCACTGCGGGTCCAGTTGGAGGCGGTAGTCTCTTTCCAGGCGCTGACAGGCGGCGGGGGCCTCAAGTGGGGCGCGCACGGCGATCCAGGCCTGATGGGTGGCCGGGTCGCGCAGGCGAAAGTAGCTGAGCTCGCCTTCCTGGCCCAGCGCGCTGATGTCGCACCGGTTCAGCCAGCCCTCGTCGACCGACTGGTCGTATTCGATGGGCCTGTGGGCAAGGCGTTCATCGAGCATAAAGCACCCCCTGCTAGCGACATCCTGAGTCGCGAGTATACGCAGCGGGCCCAGTAAGGATGCGGCTTGTAGCCTGCCTGGCAGGAACGGGCACGCTGTTGTCCGTTATCGCACCCTGCGGGCAGGCGGGCTTTTGTATAGTCCTGAGGGCAACCTATCCCTCGGGATAATTGTGTGAACGCGTACGCTGTCCTAGCCTGCCCGGGGCTGCGTAAACGCCCATGCCCGCGTGAGGACGCCATGATCCGAATAGGCAATGCCCAAGTGTCGCTGGAGCGGCGAGAAGTGTTTCTCGACGGCAAGCCGATCCTGTTGGGTGGCCGCGCATTCGAGGTGTTGGCCACGTTGATCAAGGCCAAGGGCCGGGTGGTCGGCAAGGACGAACTGTTCAGCCAGGTGTGGGCCGGCACGGTGGTCGAGGACAACAACCTGCAGGTGCAGGTGTCCTTGCTGCGCAAGGCCTTTGGCGACCGTGGGCTGATTCAGACCGTATCCCGCCGGGGCTACCGCCTGGCTGCCGAGATAAGCCTTGATGTCCCTTGCCAGTCGCCGGGTCACTTGCCGCAGGGCGCCGGTGCCGACATGTTTGGGCCCTTGGAAGACAGTGCGAATGTACCGGTGCTGGTGGTGGACGATGACCCCTCGGTGCGTACGGCACTGGGCCGCCTGCTGCGCTTGCAGGGTATTCCGCATCATTTGTTCGCCAGTGCCGACGCGTTGTTCGAAGCCCGTCTGGAAACCCCCTGCGCCTGCCTGCTGCTCGATATGCACCTGCCCGATACCACTGGCCTTGAGGTGCAGCACGCCCTCCGCCAGCTGGGGCTGCCTTGGCCGATCGTGTTCATGACCGGTTTCGGCACCATCCCGATGACGGTGCAGGCCATGCGTGCGGGGGCAGTGGAGTTCCTGACCAAGCCTTTTGATGAAGACCAGTTGCTGACGCTGCTGCAGGCCGTGCGCACCCAGGCTGTGGTCGATGGGCGCAAATGGCACCATGCGCGGCAGGTCGAGGCAAAGTACCAACGCCTGACCCAGCGTGAGCGCCAGGTGTTCTCGCTGGTGGTCGATGGCCTGTCGCACAAGCAGATCGCCAGGCAGATCGGCACCAGCGAAGTGACGACCAAGGTGCACAAGAAAAACATCATGAACAAGATGCAGTCCCGCTCGCTGGTGGAACTGGTGGCCATGCACAACATCATCGGGGCGCGGGTAGAGGGCCTGGCCGGCGCATGAGCAAATGGGTGTGCATCGTCGATGACGATGCTTTGGTGCGCAAAAGCCTGGCCAACCTGCTGCGTTCGGCCGGGTTCGAGAGCTTGGCGTTTGCTGCGGGGGATGTATTCCTGGGTTCGGAGCTGGCGCGGCAGGCGGGCTGTGTGCTGCTCGACCTGAAAATGCCCGGAATGAGCGGGCTGGCCGTGCAGCGCAAGCTGGCCCGGCAGCAGTGGCGGTTGCCGGTGATCTGCATGTCGGCGCATTGGGATGATGACGCGGTGCATGCGGCGATGAGCCTTGGGGCATTGGCCTGCCTGGGCAAGCCTTTTTCTGAAGAGGTGCTGCTAAGAGTGGTTGAAGAGGCATTGGCGGGCGGGCAGTGATGTGCTGCCTTTGCCGGCCCTTTCGCGGGCTCGCCCGCGAAGAGGCCAGTAGCCTTAACATCCATCTCAGCACACTTGCGCAATCAATCACCGGGGATTCGGGCAATGCTCCCGTGGTAATCGTTTAGCGAGCCCCTTGCCATGCCCCGCCTGAAAACCTTCCTTGACCCCCAATCCCCAAGCCTGAGCGCCACCGGCCTGCTCTTCATGCGGGTAATGGCCGCCTTGCTATTACTGTTTATCCATGGGCTCCCCAAGCTGCTGGACTGGAGCGGTGAATTGCAGCGCATAGAAGACCCATTCGGGTTGGGCGCACCGCTGACCTTGGGGCTGGCGGTTTTTGCCGAGGTGGTTTGCCCACTGTTGCTGCTTTTGGGTGTTGCCGCGCGCCTGGCTTGCCTGCCGGTGCTGGCAGTGTTGCTGGTGGCGCTGGTGGTGGTGCACCCGGACTGGACGCTAGAGCAGGGGCAGTTTGCCTGGTTGCTGGTGGCACTTTACGGCGGGTTGGCGTTGACTGGGCCTGGGGCGTATTCGGTTTCCGGGTATTTCTGCCGGGGCAAAAAAGCCCCGGCAATCTAACTGCTCCCCGACCGGTACTGCAGGGCCTCGGCTAGATGAGCCCGGCCAATCGCCTCGCAACCCTCCAGGTCTGCCAACGTTCGTGCCACCTTCAACAAGCGGTGTGCCGCCCGCAACGATAAGGTCAATCGCTCACAGGCACCCTCCAGTCAGGCCTGGTCTGCTGGAGTCAACTCACAGTGGCGGCGCAACCCCTCGAGGTTGAGAAACGCATTCGCGCACCCTTGGCGCCGGTGCTGCAGTTCCCGTGCTTCAGCCACCCTGACGGCCACATCGGCACTGGTCTCGCCGCAGGGCTGGTTGTTCAGGGTGGTGCTTTCGCGGGCCACGGTCAGGTGCAGGTCGATACGGTCCAGCAGCGGCCCGGACAGCTTGTTGCGGTACCGTGCGATCTGCTCGGTGCTGCACCGGCAGCGGCCTGTGGGGTCGCCCAGGTAGCCGCAAGGGCAGGGGTTCATGGCAGCCACCAGCTGAAAGCGTGCCGGGAAGCGCACCTTGTCGCGGGCCCGGGCAATCACGATTTCGCCCGATTCCAGCGGCTCGCGCAGCACTTCCAGCACACGCCGTTCGAACTCTGGCAGCTCATCCAGAAACAGCGCGCCATGGTGGGCCAGGGTGATTTCGCCCGGTTGCGGTCGGCTGCTGCCTCCGACCAGTGCCGGGCCGGAGGCGGAGTGATGAGGGTGGCGAAACGGCCGTTGTGGCCAGCTATTCAGCGGTGCATGCCCGCTGACCGACTGAATGGCCGCTACTTCCAGCGCCTCGTGCTCGTCCAGCGGCGGCAGCAGCCCGGGCAGGCGGCTGGCGAGCAAGGTCTTGCCGGTGCCCGGGGGGCCTGTGAACAACAGGTTATGTGCACCGGCCGCTGCCAGTAGCAAAGCCCGTTTGGCTGCCAGTTGGCCCTGCACTTCGCTCAGGTCCGGGTAGGGGCGTTGATGCAGGATCAGGCCATTGGCAGCGTACGGTGGCAGCGGCACCTGGCCATTCAGGTGGGCGACCAGCTCCAGCAGGTGCCCCACTGCATACACCACCAGTCCACCCGCCAGGCTGGCTTCCTCGGCATTTTCCCGTGGTACCACCAGCGCCCGGCCTGCCTCTCGCGCCGCCAGTGCCGCGGGTAGCACGCCCTGCACCGGGCGCAACTTGCCCGACAGCGCCAGTTCGCCCAGGCATTCGACTTCGGCGAGGGTGGCAACCGGCACCTGGCCGTCGGCAGCCAGTATGCCCAAGGCAATGGCCAGGTCGTAACGCCCGCCATCCTTGGGCAGGTCGGCAGGGGCAAGGTTCTGGGTAATGCGCCGCTGCGGGTAGTTCAGCCCGGAGTTGACGATGGCGCTGCGCACCCGGTCCTTGCTTTCCTTGACGGTGGTTTCCGGCAAACCGACCAGGGTGAGATGGGGCAGGCCATTGGCCAAGTGGGTTTCAACGCTGACTGCCGGTGCCTGCACACCCACCTGGGCGCGGCTATGGACGAGGGCTAGGGACATGGACGCTCCGTTGTCGCTGGAAAGGGCCGCTTCCTGCGGCTGGGCCAAGGATAGCCAGCGCCGTGCCTGGGTGGCGCAAGAAGTGTGCGTCATGGTTTTTCAGGGCAGGGACTTTCCCTGTATTTTCAGGCAGATTGGCAAGAATGGATCCAATTACCTTTGCGCAGGTGCCCGCGATGGCTTAGTGTTGTTGGGCAACTGCCGTTGCCATGGGATGGCATCGCGGCTTCTTTCAAATGGACTTGAGGTATTGCTCCGTGCAAACGCTCGCCCGCACGCGCCAGGTTATCCGCGAACTGGTGCAGGCCAATTCATTCATAGAGCTCACCCGCTTTTTCGACAGCCTCGAGGCGCAATGGCACCAAGCCCCGCCCGGCGAGTTTCCCGCCTACATGGCGGCCCTCGAGGGGCACATGCTGGTCGACCTGGGCAGCCAGGGCGACAGGGCGCTGAGCCAGGTGCTCAAAGCCTGGATCGACGTCTGCCCCAAGGCCTACCACCCGCAGGTGGTAATGGGCCTGCATTGTTTTCATCGCGCCTGTCAGGTGCAGGGCGGCGGCCAAAGCAACGCGGCACGCGTGCTGGCCGTCGAGCAGATGTGTGAACGCGCGACGGCGCACTTGCTCCGCGCCATGGACCGTTCTGCCCAGCCTGTGGCAGCGGCCATTGGTATGCTGCGCATCAGTGCGCAATTGCGCGAGCCCGGCTGGTTGGTCGAACTGTTCCAGGGTCAGCCCGCACGCTACAGGCCCAGTGCCCATACCGATGTGGAGGTGCAGGAGGCTGCGGCCCCACTGCTGGTGAAGCATGGGTTGCTGCCCCTGGCCGAATTGCCACTGGCATTGCCGGCATGCCTGAGCAGGCGAGTCGATCACGAGAACGAAGCCCCCCGCTATTACTGGCTGCGCCATGCGCTGGTTGCCCGCCCGGGTTGCTTCGAAGCGATCCAGGCCCTCGCCGAATACTTGCTGCCCCGTTGGGGCGCCAGCTTCGATGCGCTGGAGCTATTGGCCAATGGACCGTTGTGCGAGGCGTGGGACGAAGCGTTGCGTAATGCGTTGCGCTGGATGGCCGTCGAAGACCGGCTGAAACTGCCCCATGGCGACCAGTTGCAGGCCGTCGCGGATTGGCAGCAGCTGTTCGACGCCTGGTTGCAACGCCCGCTAAGGCCCAGGGAGCGCGCTGTCGTGTTGGCTTGGCGAGCCGCGCTGCGCAGCAGTGCCTTGCAGGACGCTGTCGGTGGTATGCGCGACTTTACCGCGAGCTTTGCGTGCAACGCCGATCACGGCGCAATCCGCGCCATGGGCGTGCCGTTTCGCTGTCTGGTCGAGCTGATACTGCGCGATGGCATGGCAGATGAACAACAGCTGTTGCGCACCGCCATCGAGCGCCTGTGTGACGGTCGCTTGCATGCTGGCGCCAGTGCACTGCGCGCTGTCGGGCATCGCTTCGGCCTCTGGGGGATGCCGCGCTCTGCCGAGCAGGCAAGGGTATGGTCGCAGGTGGCGGTGAAACTCCAGCGCGCGGGCCAGGTATCGGGCCTCGAGGTGCTTGGCGCGGCGCGGCTGCTGTGGGCTGCCAACCGGCATGAGCTGGCCTGTTACCTGTATGAGCGCTGTGCCGAGCTGAACCTGCCGGGGGCTGCCCTGGGACTGTACGAGCTGCACAGCGGCGGCCTGAGCAACACGCCGGCGCACTATCTGGATGACGAGGCGGCAGAGCACTGGCTGCTGCGTGCGGTGGAAACAGGCAGCCGGCAAGCCAAGTACAACCTGGCCTGCTTGCGCATGGAGGGTGATGAGGACCTTAACGAGCGCAGTGCCATGCTGGCCGTCAGGTGCCTGCTGGTCGACGCGCTGGGCAATGCACAAACCAATGCACGCGCGCGCTTGCACCTGGGGATTCTGTTGCGCCAGTTTGGCCAAACGCAGGAACGGGCCGAAGCGGTCGCCTACCTGTCGAGCCTGGTCGAGCACCCGGACCCGTGGATTGCCGGGCGTGCCAGCGCCGAACTGGGGCTGGCCTGGATGCAGGGGCGCGGCACCCGCAAGCAGAGCCGTTTTGCCGCCATCGAATGGGCCAACCGTGCGGCCGCTTTGCAGCCAGGGGATTCGGCCATCGAGGATATCCAGGCCGAGATACTCAATTCACACAACCGGGTGAAAACCCTGTTCACTCAGTGCGGTGCGGCCCTGTTTCGCGGCACTCTGCATGCCAGTGAGCTACCGCCGAAACAAGCGGCATCCCGGCTACCTCGATTACGGGCCTCGGCCTGATTCAGGCGCGCACATAAACCCAGGCAGTCAGGCCCGAGGCAAGGGTGACGGCGACACGCTTGTAGTCGGCGACTTCATAGCGGTCTGCTGCCGCCAGCTCTTCTTCGCTGATCTGGAAGACCATGCCGGCCACGCTGTCATCGGCCTGGCTGCTGGGGGAAACGATGGGGTGACGGGATTTGCCGCTGGCCGCCAGTACGGCCGGGTCGGTGATCTCGACCCAGTCCTGGCGGTAGCCCGGCATGCGGTCGGCCTGGCCGTTCAGCTCACGGCCGAAGTTGGCCAGTTGCACGGCCTTGTCCTGCAAGGTGCCGTAGGAAAACAGCAATACCGGGTAGGCGCTGGAGGGCTGCATTCACTCATCCTGTGGGGTCGGGTTCAGCCGTGCTTCCAGCTCGGCTACTTGTTTTTCCAGGGTCTCGAGGCGTGCGCGGGTGCGCGCCAGCACGACCATCTGGCTGTCAAATTCATCGCGGCTGACCAGGTCCAGCTTGCTGAAGGCACCTTGCATCAGCACCTTGAACTGGCTTTCCAGCTCTGCGCGGGGCTGGGCGGTATCGCCGCTGAACAGGCGCGAGGCCTGGTCGCTCAGGGCATCGAGAAGGGCTTTTGGCGCGAGCATGGGGCTGTCCACTGAAACTGAGAATGGCCGGCAGTGTAGCACGGGCCATGACGCGGCTTGGGGCCACAAGCCTGCACGTTTTTCGCGCAGCGCGGCCTGCCGGTGCGCACCGAAATTGTGCATGTTTTCCATGCTGGCGACTGGCCAATCCCGACTGATTTGCATAACCCACTGTTTTCCGGTGCTTTGCCCGAACTGGCAAGGTTTCTGCAAAGACCTGTACGAGCCATGCACTGATGCAGTTCCTTGTGACCAGGCAGTGCGCACGCGGAGCCGGATGCCGACGACGCGTTACAAAGCCAACCGCTGCGCTTAGACTTGAGACGGGTTTGTTTTCCTGGGGCAAGTCCACCAAATCGGGAGAGAGTTTCATGAAGCTAGTCACAGCCATCATCAAGCCGTTCAAGCTGGACGACGTGCGCGAGTCGCTGTCGGAAATCGGCGTGCAGGGCATCACTGTTACCGAAGTCAAAGGTTTCGGTCGCCAGAAGGGCCACACCGAGCTGTATCGCGGTGCTGAATATGTGGTCGATTTCCTGCCCAAGGTGAAGATCGATGTCGCCATCGATGACAAGGACCTTGATCGGGTAATCGAAGCCATCACCAAGGCAGCCAACACCGGCAAGATCGGTGACGGCAAGATTTTCGTGGTGAATCTGGAGCAGGCGATCCGCATCCGTACCGGCGAAACCGATACCGACGCGATCTAAGCAGCAACAAAGCCTCACCAAACCCAAAGCCCCAGGAGAAAACAACATGACTCTGCGTAAGATCGCAGGGCTAGGAGCCCTATTGTCCCTCGTAATGCCCGGGCTTGCCCTGGCAGAGGAAGCTGCCCCAGCGCTGAACTCCGGCGACACCGCTTGGATGCTGACCGCAACGGCGCTGGTGCTGTTCATGACCATTCCGGGCCTGGCCCTGTTCTATGGCGGTATGGTGCGCTCCAAGAACGTGCTGTCGGTGATGATGCAGTGTTTTGCAATCACCGGCCTGATGAGCATTCTCTGGGTCGTCTACGGCTACAGCATGGCCTTCGATACCACCGGTATGGAAAAGGGCGTGCTCAACTTCAACTCCTTCGTCGGCGGCTTCTCCAAGGCCTTCCTCAGTGGCGTCACGCCCGAGAACCTGACGTCGGCCACCGCGCTGTTCCCTGAGGCGGTGTTCATCACCTTCCAGATGACTTTCGCCATCATCACCCCGGCGCTGATCGTGGGTGCCTTCGCCGAGCGCATGAAGTTCTCCGCGATGCTGGTGTTCATGGGCATCTGGTTCACCCTGGTGTACGCGCCGATCGCGCACATGGTGTGGAGCGGTGACGGTGCACTGATGTGGGACTGGGGCGTACTGGACTTCGCGGGCGGCACCGTGGTGCACATCAACGCCGGTATCGCAGGCCTGGTCTGCTGTCTGGTGCTGGGCAAGCGCAAGGGCTACCCGACCACCCCGATGGCCCCGCACAACCTGGGTTACACCCTGATGGGCGCCGCCATGCTGTGGATCGGATGGTTCGGCTTCAACGCAGGCTCCGCCGCTGCCGCCAACGGCACCGCCGGCATGGCCATGCTGGTTACCCAGATCGCCACTGCCGCTGCTGCACTGGGCTGGATGTTCGCCGAGTGGATCGGCCACGGTAAGCCAAGTGCCCTGGGCATTGCCTCGGGTGTGGTTGCCGGCCTGGTCGCCATCACCCCGGCTGCAGGCACCGTAGGCCCGATGGGCGCCCTGGTGATCGGTCTGGCTTCGGGTGTGATCTGCTACTTCTGCGCCACCACCCTCAAGCGCAAGCTGGGTTATGACGACTCGCTGGACGCCTTCGGCGTGCACGGTATCGGCGGCATCATCGGTGCCATTCTCACTGGCGTGTTCGCAGCTCCGGCGCTGGGCGGCTTCGGCGCCGTCACCGACATCGGCATGCAGGTCTGGATCCAG
Organism: Pseudomonas sp. yb_9; assembly: GCF_043103635.1. Taxonomy (NCBI): domain Bacteria; kingdom Pseudomonadati; phylum Pseudomonadota; class Gammaproteobacteria; order Pseudomonadales; family Pseudomonadaceae; genus Pseudomonas; species Pseudomonas sp. yb_9. The sequence continues at coordinate 43,247 of NZ_JBICKA010000095.1, read as the reverse complement.
GCCAAGGGCGTGATCTTCACCGTGGTCTACACCGCCATCGTTACCTACGTGATCCTCAAGGTGCTGGATGTGGTGATGGGCCTGCGGGTCAACGAAGAAGAAGAGTCGGTCGGTCTCGACCTGGCTCAACACAACGAACGCGGCTACAACCTGTAACTGCGACGCGGTAAAAACTTGCCCGGCTTGCCGGGCATTTTTTTGCCAGATTTTTAGCATTTCCCGCACGGCAAACGGTTTATCCAACACGTTCGCGACGTAGGTAGAAAACTTACAAGTCGTAGGGCATTTATGGTGCTTTGCTTTTTCCACGGGCGCGCTAGAATGCGCGCCGAAGGGTGTTTTACGAGTAGTCCACACACTTCTCCAGCCTTTGCTAGGCTTGCCAATAGCGTGTGGCCAGCAGGGGCTAATGGATTTGTCAGGTCCTGCCAGGAGCAGGGCCTGCTGGGTGCCGCCTCCCATCAGGAGCGCCGACCCAAGGGCAGTGGCCTAACCCACGGCCAGTTGAATTTTCACTGGTGGCTGCCGGTCTACGGCTGCACTGGTCTATAACTAACCTGCTTTTCGCAAGTCATGAGGTAGAACATGAGCGACGACGATCTGGAAAACGACGACCTCGAAGTAGGCGACGAAGACGAGGGTGATGAAGGCCTCGACGCGGCAGCTGACGACGGCGCCGAAGACGCTGGCGATGACGACAGCAGCCCGGCACCCAGTGCCAAGGGCAAATCCAAGGCGGCGGTCTCGGTAGACGAGATGCCGAGCATGGAAGCCAAGCAGAAAGAGCGTGATGCACTGGCCAAGGCGATGGAAGAATTCCTTTCTCGCGGTGGCAAGGTGCAGGAAGTCGAGGCCAACGTGGTCGCTGACCCGCCCAAGAAGCCGGACAACAAGTACGGCAGCCGCCCTATCTGAGTGGCTGATCGCAAAAAAGCCCGCCGTCGCTGCGGGCTTTTTTGTGCCTGCGGGTTATGGGTTGCCTGTGCCCGCGAATGGGCCGCGTAGCGGACCCTGTCAGCGCCAGCGCGAAAGGACGTCGGGTAACTGCGACAGCCGCTGGATCTCGGCATCCGGCGCCTGCTCACCCGCCCAGGCCTTGCCCTGTGGGTTGAACCACACTGCCCGCAGTCCGGCGCGTTGGGCGCCGGCAATGTCATCGCCAGGGTGGTCGCCGATGTGCACAGCCGCGCTGGCGTCCACTTCGCCACGGCGAAGGGCTTCCAGGAACGGGGCCGGGTCTGGCTTGCCGATGCCAAGGTCCTCGGCGCACAGGGCAAAGCGGAAGTAGTCCGCCAGCCCCAGTCGGCTTACGTCGGCGTTGCCGTTGGTAACCACACCCAGGGTGTACTGATGGCGCAAGATCTCCAGCACCGGCTGCACCTCGGGGAAGATCTCCACCTGGTGGCGAGCATGCAGGAACACTTCAAAGCCTTCATTGGCCAGCTCCTGCGCATGTTTTTCGCTGTAGCCGACCTCTTCCAGGGCATGGAACAGCACCCGCCGGCGCAGGGCGCTGATGCGGTGCTTGAGGCCGGGCTCGGCCTGCACCAGGCGCTCGCGGATAGCAAACAGGTGCTCTACCGGCACACCGCCCAGGATCGGGGCGTTGGCTTCCAGCCAGTCGCGCAGCACGACTTCTGCACTGGCGATGACCGGCGCGGTGTCCCACAGGGTGTCGTCAAGGTCGAAGGTGATCAGCTTGATGCTCATGAGTCTGTGCCTTTGCTGCGTTTGGCCCGAGGGTGGGCACTGTCGTACACCGCGGCCAAGTGCTGGAAGTCCAGGTGGGTGTAGATCTGGGTGGTGCTGATGTCGGCGTGGCCGAGCAGCTCTTGCACCGCGCGCAGGTCCTGAGACGACTCCAGTATATGGCTGGCGAAGGAATGGCGAAGCATGTGAGGGTGCAGGTGCTGGCCCAGCTCGCGTTCGCCGGCTGCCTTCACCCTTCGCCGAACGTCCCGGGGGCTGATGCGGTTGCCGTTGCGGGTGATAAACACCGCGCGATCGCGCGGGTTACCGATGCCGCGCAGGCGATACCAAGCCTGCAACGCCTCGCGTGCCTTGCGGCCCACCGGCAGCACGCGTGCCTTGCCGCCTTTGCCCAACACCTGTACCAGGCCGGCGGCCAGGTCGAGGTGATCGAGGTCGAGGTTGGTCAGCTCGGACAGGCGCAGGCCCGACGAGTAGAGCAGTTCCAGGATGGCGTGGTCACGGCGGGCGAAGAAGTCGTCGTCGACGCCGCCATCGAGCAGCTGCTGGGCACGGTCGGTGTCCAGCACCTTGGGCAGCCGTCGCTCACCTTTGGGCGCGCTCAGGCCGGAAGCCGGATCGTGCTGGCACAGGCCTTCGCGGATGAGGTAGCGGTACAGGCCGCGTACTGCCGAAAGTAGCCGTGCCAGGCTGCGCGAAGACTGGCCGTGGTGGTGCAGGCGGGCGATCAGCTGGCGCAACGGCTGGATCTGCAGCGTTTGCCAGTCGGCAATGCCGTGCTCTTCGCAGTAGGCCATGACCTTGTTCAGGTCGCGACGGTAGCCCAGCAGGGTGTGCTCCGACACCTGGCGCTCGTTGCGCAGGTGTGCGCAATAAGCCTCCAGTTGGCGCTCCATCAGCGTACCGGGCGCAGGGTTTGGGTCACGCGTGGCACAACGCGGCCGAGCACCTCGGCAATGTAGCCGAGGAACAGGGTACCGACGCTGCTCTTGTAGTGTTGCGGGTCGCGGCTGCCGATTGCCAGCACCCCATGCAGCCCTTGGTACTCAAGGGTAGCGACGGCGCTGGAGCCCACTTCCCGGCGCTGTTCCTCACCGAACAGGAAGGCCAGCTCGTGCTCGCGCAGGTTGCCACTGACCGTCTTGCCGCCGCCCAGCAGGGCTCCGATGGCTTGTTGCGCTTCGGTGTTGCTGACCCAGCGCCCGACCGGCGCGACGTTGTCGCCGAACAGGATCAGGCTGACGAAGGGCACCTGGAACTCCTGGCGCAGGCTGTCCTCGACGGCCATCACCACTTCTTCCAGGCTGCCGGCATCGAGCAGGTCCAGGATCAGCCGGCGGGTCTTGTCGAACAGCCGGTCGTTGTCGCGGGCCACGTCCATCAGTTGCGACAGGCGATGGCGCATCTCGATGTTGCGGTCACGCAGCAGCTTCAGCTGGCGCTCAACCAGCGAAACGCTGTCGCCACGCTGGTGCGGGATGCGCTGCTCGATCAGCAGCTCGTCGTGCTCGGCGAAGAAGGTGGGGTGGGCGCGCAGGTAGGCGACCACCGCTTCGGCATCGAGCTCGACGGACTGCGTGGGTACAACCTTGGGCTGATCGGTCATGGCGTTTACTCGCTTAGAGACGAACCTGTCCTTCGTAGACGCGTACGGCCGGGCCGGTCATCAGCACGGGCTTGCCGGGGCCGGCCCATTCGATGTGCAGGCGGCCGCCGGGCAGGTCGAGGGACACCGGGGAGTCCATCCAGCCTTGGCTGATTGCCGCCACGGCTGCGGCGCACGCGCCGGTGCCGCAGGCCTGGGTTTCGCCCGCGCCGCGCTCCCACACGCGCAGGTTGGCGCGGTGGCGGTCGATGACCTGGATGAAGCCTGCATTCACCCGCTGCGGGAAGCGTGGGTGGTTTTCGATCTTCGGGCCCAGCTCATGCACGGGGGCAGTCTGCACGTCGTCAACGCGCAGCACCGCATGCGGGTTACCCATGGACACGGCGGCAATCGAATACAGCTGGCCGTCGACGTCCAGTGGGTAGCTCTGTGCTTGCGCGTCAGCGATGAAGGGGATTTCGGCAGGGATGAAGCGCGGAGGGCCCATGTCGACACTCACCTGGCCGTCGTTCTGCACGTCCAGCACGATGATGCCGCTCTTGGTTTCCACCCGAATGCGCTTTTTCGCGGTCAGGCGCTTGTCCAGCACGAAGCGGGCGAAGCAACGCGCACCATTGCCGCACTGCTCGACCTCGGAGCCGTCGGCGTTGAAGATGCGGTAGCGGAAGTCCACTTCCGGGTTGTTCGGCGCCTCGACGATCAGCAACTGGTCGAAGCCGATACCGGTGTGGCGGTCACCCCATTGCTTGGCATGCTTGGGCTGGATGTGCGCGTGCTGGCTGACCAGGTCGAGGACCATGAAGTCGTTGCCCAGCCCATGCATCTTGGTAAAACGCAGCAGCATGGGCTTACTCCGGCAGCAGGCTTTCGCCAGCGTACAGTTCGGCGATGGTCTCGCGGCGGCGTACTTCGAACGCCTGGTCGCCGTCGACCAGGATTTCAGCGCAACGGCCACGGGTGTTGTAGTTGGAGCTCATGACAAAACCATAGGCGCCCGCGGACTGTACGGCCAGCAGGTCACCTTCGGCCAGGTTCAGTACACGGTCCTTGCCCAGGAAGTCCCCGGTCTCGCAGATCGGGCCGACCAGGTCGTAGGCACGGCCTTCACCGGCGCGTGGTTTGACCGCACTGACACCCATCCAGGCCTGGTACAGGGCCGGGCGGATCAGGTCGTTCATGGCCGCATCGATGATGGCGAAATCTTTGTGCTCGGTGTGCTTGAGGTATTCCACGCGGGTCAGCAGCACGCCAGCGTTGGCCACGATGTAGCGGCCCGGCTCGAACACCAGGGCCAGGTCGCGCGTGCCTACGCGTTCGCGGATGGCCTTGATGTAGTCGGCCACCAGCGGCGGCTGTTCATCGCGGTAACGCACGCCCACACCGCCGCCCAGGTCCAGGTGGCGCAGGTGGATGCCGCATTCGGCCAGGCGGTCGACCAGCACCAGCAGGCGGTCGAGGGCGTCGAGGAACGGCTCTACGGTGGTCAGCTGCGAGCCGATGTGGCAGTCGACACCGACCACTTCCAGGTTCGGCAACTGCGCGGCGCGCACGTAGATGGCCTCGGCGTCGGCAATGGCGATGCCGAACTTGTTTTCTTTAAGGCCGGTGGAAATGTACGGATGGGTACCGGCGTCGACGTCCGGGTTGACCCGCAGCGACACCGGGGCCACCTTGCCCATCTCGGCGGCCACCACTTGCAGGCGCTCCAGCTCGTCGGTGGATTCGACGTTGAAGCAGTGCACGCCCACTTCCAGGGCGCGGCGCATGTCTTCGCGGGTTTTGCCAACGCCCGAGAACACCACGCGGTCAGCGCGCCCGCCAGCGGCCAGCACGCGCTCCAGCTCACCGCCGGAGACGATGTCGAAGCCTGCGCCCAGGCGCGCCAGTACGTTCAGCACGCCCAGGTTCGAGTTGGCCTTGACCGCGAAGCACACCAGGTGCTCGGCGCCTTGCAGGGCGTCGGTGTAGCTGCGGTACTGGGCCTCGATGTGGGCGCGCGAGTACACGTAGGTCGGGGTGCCGAACTGCTCGGCGATGGCCGACAGGGCCACCCCCTCCGCGAACAGCTCACCGTCGCGGTAGTTGAAAGCATTCATCTGGTTTCCTTACTGCGCAGGCGACTGCTCGGGCTCGGACGGCAGCTCGGGCTGCTGTTCTTGTACCGGGGCCGGCTTGGCTTTTGGCTGGTGCTGATGTGCCTTGTGCGCTTTGCCGTTATCGCCGTCTTCAGGCAGATACAGCGGGCCCTTCTGGCCGCAGGCAGAAACGAGGCAGGCAACAGCGACCAGCGCCGCGAAGGAGGAAATCAGGCGCTTCATGGGTGAAATCCTTAGAAAATGCAGTATTGCGCCCGAGTATACCGAGCGACCGGCGGCTTGCCTATGCAAGGGCCGGTCAGCCGGACGGAGCAGCAGAAAACTGCAAGTTCTAAGCTTCAAGCGGCAAGAAAAGGCTGCCAGGTGTAGGCTGAGCTTTTTCTTGCCGCTTGAAGCTAGCAGCTTGCAGCTGGCGCTTTGCGCCCGTATCTTGCCCGGCTTGCCTGTAACGCAGCCAATTTCGAGGTTCCTGCAATGAGTTTGAGTGAAGCGCGTTTCCATGATCTGGTCGACGCGACCCAACAGGCCCTGGAAGACCTGTTCGACGAGAGCGGCCTGGACCTGGACATGGAGAACTCCGCTGGTGTCCTGACCATCAAGTTCGACAATGGCAGCACGCTGATCTTCAGCCGCCAGGAGCCGCTGCGCCAGCTGTGGCTGGCCGACCGTTCCGGCGGTTTCCACTTCGACTACGACGAAGAAAGCGGCAAGTGGGTGTGCGAGAAGAGCGAGGAGCTGCTGGGCGAAATGCTCGAGCGCATCGTCTGGGAGCGGGCCGGCGAGAAGCTGGACTTCGACGAGATCTGACATGAGCAGCACCCAGGCCCGGCCGCCCAAGCCGCTCTACAGCAACGTCAGCCCCGCAGTACCGTCGCCCTGCATCAGTGTTTGCCGGCTGGACGAACAGCGGGTCTGCACGGGTTGCCATCGGCATGTCGAGCACATCCGCGAATGGCGTTCGGCCGATGACGAACGGCGCCGGCAGATCTGCCGCGAGGCACAGGCCCTGCGCGACCAGGCTAAGGCACACTGAACGCAGGGGCTTGAGTATTTGCCCGGCTGTGGTAACGTCGGGTTCTGCGTCGGTGACGCCAAAGCCTTCTCAAACCCCGCCCTTGGGCGGGGTTTTGCTTTATCTGCACGATGAAAACCGCCTGTTCAAAGGAGTCTGACTGGATCATGAGCACCAAGCCTTCCCTCATCCTCACCCGATTGGACGTACAACGTCTGGAGCGTCTGATCGACAGCCTCGACGAGAGTACGCCGGGTGTGCTCGCCCTGCAGGACGAGCTGGACCGCGCCGAGCAGGTGGTCGGTCACGAGGAAGTGCCGGCAGGCGTGGTGACCATGAATTCCCGCGTGCACTGCCGTGAGGAAGCCAGTGGCAAGGACTACCACCTGACCCTGGTGTACCCGAAGGATGCCGGGCCGGAAGGCAAGGTTTCGATCCTGGCGCCGATCGGCTGTGCGCTGCTTGGGCTGTCGGTGGGCGAGCAGATCGACTGGCCGGCACCGGGCGGCAAAACCCTCAAGCTGAAGCTGCTGGAAGTGGAATACCAGCCGGAAGCGGCGGGCGATTTCGACCTGTAAGGGTCAAGGGGTCGCAAAGCGGCCCCGGCATTTCAGGCGCCTTCCGCCAACACCTGCTCCAAACCCTCATTCAACGCCTGCTCCAGCACCCGCTTGTAGCTCAGGTACACCTGCGTCGCCCCCAGCCGGTCATCCAGCAGCTCGGACAAATCCAGGTCGGTGATGTAGCACCGGTACCGCCCCGCGCCACGCCGCTGCCCGATGATCTGCCGGGCCACCACCGCATACAGCTGGTCACCATGCTCCAGCTCGGAAAACTCTTGCTGGTCGCAGTACAGCGTCACATGTGCCGTACCCGCCACACCGGCCTGGATGATGGCCTGCACCTCGTAGTAAGGCTGAGCGCTACCCTCGACCAGGGCCGGGCATGGCTCGATGCTGCGCGCCTTGCCAGGGCCGGCAGGCAACAGTTGTGCATAGTGGATGTCCAGCGAGGCCGCGCGCTGGCTGTCCAGCGGCAAGCGGGCATCGCGGCGCATCACCACCGAACGCAGGAAGCGCTGTAGCGGTAGCAGCAGGTGCGCTTCGTCATGCAAGGGCAGGCGTTGCTGCCAGAGGGCATTGTATTCATCCAGCACATACAGGTCGGCCCAGCCATCTTGCAGGCGGTAGAACACCTGGACGCACGCCGGCCGGCCTTGTTCCAGCACCAGGCGCAGATCGTGGTCCAGCAGGGCGTTGGCATCCAGGTACAGCGGGCTGTAGGCACTGCGCTCCTCGCCCAGGTGGCTGAGCAGCGCATCGTGCTCGGCCAGGGTGGCCAGGCTGACATGCCCGGGTAACAGCTCCAGTACATGGGTGTGCTGGGCTACCTGAAGCAGATAGCGGTGGTTCAGGCCTTGGTCCAGCAATAGCTGCACGGTGTCGAATATTTCCTCCACGCGCTGGCCGATGGCCTGGGCGCGGCTCTGGCAGAAGCAACGCACCCGCACCCGTGGCCGGTGCCCGCGCAGCACCGGGCTGTTGAGGAAGTCGCGCAGGCAGCGTACCAGCGCGTGTTCGCCTTCGTAGCGCTGCACCAGCACTTCGTTCCAGCTGTTCAGAGTGACCTGGTCCAGGGTCAGCACCAGGTTATCGCGCACGCCGGCATAGCTCAAGGCGTCGGTACGCTCGGTGGTCATCAGGATGTTCAGGTCGCGGTGGTGGCGCAGCGGGTCGACGGCGACGTTGACCAGCAATAGCACCTCGTCGGCAACACTGGGTTGCAGCAGGCGCACTTCGCTGACGATCGGCAAGGGCAGAGGGATACGCTGCTGCAGGCAGCCCACCAGATTGAACAGCTCGTACTCGGTGAGGTCGCTGACGCCCGGGTGCAGTGCCAGGCGCGTGCTGCTGTCGATTACGCCGTTGCGGTGTGCCCAGGCCAGCAGTTCAAGCAGCTCGCGGCAGCGTTTGATCGGGCTGAAGTGTTCAACTTCATGGGTATTCAGGTTGCCGGTGTACAGCTCCCAGTGGTAGCTGCCGGGCTCCCTGCGGTTGGGTGCCTGGACCAGGGTCAGGGTGCCTTCGGCAAGGTCCGGGGCGATGCCGGGGTTGATCACTTCGACCTTGCCTGCACGGCGCTCGAAGGCTGCATACAAACGCCGGCCCAGCACGTTGAGGTCGCGCTGGTCGGCGCGGCTGCTTGCGTTCTGGGTGCGCGCAAACTCGCTGAGGAAGCGATAGCTATGGTTCAGCTCGGCCACCAGTTCGCGGCGTTCGGCGGCCACCTGCTGCACTTTCCATTGGCTGCGGGTGTCCAGCAGGGCCAACTGACGTTTGTCCCAGCCCCACTCGTCGGCCAGGCGCTGCAACAGGCGGCGCTGCCAGCCCTGATTGCGGCCTTGGTCACTGAGTTTCTTGTTCACCTTCAGGTACAGGCTGCGCCGTACCAGTTCCAGGCGCGCAGGCTCGCCACGTTGCAGCAGGTAGCGCTCGATACGGCGGTAGACCATCACATACGGGTCCAGCTCGTCGAGGTCGAGCTGGTTGGCGAATACGGCTTGCTTGTAGTCCAGGCTCAGGCAGCGCACAGCGGGGTGTTCGCTGGCGTAGGTTTCGGTCAGCAGCAGCTTGAGCAGCGACTTGTAGGGTGAATCGATGCCCTTGAACAATTGCCACAGGCCGGCGCCGACGAACTCGCCTGGCGGTATGTGCGCGAGGTTGCCAAGGTCGAGTGCGTCCTGGCTGCGGATGAAACGCTTGGTCAGCAGGGTCTGGGTATACGCGTGGTAGTTGTGTTCCTGGTAGACGGGTACCAGCCACCACAGCGGTGTGCGCCCGGCTAGCCAGAGGGTGGTGCGGTAGAACTCGTCCAGCAGCAGGTAGTGCTGGGTGGTGCCGCAGTCGTCGGAGCCCAGCTGGCCCTCCCGCTGGCCCCGGGCAAAGCCTTGCGTGTCGATCAGGAAGAAGTGTGCCTCGGCGCCCAGGCTTGCGGCCCAGTCCTCCAGCAATTGGCATTTGCGGCGCAGCTCTTCCAGCAACGGCTCGGGTAAACCGGGCGCGTGGCACACCCACAGGTCCATGTCGCTTTGCTCGGCCTGGGCCAGCGAGCCCAGGCTGCCCATCAGGAACAGGCCGTGGATCGGGCGTGGCGGGTTGCCATGGCGGGCTTTGTAGGTGAACGAGCGGGCCAGGCGCTGGGCCTCGATCACCAGGTCGGCGCCTGGCTCGTAGCCCGATACGCCGGCTGGAGTGCTGCCCGAGACGTAACCCGGCAACAGCGGGTGGTTCACATGGAACAGCAGCGGCAGCAGCGTCAGTACCTGTTGCTGGCGCGTCGACAGGCCTTCCATGGCCCGCTGCAGCCGCCCTTGGTTCAGCCGCAGGAAGCGCGCACGCAACGTCGCCAGGACCTTGCGGTCGATGCCTTCGTCCAGGTCTGGGCGGATTTCGTGAGGGTGGTTCATTGCGCACTCGGGCAGGCCAGTGGGGCTGTGGCGAGTTTAGCCTGAGTGGCGGGGTCGGATAAGCGGCAATCGAAATATTGGCGCCATTTTTACAGCGCTTGCCGGGCGGCTGCAGTTTTCACCGGGCTTGAGGCATGATGGGGGCCTTGAATTCATGAAGAGTAGTCCGATGCGTGTATGGATCGATGCCGACGCCTGTCCCAAGGCGGCCAAGGATCTGATCGTCAAGTTCGCCCTCAAGCGCAAGTTCGAAGTGGTGATGGTGGCGGGCCAGGCCGTCGCCAAGCCGGCGTTCTCGATCGTGCGGTTGATCGTGGTGCCAAGCGGCATGGACGCAGCCGACGATTACCTGGTCGAGCACGCTGTGTCGGGCGAGTTGGTGATCTGCAGTGATGTGCCGTTGGCTGACCGCCTGGTGAAAAAGGGCGTGGCGGCGCTGGACCCGCGCGGGCGCGAATTCGACGAACGCAACATGGGCGACCGCCTGGCGGCGCGCAACCTGTTTACCGAGCTGCGTGAGCAAGGCCAGGTGGGGGGAGGGCAGGCGGCCTATGGCGAGCGCGACAAACAGGCGTTCGCCAATGCGCTGGACCGGATCATTGCCCGGCTGTCCAAGCCCTGAGGCGACCCTGTGAGGGCATGTTGTGGGTTAACTGTCTTCTGCAAATATTGGAAGCTTGCGCGGTACCTGTGGGAGCGGGCTTGCCCGCGAACACGGGCGAAGCCCGTGCCATCCACCGCGGTGCCTGCTTCGCGGGCTTGCCCGCTCTCACAGGGATTTGCGTAATACTTGCGGGTTACTCGTGCGTCAGCTCCAGCACCCGATCCACCAGCTTGTAGATCCCGCCAGCCGCTTCGCTGATCGACTTGGCCTCCATGTACGCCGGTGTCGTCACCAGTTTGCGCTGGGTATCTTCGACAATATCGTGCACATCGCACTCTTCATGGGTGCCGCCCATTTTCGTCACGGCTGCCGCAGTGCCTGCGTCGGTACCGATGGTGCAGACCACGCCCGGCCCGTAGATTTTCGCCGCCAGTGCCGGCGAGATGCAGATCAGGCCGACCGGCTTGCAGGCGTCGGCGAAGGCTTCGGCCAGGGCCAGCACGTCCGGGTTGACGCTGCAGTTGGCGCCTTCCACGGCAAAGTTGGACAGGTTTTTCGCTGCACCAAAACCGCCAGGCACGATCAGCGCATCGAAGTCTTCGGCCTTGGCTTCGCGGATGTCCTTGACCTCACCGCGGGCAATGCGCGCCGATTCCACCAGCACATTGCGTGATTCGGGCATTTCTTCGCCGGTCAGGTGGTTGATCACATGCATCTGCGCAATGTTCGGCGCGAAGCACTGCACCTGAGCGCCGCGCTGGTCGAGGCGCAGCAGGGTGATCACGCTTTCGTGGATTTCGGCGCCGTCATACACGCCACAGCCGGAAAGAATCACCGCCACTTTTTTTGTCATGTTTAAAACTCCAGTATTTTATGGCGCCTGGGAGATCGAGCGCCGCCCGCGCGGCGCATCGCGAGCTGGCGCGCGCTCCTACGTTTGTTTCGGGCCAGTCATGTCTGTGACAGGCCCATGGCTGCGATGTTCGTACTACGCGATACCAAGCCATTCGCCAAGGCGGTCGCGCGCAAATCCCACAGGTATTATTGGCCAGAAACAAACGTAGGAGCGAGCGCCAGCTCGCGATGCGCAGCGCGGGCGGCGCTCGATTTATGCATCACCTGAAAACTCAAGGCAGGCACTACTGGCCGGCGCAGTGGGCCTAGCGGTGGTCGCGCCGCTGGCCTGGTTCCTGCTCGTGGCTTACAGCCTGCTTAGCCTCTGGGGCCTGGCCCGCCGCCTTGCGCTCCGCACGCAGGGTGCGGAAGCGCCGGCGCAGCCACAACAGGCCGCCCAGCGCCAGCAGGCCACCGAGCACCCATAGCTCGTAACGCTTCACATTGCCCAGCAGGCCTTCGAGAATGGCGCCGAAGTGGTAGGCAGCGGCGCCCAAGGCTATTGCCCAGATGGCCGCACCAATGCCGTTCAGCAGCAGGTAGCGGCGAGGCGGGTAGCCCGACAGGCCAATGGCCACCGGCATGACCGTGCGCAGGCCATAAACGAAGCGGAAACTCAGCACCCAGATATCGGGGTGGCGGCGGATGTGGTCCAGCGCCCGGTCACCCATGGCCTGCCAGCGCGGCTTGCGCGCCAGGATCCTGCGCCCGTGGCGGCGGCCCATGAAATACCACAGCTGGTCGCCGGCGTAGCTGCCGAAGAAGGCCACCAGGCACACCAGGTTGATGTCCATGTAACCGCGGAACGCAAGGAATCCTGCAAGCACCAGGATGGTCTCGCCTTCGAAGAAGGTGCCTAGAAAAAGGGCGAAGTAGCCGAAATCCTGCAGGAATTGTTGAAGCATTTTCTGAGGTGCTGGCGAAATGAACGCGCAGCCTACCCCTTCGCGCGCGTTCGTGAAAGTGTCCAAATGTGTCTCGACATGAACAATCCCTACTCAGACAATGCCAGAAGCCACGCGCCATGGCTTGCCCTGGTGTGTAACACAGGCGTCATAATGGGCGCTTATCTTGCCGCTCAATTGATGATAGGGCGTTAACGTCCTCAGGAACGCCAGATGAATAACGAAGTGCTCACCCCTGTCGCGATCAAGGATGCCCAGGAGCTCCCAGAAGAGATGGTGCAGACCCCGCCAGACCTGCCGCCTGCGCCCGAGCCGGTAGCGGAGCAGGTGGCCGAGCCTGTGGCCCCGGTGCCTGCCCCCGCGCCCGCCCCGGCAATCGCCGTCCCTGGCCTGGACGACAGCAGCCTGTACATTCATCGCGAACTCTCGCAGCTGCAGTTCAACATCCGCGTGCTGGAACAGGCGCTGGACGAGAGCTACCCGCTGCTCGAACGCCTCAAGTTCCTGTTGATCTTCTCCAGTAACCTCGACGAGTTCTTCGAGATCCGCGTCGCCGGCCTGAAGAAGCAGATCAACTTCGCCCGTGAGCAGGCTGGCGCCGACGGCCTGCAGCCGCACCAGGCGCTGGCGCGCATCAGCGAGCTGGTGCACATCGAGGTAGAGCGCCAGTACGCGATCCTCAACGACGTGCTGTTGCCAGAGCTGGAAAAACACCAGATCCGCTTCATTCGCCGCCGTTACTGGACACCCAAGCTCAAGACCTGGGTGCGCCGCTATTTCCGCGACGAAATCGCCCCGATCATCACCCCGATCGGCCTCGACCCGACTCACCCGTTCCCGCTGCTGGTGAACAAGAGCCTCAACTTCATCGTCGAGCTCGAAGGTGTCGACGCCTTTGGTCGCGATTCAGGCCTGGCGATCATCCCGGCCCCGCGCCTGCTGCCGCGGGTGATCCGCGTGCCGGAGGAGGTCGGTGGCCCAGGCGCCAACTACGTGTTCCTGTCGTCGATGATCCACGCGCACGCCGACGACCTGTTCCAGGGCATGAAGGTGAAGGGCTGCTACCAGTTCCGCCTGACCCGTAACGCCGACCTGGCGCTGGACTCTGAAGAAGTCGACGACCTGGCCCGCGCCCTGCGCGGCGAACTGTTCTCGCGCCGTTACGGCGACGCCGTTCGCCTGGAAGTGGCCGACACCTGCCCGAAACACCTGTCGGACTACCTGCTCAAGCAGTTCAGCCTCAGCGAAAGCGAGCTGTATCAGGTCAATGGCCCGGTCAACCTCACCCGCTTGTTCAGCATCACCGGTCTGGACAGCCACCCGGAGCTGCAATACACGCCGTTCACCCCGGCGATTCCAAAACTGCTGCAGAACGCCGACAACATCTTCAGCGTGATCGGCAAGCAGGACATCCTGCTGATGCACCCTTTCGAGTCCTTCACCCCGGTGATCGACCTGCTGCGCCAGGCCGCCAAGGATCCACACGTACTGGCCGTGCGCCAGACCCTGTACCGCTCCGGGGCCAACTCGGAAATCGTCGATGCCCTGGTGGACGCGGCGCGTAACGGTAAGGAGGTCACTGCGGTGATCGAATTGCGCGCGCGCTTCGACGAAGAGTCCAACCTGCAGATGGCCAGCCGCCTGCAAGCGGCCGGTGCGGTGGTGATCTACGGCGTGGTCGGCTTCAAGACCCACGCCAAGATGATGCTGATCCTGCGCCGCGAACAGGGCGAGATCGTGCGGTATGCGCACCTGGGTACCGGTAACTACCACGCCGGCAACGCCCGCCTGTACACCGACTACAGCCTGCTCACCTCTGACGACGCCCTCACCGAAGACGTCGGCAAGCTGTTCAGCCAGCTGATCGGCATGGGCAAGACCCTGCGCATGAAAAAGCTGCTGCACGCGCCGTTCACCCTGAAAAAGGGCATGCTCGACATGATCGCGCGGGAAACCCAGTTCGCCCTCGAGGGCAAGCCGGCGCACATCATTGCCAAGTTCAACTCGCTGACCGACGCCAAGGTCATCAAGGCGCTGTACAAAGCCAGCCAGTCGGGCGTGAAGATCGACCTGATAGTGCGTGGCATGTGCTGCCTGCGCCCAGGCATTCCGGGGGTTTCGCACAACATCCAAGTGCGCTCGATCATCGGCCGCTTCCTGGAGCACACGCGGGTGTTCTACTTCCTCAATGGCGGCGAAGAGCAGATCTACCTGTCCAGCGCCGACTGGATGGAGCGCAACCTCGACAAGCGTGTGGAGACCTGCTTCCCGGTGGAAGGCAAGAAGCTGTTGCTGCGGGTGAAGAAGGAGCTGGAAGGCTACCTGACCGACAACACCCACGCCTGGACCTTGCAGCCAGACGGGCGCTACGTGCGCAGCACGCCAACCGGCAACCAGAACCCGCGCAGTGCCCAGGCGACCCTGCTGGAGCGCCTGAGCAACCCGGTCCTCAACGTACGCTGAGGACGAAGCCGACCCGGGTCAGCCACTCCGCCTCGTTGGCGAAGTCGGCCTGGGTTAGCTGGTTCTGTTCCAGCCAGCCTTCCGGGAAGGCGACATCGAGGCTGTCATCGGCAGCCTTGAGCTGAACTTTTGGCATCTGCTGGTTGCCACGGATGTGGTGGAACAGGATGGCGAAGCGCAGCAGCACGCACAGGCGTAGCAGTTTGACGCCTTCTTCACCCAGTTCGGCGAACTTGTCCTTGGGGATGTTGCGGCGGTGGCCGCGCACCAGCAGGGCCATCATCTGCTGGTCCTCGCGGGAAAAGCCCGACAAGTCGGAGTGCTCGATCAGGTAGGCGCCGTGCTTATGGTAGTGGTAGTGGGCAATATCCAGGCCGATTTCGTGCACTTTCGCCGCCCAGCCTAGCAGATCGCGCCAGTTGCCGTCTTTCAGGTCCCAGGCATCGGCCACTTGGTCGAAGGCGTGCAACGCCTTGCGCTCGACGCGCGCGGCCTGGCCTTGGTCCACATGGTAGCGCTCCATCAGCGAGTTCAACGTGCGTTCGCGCACGTCTTCATGGTGGTGGCGGCCGAGCAGGTCGAACAGCACACCTTCGCGCAGTGCGCCGTCACAGTGGTCCATGCGCTGCAGTTCCAGGGCGTCGAAGATCGCCTCCAGAATCGCCAGGCCCGCTGGGAAGATGGTGCGGCGGTCCGGTTTGACGCCGTCGAAGTCAATCTTGTCGACCTCGCCCAGTTTGAACAGCTTGCGTTTGACCCAGGCCAGGCCTTCAGCGTTGACCTCGCCATTGCCCAGGCCGCCGGCCTTGATGGCGGCGCCGATGGCACGGATGGTGCCGGACGAGCCGATGGCCTCGTCCCAGGTCAGGCGGTGCAGGGCGTGTTCGATGCTCATCAGCTCCAGGCGTGCAGCGGTGTAGGCCTGTGCATAACGCGCCGGGGTGATCTTGCCGTCGCGGAAGTAGCGCTGGGTGAAGCTGACGCAGCCCATCTGCAGGCTTTCGCGCAGCAGCGGCTCGAAGCGCTGGCCGATGATGAATTCGGTACTGCCACCGCCAATGTCGGCCACCAGGCGCTTGCCTGGGGTGTCGGCCAGGGTGTGCGACACACCCAGGTAGATCAGGCGCGCCTCTTCACGGCCGGAGATGACCTCCACCGGGTGGCCGAGAATGGCCTCGGCGCGCTGGATGAATGCATTACGGTTGCGCGCTTCGCGCAGGGCGTTGGTACCGACGATACGCACGGCGCCGGCCGGCATGCCGTTGATCAGCTGTGCGAAGCGCTTGAGGCATTCGAGGCCCCGTTCCATGGCTTCTTCGCTAAGCAGGCGGTCCTCGCCGATGCCGGCGGCCAGCTGAACCTTCTCGCCCAGCCGCTCGAGAATGCGGATTTCGGTATGGTGGGCCTTGGCCACGACCATATGGAAGCTGTTGGAGCCAAGGTCGATGGCAGCGATCAGGGACAGGTTCTTCGCGATGGTATGCGGCATGATCTGGTTGTTCTCGGTCGTTAACCCGGCAATCGTGCCACGATAGCAGGCTGTCGCCAACGCGTGACACGCAGCCGGTGTGCTGGCCTTGATGCAAGGCAATGTGCCATTCGATTCTATGACGGCTGTGTGACAGTTTCGATTCGCGGCGTCTTGCACAACTATAGTTACACTCAATCGTCCGCAGCTTCCTGTAGACGGCAGGGGCGGCTATGATGGGCAACGTTTTTTATTGCTTACGACCTTGGAGATTTCCATGAGCGACAAAATCAAACACGTCACCGACGCCAGCTTCGACGCCGACGTACTGCAGGCTCAAGGCCCGGTGCTGGTCGACTACTGGGCTGAATGGTGCGGCCCATGCAAGATGATCGCTCCGGTTCTGGACGACATCGCTGCCACCTACGAGGGCAAACTGACCGTCGCCAAGCTGAACATCGACGAGAACCAGGAAACCCCGGCCAAGCACGGCGTGCGTGGTATCCCGACGCTGATGCTGTTCAAGAACGGCAACGTCGAAGCCACCAAGGTTGGCGCTCTGTCCAAATCGCAGCTGGCCGCGTTCCTCGACGCCCACCTGTGATGTGAAAAGGCCCCGCAAATGCGGGGCTTTTCTTTTTCAGAGCACTAGACGCAGAAAAAAGCAAGTGTTACATTCGGTCTCGCACTGCTTTTCCAGTGCCCTCTACACGCCGTCGCCGAAGCATCCCTAATTCGAATCAGTACGCGATCCTGTCGCCATCTAGCGGCGCGGCCTCATTAAGCCAGAAGCTTAATTCTCCCTTCTTACATGATTACGTCACTCCCCTTATGAACCTGACTGAACTCAAGCAAAAGCCGATTACCGATCTTTTGGAAATGGCCGAACAGATGGGCATCGAAAACATGGCCCGTTCGCGCAAACAGGACGTGATTTTCGCCCTGCTGAAGAAGCACGCGAAAAGCGGCGAAGAGATCTCGGGTGACGGCGTGCTGGAGATTCTCCAGGATGGTTTCGGTTTCCTGCGTTCGGCTGATGCGTCCTACCTGGCCGGCCCAGACGATATCTACGTCTCGCCTAGCCAGATCCGCCGTTTCAACCTGCGTACCGGCGACACCATCGTCGGCAAGATCCGCCCACCGAAGGAAGGGGAGCGTTACTTCGCCCTGCTGAAGGTCGACACCATCAACTTCGACCGTCCGGAAAACGCGAAGAACAAGATCCTGTTCGAAAACCTGACGCCGCTGTTCCCGAACAAGCGCCTGAAGATGGAGGCTGGTAACGGCTCCACCGAGGACTTGACCGGTCGCGTCATCGACCTGTGCGCCCCGATCGGCAAAGGCCAGCGTGGCCTGATCGTCGCTCCGCCAAAAGCGGGCAAGACGATCATGCTGCAGAACATTGCGGCCAACATCACCCGTAACAACCCCGAGTGCCACCTGATCGTCCTGCTGATCGACGAGCGCCCGGAAGAAGTGACCGAAAT
This sequence comes from Pseudomonas sp. yb_9, assembly GCF_043103635.1. Taxonomy (NCBI): domain Bacteria; kingdom Pseudomonadati; phylum Pseudomonadota; class Gammaproteobacteria; order Pseudomonadales; family Pseudomonadaceae; genus Pseudomonas; species Pseudomonas sp. yb_9. Next base: position 25,536 of record NZ_JBICKA010000095.1, on the reverse strand, counting down.
GCAGCGCACCGTGCGCGGCGAAGTGGTTGCCTCCACCTTCGACGAGCCGCCAACCCGCCACGTGCAGGTTGCCGAAATGGTGATCGAAAAGGCCAAGCGCCTGGTCGAGCACAAGAAGGACGTGGTCATCCTGCTGGACTCCATCACCCGTCTGGCGCGGGCCTACAACACCGTGATCCCGAGCTCCGGCAAGGTGCTGACCGGTGGTGTCGACGCCCACGCCCTGGAGAAGCCGAAGCGCTTCTTTGGTGCTGCGCGTAACATCGAGGAAGGCGGCTCGCTGACCATCATCGCCACCGCGCTGGTCGAAACCGGCTCGAAGATGGACGAAGTGATCTACGAAGAGTTCAAGGGCACCGGCAACATGGAGCTGCCACTGGACCGCCGCATCGCCGAGAAACGCGTGTTCCCGGCCATCAACATCAACCGTTCCGGTACCCGTCGCGAAGAGCTGCTGACCGCCGACGACGAACTGCAGCGCATGTGGATCCTGCGCAAGCTGCTGCACCCGATGGACGAAATCGCCGCCATCGAGTTCCTGGTCGACAAGCTCAAGCAGACCAAGACCAACGACGAGTTCTTCTTGTCGATGAAGCGCAAGTAAGATCGTCGTACCACGCAAAAGCCGGGGAAACCCGGCTTTTTGCTATCTGTACTTTGGCTATTGCGGCCCTATCGGCGCTACACTCTGCACCCCGACCGATACGGCCAACACGAGGCTCATGCATGCAGTATCGCGACTTGCGCGACTTCATCCGTGGCCTGGAGCAGCGCGGCGAACTCAAGCGCATCCAGGTTCCGATTTCCCCCGTCCTGGAAATGACCGAGGTCTGCGACCGCACCTTGCGTGCCAAAGGCCCGGCATTGCTGTTCGAAAAGCCCACCGGCTTCGACATCCCGGTACTCGGCAACCTGTTCGGTACGCCAGAGCGCGTGGCCATGGGCATGGGCGCCGAGTCGGTCGACGAACTACGCGAGATCGGCAAGCTACTGGCCTTTCTCAAGGAGCCCGAGCCGCCAAAGGGCCTGAAGGACGCCTGGTCCAAGCTGCCGATCTTCAAGAAGGTCGTGTCGATGGCGCCGAAAGTGGTCAAGGACGCGGTGTGCCAGGAAGTGGTGGTCGAGGGTGACGATGTCGACCTTGGTGCACTGCCGATCCAGCACTGCTGGCCGGGCGACGTGGCGCCGCTGATCACCTGGGGCCTTACGGTTACCCGTGGCCCGAACAAGGACCGCCAGAACCTGGGCATCTACCGCCAGCAGGTCATCGGCCGCAACAAGGTCATCATGCGCTGGCTCAGCCACCGTGGTGGCGCCCTCGACTACCGCGAGTGGTGCGAGAAGAACCCCGGCCAGCCGTTCCCGGTTGCCGTGGCACTGGGCGCTGACCCGGCAACCATCCTCGGCGCCGTGACCCCGGTGCCGGACACCCTCTCTGAATATGCCTTCGCCGGCCTGCTTCGTGGCAACCGCACCGAGTTGGTCAAGTGCCGTGGCAGCAACCTTCAGGTGCCGGCCACTGCCGAAATCATCCTGGAGGGTGTGATTCATCCGGGCGAAATGGCCCCGGAAGGCCCGTACGGCGACCACACCGGTTACTACAACGAAGTGGACAGCTTCCCGGTGTTCACCGTCGAGCGCATCACGCACCGGCAAAAGCCGATCTACCACAGCACCTACACCGGCCGGCCGCCAGATGAGCCGGCAATCCTCGGTGTGGCGTTGAACGAAGTGTTCGTGCCAATCCTGCAGAAGCAGTTCCCGGAAATTACCGACTTCTACCTGCCGCCGGAAGGCTGCTCGTACCGTATGGCGGTGGTGACCATGAAGAAGCAGTACCCGGGCCACGCCAAGCGCGTGATGCTGGGTGTGTGGTCGTTCCTGCGACAGTTCATGTACACCAAGTTCGTTATTGTGACCGATGACGATATCAACGCCCGTGACTGGAACGATGTGATCTGGGCCATTACCACGCGCATGGACCCCAAGCGTGATACGGTGATGATCGACAACACGCCGATCGACTACCTGGACTTCGCGTCGCCGGTATCGGGGCTGGGGTCGAAGATGGGCCTGGACGCCACGCACAAGTGGCCGGGCGAGACAACACGCGAATGGGGACGGGTCATCGTCAAGGACGAAGCCGTCACCCGCCGTATCGATGAGCTGTGGGATCAGTTGGGAATAGATTGATGCAGGTAACGTTGCAGCCGTCCGGGGCGGTGCTGGCGCTCGAACCCGGGGAACGGATCCTGGATGGAGCGCGGCGGTTGGGCTATGACTGCCCGAACAGCTGCCGCAATGGCAATTGCCATGTTTGCGCCGCGTTGTTGGTCGAAGGCCGGGTACGCCAGGATGGCGAAGTCCGCGACCATGGCGAGTTGTTCACCTGCATTGCCGAACCGCTGGAGGACTGTGTGTTGCTCTGGGACGGTGTGCTCGCCCTGGGCGAGCTGCCAGTGCGCAAGCTGGCGTGCAGCGTCAGCGAGTGCGTCGACGTCGGTGGCGACGTGTGGCGGGTGCGTTTGCGCGCGCCAGCCGGCAAGCCGCCGCGTTACCACGCCGGGCAATACCTGATGATCGAGCGCGAGGGCGGCAAGCAGGCGGCCTTCTCGCTGGCCTCCGCGCCCCACGGCGGTCGTGAGCTGGAGCTGCATGTGCTGGCGCGTGAGCCCAGTGCGCTGCAACTGATCGAGCAACTCAAGCGTGACGGTTTGGCGCGCATCGAAATGCCATTCGGCGACACTCACCTGGCCGAGCTGCCGGATGGGCCGCTGGTGCTGATCGCCGCGGGTACCGGCATGGGCCAGATGCACAGCCTGGTCGAGCATTGCCGGGCCAAGGGCTTCAAGCACCCGGTGCACCTGTACTGGGGCGTGCGCAGGCCCGAAGACTTCTACCAGATCGAGCACTGGGATGAATGGCAGCGCCTGCCCAACCTGTTCCTGCATCAGGTTGTCAGCGACCTGTGTGGCTGGGAAGGCCGTTGCGGCATGTTGCACGAGGCGGTTTGCGAGGACATTGCCGACCTCAACACCGTGCATGTGTATGCCAGTGGTTCCCCAAACATGATCTACGCCACCCTCGACGCCCTGGTCGAAGCCGGCATGGATGCACACCGCATGCGTGCGGATGTGTTTGCCTACGCACCGCGCGGTTAATAACCGAAGTTTGAAAGTGTGGGTATAAGGCGGTAATTGTTACCGCCTTGGCTAATAACTTTCACCGCTGTTGAAACAGTACTTTCCAGTCGTCGGAACCGCGCATGAAACACTGATGCGAGGGCTTGAGTATTCCTGCCGTTCTGGCCTATGGTTACTGCAAGCGCCCTTGGTATAGAGGCCTTGGGCCGCAGCGTAATCGAATCTCGCTACATCCGTAGTTCACAGGGATAATGGCGGCAGCTTATGTCGGCACTTGAAAGTATGTCCTGGGAAGTTTCATATCCTCCGGCACTCGACTTCGGTCAGCAACATACTCACGACCAGTTGTTCAACTCGATGAAGACGACCATGTCGCGCCATCAGGGTGGGCCGGTGTGGTTGTTTGCCTATGGTTCGTTGATCTGGCGGCCGGAGTGCAATTCGGTAGAACGCCAGCGCGCGCGGGTACATGGCTATCACCGGGGCTTGTACCTGTGGTCGCACGAACACCGCGGTACCCCGGAAACGCCCGGGCTGGTGTTTGGCCTGGACCGTGGCGGTTCCTGCAGCGGCTTTGCCTACCGGCTGGATGAAAGCAACCTGGATGACTCGCTGATGGCCCTGTGGCAGCGCGAGATGCCGTACCCGGCATACCGACCGCACTGGCTCACCTGCCGGCTGGGCGATGGTAGCAAGGTGCAGGCTTTAGGCTTTGTGCTGGAGCGGCATTTGCCGTGCTATGCGGGGAACTTGCCAGATACCTTGCTCAGCCAGATTCTGGCCAGTGCCAAAGGGCGTTATGGCACCACGCGGGACTACGTGGAACAGACGTTGAATGCCTTGCGCAGCCACCAGATGCCCGATCGCAACCTGGAGGCGCGGTTCCGGCGCTGCCATAACCTGCGCGAAGTGTGAGTAACCTGTACCGGCCTCTTCGCGCGCAAGCCCGCTCCCACAGGTACTGCACATTTCTCAAGGTCGGTGCGATCCCTGTGAGAGCGGGCTTGCCCGCGAAAGGGCCGGAACTTTCTTACTTGGCCAACACCACCAACTTACCCACAGCCTGCCGCTGCCCCAACTTCTCGATGGCAGCTCCAGCCTCAGCCAGTGGATAAGTCTGCGACACCAGCGGTTTCAACTTGCCCTCGGCATGCCAGGCAAACAGCTGCCTGAAGTTGGCCGCGTTATCTTCCGGCTGGCGCTGTGCAAACGCCCCCCAGAACACCCCCAGCACCGCAGCGCCCTTGAGCAACACCAGGTTGGCCGCCAACTGCGGAATGGTCCCGCTGGCAAAGCCCACCACCAGCAGCCGGCCATTCCAGGCCAGCCCGCGCACGGCCTGCTCGAACAACTCGCCACCGACCGGGTCGTAGATGACATCCACACCCTGGCCACCGGAAAGCCGCTTGATCTCGTCGCGCAGGCTGGCCTGGCTATAGTCGATCAGCTCATCCGCCCCGGCCGCCTTGGCCACGGCCAGTTTCTCGGCACTGCTGGCCGCCGCGATCACCCGTGCGCCCATGGCCTTGCCGATTTCCACTGCCGCCAGCCCAACACCGCCGGAAGCGCCCAACACCAGCAGGGTTTCAGCTGCTTGCAGTTGGCCACGCTGGCGCAGGGCGTGCATCGAGGTGCCGTAGGTCATGCCGAATGCCGCAGCGGTGGTGAAATCCATGCTCGCCGGGATCGGCAGTACGTTGTAGAACGGCACCGCCACCTGTTCGGCAAACGCGCCCCAGCCGGTCAGCGCCATGACCCGGTCACCCACCTTGAACGCTCCAGCCTTTTCCCCGACCGCAGCCACCACGCCCGCCGCTTCGCCACCCGGCGAGAATGGCAGCGGCGGCTGGAACTGGTACTTGCCTTCGATGATCAGGGTGTCGGGGAAGTTGACCCCGGCGGCCTGCACATCCAGCAGGATCTCGTTCTTCTTCGGCAGCGGGCTGGCCACGTCTTCCAGCACCAGGTTGCGCGCCGGGCCCAGGGTTTTGCACAACACAGCTTTCATCGGGGCTATTCCTTTGCGGGTAGTGGCCGATAAGTGTAGGAGGGCCACCTGCCGGGTCAACGAGCATGGCCCACCCTGATGTGCAGGCATAAGTGCCGGCATAAGCCCGGGCTTGGGTTTGAGCGGTGTGCTGGGTAAGCTGGCGCCAACTGTATTGAGGAGCGAATTCGTGAAAGCGTGGATCTTGATGGTATTGGCGCTGCTGCTGCCGGCTGCGGCCATGGCCGAAGAAGCCAAGGAAGGGGCGCCCAAGGTCGCCTACATCAGTCTGAGCCCGCCCTTTGTCGGCAACTATGCCCTCGACGGCGGCCCACGGCTGCGTGTGTACAAGGCCGATGTGGCCCTGCGCGTGACAGGCGATGAAGCCGCCAAGGCGGTGCAGCACCACGAACCGCTGATCCGCAACCAGCTGGTGGCGCTGTTCACCCAGCAGACGGTGGACAGCATGAGCAATGTCGAGGCCAAGGAACACCTGCGCCAGGAGGCGCTGAAGCAGGTGCAGCAGGTGCTGGAAGCAGAAGAGGGCAAGCCGATTGTTGAAGACTTGCTGTTCAATAACCTGATCGTGCAGTAATCAATTGTGGGAGCGGGCGTGTCCGCTCCCACAGATGCCTCCACGGTGCCTGCGTTATCAAGACGCCAGGCTCCGACGAAACCGCGCCAGCGCCACGCTGAAGAACACCAGGCCGATCAGGCCCAGCGCCAGGATATCCGGCCAAACCACCGCCCACCCTGCATCCCGGAACAGGATCGCCGCCCCCAGGCTGACGAAGTGCGTCGACGGCGAGCCCTGCATCACCCACTGCAACCACTGCGGCATGCTGTCCAGCGGTGTGCTGCCGCCTGACAGTAACAGCATCGGGATGATCACCGGGATCGCCAGCAGGCCGAACTGCGGTGTCGAGCGCGCCAGGGTGGCGAGGAAGATGCCCAGCGCGGTACTGGCGAACAGGTACAGCGCCGTCACGGCCAGGAACAGCCCCATCGAGCCGGACAACGGCACGCCCAGCGCACCTTTCACCACCACCACCAGCGAAATCCACGTGCAGATCACCACCACCAGCGCGTTGCTGCCAATCTTCGCCAGCATGATTTCCAGTGCCGTCAGCGGCAGCACCAGCAGGTGGTCGAGGGTGCCGTGCTCACGCTCACGCAGCAGCGCGGTGCCGGTGAGGATGATCGCCAGAATGGTGATGTTGTTGACGATCTGGATCACCGCCAGGAACCAACCACCCTCCAGGTTGGGGTTGAACAGCGCTTTGGGGTTGATCAGCACTGGGCTTTGCACATTGCCGCGTTGGCTGTAGTCGAGCAGTTCACGCTCGAAGATGCGGCCGATATAGCCAGCGCCCATGAACGCCTGGCTCATGGCCGTGGCATCGACATTGATCTGCAATTCCGGCGAGCGCCCGGCCAACAGGTCGCTCTGGAAATTCACCGGCACATTGATCACAAAGGTGTACTGGCCGCTGTCCATGGCCTGGTCCAGGTGCTCCGGTGCCAGCGGCACGGCGGGCTGGAACTCGGGCGGTTGCAGGGCTTCGCTGAGCTTGCGTGAGAGCAGGCTGTGGTCTTCGTCCACCACCGCGACGCTGGCGTTGTGCACGCCGATCACCGAGCCGGCTGCCGGCATGTAGATCGCCACGCTGAAGGCATACAGCAGGAACAGCAGCAGGACGCTGTCGTGGCGAAGGCTGGTCAGTTCTTTCAGGCCCAGGCGCAGGGTGTGGTTCAGGCGCGACATGTCAGGCCTCCTGCTTCTTCAGCATGGCCAGGCTCAGGCCGGTGAACGCGGCAAAGAAGCCCAGCAGGATCAGGCACTGCGGCCACAGTTCGCGCAGGCCCAGTGCCTTGGTGAAGGTGCCGACCGCGATATCGAGGAAATAGCCCGCCGGGAACAGCTGGCCCATCACCGCCGCTGCGCCGTCCAGCGACGAGCGTGGCACGATCAGCCCGGAAAACTGGATGGTTGGCAGGCTGGTGATGATCATGGTGCCCAGGATGGCCGCGATCTGGGTGCGGGTGAACGCCGAGATCAGCAGGCCCAGGCTGGTGGTGGCCAGCAGGTAGGCCACGCCCCCGCAGGCCAGGGCCAGCACGCTGCCCTTGAGCGGCACGGCGAACAGCCAGCGGTTCATCGCCACCAGCAGCGCCAGGTTGACCAGGCTTACGGCCAGGTAGGGCATCTGCTTGCCCAGCAGGAACTCCAGGCGCGTGAGGGGGGTGGCATAGAAGTTGGTGATGGAGCCCAGCTCTTTCTCGCGGACGATGCCCAACGCAGTAAGCATGGCCGGGATGAAGGCCAGGATCAGTGCCATCACGCCCGGGCCGATGGCATTCACGCTGACCACGTCCTGGTTGTAGCGAAAACGCGTTTCCAGGCGCACCAGGTCCTGCCGTGCCTGCGGCGGTGGGCTGGCCCTTGCCAATTGCTCCAGGTTGGCCTGGTGCACGGCTTCCACGTAGTTGCGGCTGGTTTCCGCCCGGAACGGCATGCCGCCGTCGAGCCAGGCGGCCACCACCGGCTGGCGCCCGGCATACAGGTCACGCCCAAAACCGGGAGGAATCTCCAGCGCCAGTTTGATTTCCGAGCGTTGCAGGCGCTGGTGCATTTCGCGGCTGTCGCGGATCGGCGCCTGCTCGGCGAAATACCGTGAGCCACGGAAGGCCTCGAGGTACGCCCGGCTTTGCGGGCTCTGGTCCTGGTCGTGCACAGCAAAGGCAAGGTTTTCCACATCCAGCGAAATGCCGTAGCCGAAGATCACCATCATGAACAGCGCACCCAGCAGGGCGAAGGCCAGGCGTACCTTGTCGCGCAGCAGCTCCTTGCCCTCGCGGCTGGCCACCGCCAGCAGGCGGCGCAGGCTGAAGCCCTGGCGCAGCGGCGGCGCGGCCGTGGCGGCCTGCTCCAGCACAGCGTTGTCCGTGGCTTGTGGTGCCAGCTCCTGGGCTTGCTCCAGGCAGCGAACGAATGCGTCTTCCAGGGTGACGCCGTGGTACTGGCGCTGCAAGGCATCCGGTGTGTCGCAGGCCAGTACCCGTCCGGCATGCATCAGCGAGATGCGGTCGCAGCGCTGGGCTTCGTTCATGAAGTGAGTGGAAAGGAAAATGGTCACGCCCTGCTCGCGGGACAGCTCTACCAGCAGGCGCCAGAAGTCGTCGCGGGCGGCCGGGTCGACGCCAGAGGTCGGCTCGTCGAGGATCAATACTTCCGGGCGGTGCAGCACCGCCACCGCCAACGACAGGCGCTGACGCAGGCCAAGGGGCAGGGCGCCGGACGGTTGGTCGGCGATAGCGGTAAGGTCGAAGCGCTCTATCAATTCGTCGATGCGCTGGGCGCTTTCGGCTTTGGGCAGGTCGAACAGGCGGGCATGCAAGGCCAGGTTTTGCCGGGTGCTGAGCTCGCCATACAGCGAGAAACTCTGCGACATGAAACCGACCCGCTTGCGCGTGGCCAGGTCGCTGGCGTCCACCGGGCGCCCCAGCAGGCTGGCGTTGCCCTCGCTGGCCGGCATCAGGCCGGTCAGCACTTTCATGGTGGTGGTCTTGCCGCAGCCGTTGGAGCCGAGGAAGCCGAAGATCTCCCCACGGCCGATGGCGAAGCTGACCTTGTTCACCGCTGTGAAGTCGCCAAAGCGCAGGGTCAGGTCGTGGGCCTCGATGGCGATCTGGCCGTCCTTGGCCTCACGCGGCGGGATGGTCAGGGGTTGATGCTGCGCCTTGCCTGCGCCCTGGTAGTGGGTGAAGGCATCGTCCAGCTTGCCACTGGGAGTGGCTGCGGCCAGCTCATGGCTGGGGCCTGCGGCCAGCAGGCGGCCGCCATCGAGCATCAGGCAATGTTCGAATTGTTCGGCCTCTTCCATGTAGGCGGTGGCCACCAACAGTGTCAGCTGGGGGCGTTGTGCGCGCACCTGTTCGACCAGCTCCCAGAAGCGCCGCCGCGACAACGGGTCGACGCCAGTGGTCGGCTCGTCGAGGATCAGCAGGTCCGGTTCGTGGATCAACGCGCAGCACAGGCCCAGCTTCTGCTTCATGCCGCCTGACAGCTTGCCGGCCGGCCGCTCGGCAAAGCGCTGCAGGTCGGTGGCTTGCAGCAGGTTGGCCATACGCTGCTCGCACTCGCGCCGACCCAGCCCGAACAGGGTGGCGAAAAAGCGGATGTTCTCGCTGATCGACAGTTCCGGGTACAGGTTGTTGCCAAGCCCCTGCGGCATGAACGCCACTTTCGGGTACAGCGCAGCCCGATGACGGCGCTGGCGGATCGAGCCGCCCAGCACCTGCAACTCGCCCTGTTGCAGGCGCTTCACGCCGGCGATCAGCCCAAGCAGGGTCGATTTGCCCGCGCCATCAGGGCCGATCAGTGCGCAGCGGGTACCGGCAGGCAGGCTGAAACCCAGTGTATGCAGGGCTGTCAGGTCGCCATAGCGGTGGCTGATACCCTCGGCCAGCAGTGCCGGGGCGTTCATTGCAGGTTGGCCGGCCAGTCCACCTCAGCCGTGCGCACGTAGCCGGCGCCAGGCATGCCCGGTTTGGCCTGCGGCACGGTGCCCGGATCGGTCAGGCGCAGTTTTACCCGGAACACCAGCTTCTGCCGCTCGTCGCGGGTTTCCACCTGTTTGGGAGTGAACTGGGCCTTGGCCGCAACGAACGCCACTTTCGCCGGCAGGGCACGTTCGGGTAGGGCGTCGAGCACGATCCGCGCCTGGTCGCCTACCGTCAGCCGGCCGCTGGTGGAAGCCGGGAGGTACAGGTTCATGTACTGGTCGCTGGGGTCGATCAGCATCAGCACGCGGCCGCCAGCACCCAGCACTTCACCGGGCTCGGCCAGGCGCAACTGGATAATGCCGTCGATGGGCGCACGCAGGCTGCTGTCGTCGATTTCACTGGTGAGCTGGGCCACCTGGGCTTCGGCGGCGCCGATGGCGGCCTTGATTGCTGCCAGCTGGGCGCGGGCCGCGACCACGGCCGAGTTGGCCGTGTCGAAGCGCGCCTGCTGTTGGTCGAGCAATTGCTGACTGGCGTACTTGCGCTGGAAAATTTCGCGCACGCGCTTGAGTTCCTGGCTGGCCAGCAGCAATTCGCTCTGGCGCAACTGTACGGACGCCTGGGCCGCTGCGTAGTTTTCCCGGGCGCGCAGCACTTCGGCCTCGGCCTGGGTGCGCTGGGCCTCCATGGTGCGGGTGTCGATACGTGCCAGTAACTGGCCGCGGGTGACCTTGTCGCCTTCGTCGACCAGCACTTCGGCCAGGCGACCGGGAATTTTGCTGGCGATCTGCACTTCGGTGGCCTCCAGGCGGCCATTTCCCATGCTCAGGCCTTCGGGCAACTGATCGTGAAGCGATTTCCAGTACCCCAGCCCACCGGCTGTTGCCAGCAGGGCGATCAGTGCGGTGGCGAAGATTCTGGGGGCGTATCGGTTCATCGTTCTGCATCCTTGCGGTCATGCACGCCACATCATGGCGCGCGGCCCTGTATGGCGTGTTGATATCGGTCAAACCCTTGACCTTAGCTGCACATTCAACGCAACGCGACAATCACCGCCCATTGTTCGGGTGTTACCGGCATCACCGACAGGCGGCTGCCTTTTTGCACCAGCGGCAACTCGGCCAGGCCGGCTTGTTGTTTCAGCCAGCCCAGCTCCAACACCCGAGGCAGGGTTTGCACATGGGCCACATCCACTGCGCTCCACGGGTTTTTCTCGGGCGTGGCCTTGGCATCGTAATAGTGGCTTTGCGGGTCCAGTGCGGTCGGGTCGGGGTAGGCCGCGCGGGTGATCCTGGCAATACCGGCGATGCCCGGTTGCGGGCAGCTGGAGTGGTAGAAGAAAAATTCGTCACCCACGCTCATGGCCCGCAGGAAATTACGCGCCTGATAGTTGCGCACGCCGTCCCAGCGCGCTTCGCCCAAGCGGCCGAGGGCTTCGATGGAGAGCTCGTCGGGCTCGGATTTCATCAGCCAATAGGCCATGGAGGTTGCTCCTGAAAAGGTTTGAAATAACCTGTTGCACGAAACCGACAGCCGGTTGGCGTCAAGGTTTGCGTGCGGACGCAGGTTGTCGGAAAATGCGCCCCGTTTAAAGCGCTATGCGCTGGCGATTCCCAGAAAATCGCCGCGCACTGAACAGTTTGCCTGGGGGGCAATCTTCGATGAATCAACGTAAAAAGCCGGATCTGCTGTGGATCCTGGTGTTCATTTTTGGCCTGGGTGTGGTCACTACCGGTTATGCGCAAGGGTTCTGGGAGCGTAAGCTGGACAACGCCTACCAGATGCCGGTCGACGCCAGCCAGCCACAACAACGTTGATGCCCTCGCTGGCGCCGCTCAACGCGGCGCCAGGTACCAGCCACGGTCCGAGACCGTCCCCTGCAGCGGTACATCCCAGCTGGCCTGCGCCAGCCGCTCGACCTTCTGGCATTCATGCGCCAGCCCCAGCAGCAAAGGCTTCTTCCAGGTGTTGCGACGCCCTTGGTAGGCCAGGCTGCGATCATAAAAGCCGCCGCCCATGCCCAGGCGCCCGCCCACTTCATCGAAACCGACCAGCGGCAGCAGGATCAGGTCCAGCGCCCAGATCGGCCGTTGGCGCTTGCGGTCGGTGACCGGTTCAGGAATACGGAAACGGTTGGGCTTGAGCTTTTCGCCCTGCTCGAAACGCTGGAACACCATGCGCGTACGTGGCCAGGCGTGCAGCACCGGCAGGTAGGTGCGCTTGCCGCGGCGCTGAGCTTCGCGCAGCAGCAGGCCGGGGTCGATTTCGCCGTCGTTGGGCAAATACAAGGCAATGTGCCGAGCGCGGCGGAACAGCGGGTGTTGCGCCAGTTGGCGGTACAGGCCGAGGGTGGCCTGGCGTTGCTGGGCAGGGGTAAGGGCGCGGCGGGCGTTGCGAAGCAGGCGACGGAGCTGGGGGCGGGTGAGCGGCGCGGTGTCGGTCATGGCACGGGCGATCCCAGAAGTGATGGCCGACATTGTCGGCCAAAACGAATTGCCCGCCAGAAGGGGCGGGCAAGAAAATTCAGGCTCCCCGATAAGACCGCTATCGGTGTAGCCCTTGAACCCGAAAGTTCAAGGTGGAGATTGCAGGGGGCGTTAAGGCTTTCCGTCGGGCGGACATGCACACCGGCCCCAGCGTGCAACCCCCGTGGTTGTGCGTATCGGCTCAGGGACATAACCGACTGGCGCATCCCCCAGGGAGTGGCGCCAGTATACCAATGTCAGCCGATTTTGGTACCCGTGTCGTCGGACAGCGCCTGATCGACCCGCTCCAGCAGGTCGCGCACCTGTTCGCGGGTGGTGCCGCCGGCCGGCGCTTCATTGCGGTCTTCCTGGCGGTGCAGCATCTCGTGGGTAATGTTCAAGGCCGCCATCACCGCGATACGGTCGGCGCCAATCACCTTGCCGCTGCTGCGGATCTCGCGCATCTTGCCGTCCAGGTAGCGGGCGGCGCTGACCAGGTTGTTGCGCTCTTCCGGCGGGCAGATGATCGAGTATTCCTTGTCGAGGATCTGCACGGTGACGCTATTGCTTGAACTCATGAGTCTTGCTCCAGAGCCTTGAGGCGTAAAATCATCGACTCGACTTTGCGCTTGGCGATCTCGTTCTTTTCGATGAGGTGGGCGCGCTCTTCGCGCCAGGATTTTTCCTGCGCTACTAGGAGTGCATTTTGCCGTTTTAGTTGCTCGACGCGTTCGATCAGCAACTCGAATCGGCTCATCAGTGCCTGCAGGTCGTTCTCTTGCGTGGGTTGCACTCGATTCGCTCCGTCGTTGAGTCACCTGGCGATGATGCCTCTCCCTGGGCGCCGACGGCCAGTGCCGATGGTCTTGGCGCGCCTGCCGGTGCTAGGATACAAGGTCTCCATTCTAGTCATTGCGCCGTCTGGCGCCTAGCTGCCCATGCCCAATACCCAATCGCCCTACATCGCCTTCGCCATGCTGCTTTCGAGCAATGGCCACCCTGTTACCCCGGCCGAGCTGCACGGCCTGCTGATCGGCCGCAGCTGCGCCGGTGCCGGCTTTGACGCCGACAGCTGGCTGGCCGATGCCGCCCAGCTGCTGGAAACCGAGCCCGGTGATACCGTGCGCAACGCTCTGGTCGGCCTGCAGGAAATGGTCAAGGGCGAGCTCACCAGCGACGACATGGCCATCGTCCTGCTGTTGCCTTCCGACGACGCCGCACTGAGCGACCGCGCCACCGCGCTGGGCCAGTGGTGCCAGGGCTTCATTACCGGTTTTGGCCTGAATGCCGGTGGCAAGGACCTGTCCGACGAGGCCAAGGAAGTGCTGCAGGACCTGGTGGCCATTTCCCAGGTGCAGGAAGCGCTCGAAGAGTCCGAAGACGGCGAGAGCGACTACATGGAAGTCATGGAATACCTGCGCGTGGCACCGCTGTTGCTGTTCTCCGAGCTGGCCAAGCCGGCCGCACCCGCGCCCAAGCCATCGCTGCACTGATCAACCGGGGGTAGTCTGCCCATGAGCCACATTCCCAAGGCCGAGTATGCCCGTCGGCGCAAGGCGCTGATGGCGCAGATGGTCCCCAACAGTATCGCCATCCTGCCCGCCGCCGCCGTTGCCATCCGCAACCGCGACGTCGAGCACGTGTACCGCCAGGACAGCGATTTCCAGTACCTCAGCGGCTTCCCGGAGCCGGAGGCAGTGATTGCGTTGATCCCCGGGCGTGAGCACGGCGAGTACGTGCTGTTTTGCCGTGAACGCAACCCCGAGCGCGAGTTGTGGGACGGCCTGCGGGCCGGCCAGGAAGGCGCCGTGCGCGATTTTGGCGCCGACGATGCTTTCCCCATCACCGACATCGACGAGATTCTGCCGGGCCTGATCGAAGGCCGCGAGCGGGTGTACAGCGCCATGGGCAGCAATGCCGAGTTCGACCGCCGGCTGATGGACTGGATCAACGTGATCCGCTCCAAGGCCCGGCTGGGCGCGCAGCCGCCGAACGAGTTCGTTGCGCTGGATCATCTGCTGCACGACATGCGCCTGTATAAATCGGCGGCGGAAGTAAAGGTGATGCGCGCAGCGGCAGACATTTCGGCACGGGCTCATGTGCGGGCCATGCAGGCCTGCCGGGCCGGGCTGCACGAATACAGCCTGGAAGCCGAGCTGGACTACGAATTCCGCAAAGGCGGGGCGAAGATGCCGGCCTACGGCTCGATCGTCGCGGCCGGGCGCAACGGCTGCATCCTGCACTATCAGCAGAACGACGCCCCGCTCAAGGATGGCGACCTGGTGCTGATTGACGCCGGCTGCGAAATCGACTGCTACGCCAGTGACATCACGCGCACCTTCCCGGTTAGCGGGCGTTTTTCGCCCGAGCAGAAGGCCATCTACGAGCTGGTGCTCAAGGCACAGGCGGCGGCCTTTGCCGAAATTGCCCCCGGCAAGCACTGGAACCACGCGCATGAGGCGACCGTGCGGGTGATTACCGAGGGCCTGGTGGCGCTGGGCCTGCTCACCGGTGAGGTGCAGGCGCTGATCGACAGTGAGGCCTACCGCGCCTTCTACATGCACCGTGCCGGGCATTGGCTGGGCATGGATGTGCATGATGTGGGCGAGTACAAAGTGGGCGGCGAGTGGCGGGTGCTGGAGCCCGGCATGGCGCTGACCGTCGAGCCAGGCATCTACATTGGCGCCGACAATCAGGCCGTGGCCAAAAAATGGCGCGGCATTGGTGTAAGGATCGAGGACGACGTGGTGGTGACCAGGCAAGGTTGTGAAATCCTGACTTCGGGCGTGCCGCGCACGGTTGCCGAGATCGAGGCGCTGATGCAGGCCGCCCGCAAGGACGCGGCATGAACCGGGTAAACCTGGCGATCATCGGTGGTGGGCTGGTCGGCGCAAGCCTGGCCCTGGCCCTGCAAGCCGGGGCCAAAGCGCGTGGCTGGAAGATCCTGCTGATCGAACCGTTCGCCCCCGGCGACAGCTTCCAGCCCAGCTACGATGCGCGCTCTTCGGCGTTGTCGTTCGGCACCCAGCAGATCTACCAGCAGCTGGGCCTGTGGCAGGCCATCGGTCAGCGTGCAGAGCCGATCCGTCAGATTCACGTGTCCGACCGTGGCCGCTTTGGCGCCACTCGCCTGGATGCCCTGGAAGAGGGCGTACCAGCATTGGGCTACGTGGTGGAAAACGCCTGGCTGGGCCAATGCCTGTGGCAGGGGCTGGACAGTGAGGTGGTGAGCTGGCGCTGCCCGGCGGAAGTCACCTCCATGCAGGCGATCGAGGGCGGTTACCGCCTGTGCTTGAACGACGATACCCAGCTGGAGTGCGACCTGGCGGTACTGGCCGACGGCGGCCGTTCCGGCCTGCGCGAGCAGCTGGGTATTCACGTACGCCACACGCCTTACCAGCAGAGCGCCCTGATCGCCAACATCACCCCGGGTGAAGCCCACGGCGGCCAGGCGTTCGAGCGTTTCACAGAAGAAGGCCCCATGGCCCTGCTGCCGCTGCCGGAAAACCGCTGCGCGCTGGTGTGGACACGCCAAGGCATGGACGCACGGCGCCTGGCCGACATCGACGAGCGTAGCTTCCTGCGTGAGCTGCAGGGCGTGTTTGGCTATCGCCTGGGCGCGTTGCGCCAGGTTGGCGCACGGCACCTGTACCCGCTGTCGCTGATCGAAGCCCAAGAGCAGGTGCGGCCGCACCTGGTGGTGCTGGGCAACGCCGCGCACAGCCTGCACCCCATTGCCGGCCAGGGTTTCAACCTGTCGCTGCGCGATGTGCAGTCGCTGGCCGACGCGCTGCTGGCCGGGCCGCAGCAGCCTGGCGACCTGACCACGCTGCAGGCCTATCACCAGCGTCAGCGCCTGGACCAGGCCATGACCATCGGCTTTTCCGACCAGGTCACGCGCCTGTTCGGCAGCAACCAGCCGTTGCTCGCCGCCGGGCGTAACCTCGGCCTGCTCGGGCTCGACCTGCTGCCGCCGGCCAAAAGCTGGTTCGCCCGCCAGGCCATGGGCCTGGGTACGCGCCCCGATCCGCGGGGCCAGGCATGAGCAACCCTCGTAAACTGGCGCGCCGGGCGCGCATGCTGCGCTGGCTGCTGAACCTCTATCCACCTTACCTGGGCGCCGGGATCCGCGTGCAGCACATCAGCCCGGACATGCGCAGCGTCAAGGTAGCGATGAAGCTGACCCGCTGGAACCGCAATTATGTCGGTACGCAGTTCGGCGGCAGCCTGTATTCGATGGTCGACCCGTTTTACATGTTGCTGCTGATCGAGCAGTTGGGCCGCGATTACATCGTCTGGGACAAGGCCGCCAGCATCGATTTCATCTCGCCGGGCAAAGGCCCGGTGTATGCCGAATTCCACGTCGATGACGCGCTGCTGGACGACATTCGCCAGCAGACCGCCACCGGCAAGAAGTGCCTGCCGCGTTTGCAGGTCGATATCCGCGATGGTGCCGGCGAACTGGTCGCGCGGGTCGATAAAACCCTATACGTGCGGCTCAAGCCGCAAGCGAGGCTGGCGTAAGGCATGGAAATGCGCGCAGATCTGTTGATTGTCGGTGCCGGTATGGTCGGCAGCGCCCTGGCCCTGGCATTGCGCCACAGTGGCCTGCAAATCCTCTTGCTCGATGGCGGGCCGCTCACGGTCAAGCCATTCGATGCCCAAGCCCCGTTCGAGCCGCGTGTCAGTGCGCTTTCGGCGGCCAGCCAGCGCATTCTCGAACGCCTTGGCGCCTGGGACGGCATTGCCCAACGGCGTGCCACACCGTATTCCGACATGCATGTGTGGGACGGCAGTGGCACTGGGCAGATTCATTTCTCGGCCGCCAGTGTGCATGCACAGGTGCTCGGCCATATCGTCGAGAACCGGGTGGTGCAGGACGGCCTGCTGGAGCGCCTGCACGACAGTGACGTAGGCCTGTTGCCCAACGCCCGGCTGGAGCAGCTGCGTCGTTCCGGCGATGAGTGGCTGCTGACCCTGGCCGACGGCCGCCAGCTGCGTGCGCCGCTGGTGATCGCGGCCGACGGCGCCAATTCGGCCGTGCGACGCCTGGCCGGCTGCGAAACCCGCGAGTGGGATTACCTCCACCACGCCATCGTGACCAGCGTGCGTTGCAGCGCCGGGCACCAGGCCACGGCCTGGCAGCGCTTTACCGATGAGGGGCCACTGGCATTCCTGCCGTTGACCCGCGATGGCCAGCAGGACTGGTGCTCGATTGTGTGGTCGACCACGCCGGAGCATGCCGAGCAGCTGATGGCGCTGGATGAAGCGGCCTTCTTGCGGGCCCTTGAGCGGGCGTTCGAGGGGCGGCTGGGTGACGTGTTGCAGGCCGACCCACGGGTGTGCGTGCCGCTGCGTCAGCGCCATGCCAAGCGCTATGTGGATGAGGGCTTGGCGTTGATCGGCGATGCCGCGCACACCATTCACCCGCTGGCCGGGCAGGGTGTGAACCTGGGCTTCCTGGATGCTGCGGTGCTGGCCGAGGTGCTGGTCAATGCCTGCGCGCGTGGTGAGCGGCTGGCAGATGTGAAGGTGTTGAGCCGTTACGAGCGGCGGCGCATGCCGCACAACCTGGCGTTGATGGCGGCCATGGAAGGTTTTGAGCGGTTGTTCCAGGCTGATCCGCTGCCGTTGCGCTGGTTGCGTAACAGTGGGTTGAAACTGGTGGAGAAGATGCCGGAGGCCAAGGCGGTGTTTGTGCGCCAGGCGCTGGGTTTGAGTGGGGACCTGCCGGATTTGGCCAAGGCTTGAGATTGCTGGGGCCGCAAAGCGGCCCCCTCTGCAACATCCGGTAACGGCTAGGTAGATGAGCCAGAAAATGGGATTCACTACCATTTGCACCTCTCATACGATCCGAGGAGTGCTTCACATGTTGCCACGCAAGCCCCTACTGGCCGCTCTGGCCCTGACCCTGTTCGGCGGCACCGCCCAAGCGGCGGACGAAGTGGTGGTGTACTCCTCGCGCATCGACGAGCTGATCAAGCCGGTGTTCGATGCCTATACCGCCAAGACCGGGGTCAAGATCAAGTTCATCACCGACAAGGAAGCCCCGCTGATGCAGCGCATCAAGGCCGAGGGCGACAACGGCGTGGCCGACCTGTTGCTGACCGTCGACGCCGGCAACCTGTGGCAGGCCGAGCAGATGGGCATCCTGCAGCCGATCAAGTCCGACATCATCGACCAGAACATCCCGTCGCAGTACCGCGCCTCGTCCCATGACTGGACCGGCCTGAGCCTGCGCGCGCGCACCATCATCTACTCCACCGAGCGGGTCAAACCCGAAGAACTGAGCACCTACGAAGCCCTGGCCGACAAACAGTGGGAAGGCCGCCTGTGCCTGCGCACGGCGAAGAAGGTGTACAACCAGTCGCTCACCGCCACCCTGATCGAAACCCATGGCGAGGCCAAGACCGAGCAAATCGTCAAAGGCTGGGTCAACAACCTGTCCACCGACGTGTTCTCCGATGACAACGCGGTGATCCAGGCCATCGAAGCCGGCCAGTGCGACGTGGGCGTGGTCAACACTTACTACTACGGCCGCCTGCACAAGCAGAACCCGAAGCTGCCGGTGAAGATCTTCTGGCCCAACCAGGGAGACCGTGGCGTGCATGTGAACCTGTCGGGTATCGGCCTGACAAAGCACGCGCCGCACCCGGAAGCCGCGAAAAAGCTGGTGGAATGGATGACCGGTGAAGAAGCGCAGAAACTGTTTGCCGACATCAACCAGGAATTCCCGGCCAACCCGAAGGTGAAGCCATCGGAGGAAGTGGCCGCCTGGGGCAGCTTCAAGGCCGATACCATTCCGGTGGAAATTGCCGGCAAGCGCCAGGCTGAAGCCATTCGTCTGATGGATCGGGCTGGTTACAACTAAGCGCCAGGCTTTATCCTTTCGGGGCCCGCAAGGGCCCTTTCGCGGGCAAGCCCGCTCCCACAGGAACTGCACAGAGTCCAAACCTTGTGCGGTCCCTGTGGGAGCGGGCTTGCCCGCGAACGACCGCAAAGCGGTCGCAAACCAGCCACAGAGACATTGAACTTGCCCCACACCCCCCAACGCCGCTGGTACCTCCCGGTCTCCCTGATCGCCGCCCTGGTGCTGTTGCCCCTGAGCGTCCTGCTACTGTCCTGGCAGTCGATCGATACGCAGATCTGGTCGCACCTGCTCGACACCCAGATGACCCGCCTGCTCAGCAACACGCTGACGCTGGTGGTGGGCGTCGGCATCGGCGTCACCGTGCTGGGCGTCAGCCTCGCCTGGCTCACCAGCCTCTGCGAGTTCCCCGGCCGGCGCTGGCTGGACTGGGCACTGATGCTGCCATTCGCCATCCCTGCCTATGTGCTGGCGTTCGTCTTCGTCGGCCTGCTGGATTTCGCCGGCCCGGTGCAAAGCGCCTTGCGCGAGGTATTCGGGCTCATGCGTTTGCCACGGGTGCGCTCCACTGGCGGGGTGATCATCGTCCTGGTGCTGGTGTTCTACCCCTATGTCTACCTGCTGGCGCGGACAGCCTTCCTGGCCCAGGGCAAGGGCCTGATGGAAGCGGCACGGGTATTGGGGCTGTCACCGGTGCAAGCGTTCTGGCGCGTGGCCCTGCCCATGGCACGGCCAGCCATCGGTGCCGGCATCGCCCTGGCCTTGATGGAAACGTTGGCCGACTTCGGCGCGGTGGCGGTGTTCAACTTCGACACCTTCACCACCGCTATCTACAAAACCTGGTACGGCTTCTTCAGCCTGTCCAGTGCTGCCCAGTTGGCCAGCCTGCTGTTGCTGGCCGTTATGTTGGTGCTGTACGGCGAGCGGCGTGCCCGGGGGGCCAGCCGCAGCGGCAACGAACGGCCACGGGGGCAGGCGTTGTACCACCTGCGTGGGCTCAAGGCACTGCTGGCCAGCGGCTGGTGCCTGCTGGTGTTCGCCTGCGCCTTCGTCATCCCGCTGCTGCAGCTGCTGGCGTGGTTCTGGCAACGTGGCCGACACGACCTGGACGAGCGTTATGTTGGCCTGGTATTGCACACCCTGTACCTGGGTGGCATGGCGGCGCTGGTCACGGTGTGCGTCGCGCTGGTGCTGGCCTTTGCCCGGCGCCAGGCGCCGACCGGCGGCATTCGCGCCGGAGTCGGCCTGGCCAACCTGGGCTATGCCTTGCCGGGCTCGGTGCTGGCGGTGTCGATCATGTTGGCCTTCAGCTACCTCGATAACCACCTGGTGATCCCGCTGTCCAGCTGGTTGGGCGGGGCCAGCAAGCCGCTGTTGCTGGGCAGCCTCTCGGCGCTGCTGCTGGCCTACCTGGTGCGTTTCATCGCCGTGGCCTACGGGCCACTGGAGAGCAGCCTGGAGCGCATACGCCCGTCGCTGCCCGAGGCGTCCCGCAGCCTGGGCGTCGGTGGCGCGAGATTGTTTTTCAAGGTGTATCTACCGTTGTTGGTACCGGGCGCGCTCAGTGCCGCGCTGTTGGTGTTCGTCGATGTGCTCAAGGAAATGCCGGCCACCTTGCTGATGCGACCGTTCGGCTGGGACACCCTTGCCGTCCGGGTGTTCGAGATGACCAGCGAGGGCGAGTGGGCACGTGCCTCGCTGCCAGCATTGACGCTGGTGCTGGTGGGGCTGCTGCCGGTCATCGGCCTGATCCGCCGTTCGGCGCGTCGACCCGGTCACAGTCACTGAGGGTGCCAGCTTGCGGCCTTGCGGCTACAATGCGCGGCATTCGCGCGGCGGGTCTTTACAACAAGAGCTGACGACCAACGTCATCGACCGCCGCCGCTTCGCCACGCCCGGAAGGAGAAACCCATGGGACAGCGCACGCTTTTGTATGACCTGCACCTGGCGCTAGGCGCCAAAACGGTCGATTTCGGTGGCTGGGACATGCCCCTGCACTATGGCTCGCAGGTCGAGGAGCACCACCAGGTGCGCAGTGACTGCGGCGTTTTCGATGTTTCCCACATGACCGTGATCGACGTCGATGGCACCGATGCCTGCGTTTGGCTGCAGCGTTTGCTGGCCAACGACGTGGCCCGCCTCGACGACGTCGGCAAGGCACTGTACAGCCCGCTGCTCCACGAGCAGGGTGGGGTAATCGACGACTTGCTCGTCTACCGCATGGAAAACGGCTACCGCCTGGTCACCAATGCCGCCACCCGAGCCAAAGTGCTCGACTGGTTAGAGCAGCAGCGGGCCGGTTTCGCCGTGAACTTCCAGCCCCGTCCCGACCTTGCCATCCTCGCTATCCAAGGGCCGCATGCCCGCGAAAAGGTCGCCGCTTTGCTCAGCCCTGCACGCGCGGCCCTGATTCGTGAACTGCGCCCGTTTGAAGGCGTTGCCGAAGGCGACTGGTTCATTGCCCGCACCGGCTATACCGGTGAAGACGGCCTGGAGATCATCTTCCCGGGTGAGCAGGCCGTGGCTTTCTTCAACGACCTGGTCGGCGCCGGCATCGCGCCCAGCGGCCTCGGCGCCCGCGATACCCTGCGGCTGGAAGCCGGCATGAACCTGTACGGCCAGGATATCGATGAAACCCACACCCCGCTGACCTCCAACCTGGGCTGGAGCATCGCCTGGGAGCCGGCCGAGCGTGACTTCATCGGCCGCAGCGGCCTGCTGGCGGAAATCGAGCACGGCGTGAAGGAAAAACTGGTCGGCCTGGTGCTGGAAGAGCGCGGCGTTTTGCGTGCTCATCAGGTGGTGCGTGTATCAGGCATTGGCGAAGGGGAGATCACCAGTGGTAGTTTCTCGCCTACGCTGAGCAAGTCCATTGCCTTGGCGCGCGTACCCATGGCCACCGGTGACCGGGCCGAGGTGGAAATTCGCGGCAAGTGGTACCCGGTGCGGGTCGTCAAACCGACCTTCGTGCGCCACGGCAAGATCCTGATCTGAACCATTTTTAACCGGCGGGCGTACCGCTGAGCCAATCGAGGAATTCAAGACATGAGCAATATCCCCGCCGACCTGCGTTTTGCCGAAAGCCACGAGTGGGCTCGCCTGGAAGCCGATGGCACTGTGACCGTGGGCATCAGCGACCACGCCCAGCAAGCCCTGGGTGACGTGGTGTTCGTCGAGCTGGCCGAAGTTGGCAAGGTGTTCGCTGCAGGCGAGGCTGCTGGTGTGGTCGAGTCGGTGAAGGCCGCTTCGGACATTTACGCACCGATCGGTGGCGAAGTGATTGCGGTCAACGAAGAACTGGCCGACAGCCCGGAGCTGCTCAACGAAGAACCATACGAGTCGTGGATCTTCAAGCTGAAGCCAAGCAACCCGGCCGAGCTGGACAAGCTGCTGGATGCTGCCGGTTACGCCGCTGCTATCGGCGAGTAAGACCGCCTCGCCTGCTTCGCGGGCATGCCCGCTCCCACAGGGATAGCGCGTACCTCGGGCCTGCGCTTAACCTGTGGGAGCGGGCTCGCCCGCGAAGAGGCCGGAACAGGCAAAGCAAGATTCCCCGCAGAATCGGCAATCCTTCCTAGACTTATAAGTCTCCATGAGACCCGGTCTAGGAAGAGAGCGTCGTCATGTCACAGTCGCCATCCCTGCATCAACTGCAAGAGCTCAACCCTTTCCTGCGTCGCCACCTGGGCCCCGATGCCGCAGAGCAGCAGGCCATGCTCAACGCGCTGGGTATTGCCACCCGCAGTGAGCTGATCGAGCAGACCGTCCCCCCCGACATCCGCCTCAACCGCCCCCTCGACCTGCCGCCAGCGTTGGACGAACAGGCCGCCCTGGCCAAACTCGCCGCCTACGCCGAACAGAACCAGGTGTGGACCAGCCTGATCGGCATGGGCTACCACGGTACCATCACCCCCACGGTCATCCTGCGCAACGTGCTGGAAAACCCCGGCTGGTACACCGCCTACACACCGTATCAACCCGAAATCGCCCAAGGCCGCCTGGAGGCGCTGCTGAACTTCCAGCAAATGGTCATCGATCTGACCGGTCTGGCGCTGGCCAATGCCTCGCTGCTCGACGAAGCCACCGCTGCCGCCGAAGCCATGGCCCTGGCCAAGCGGGTGGCGCGTAACAAGAGCAACGCCTTCTTTGCCGACGAGCACTGCCACCCGCAAACCCTGTCGGTGCTGAAGACCCGCGCCGAAGGCTTTGGCTTCGAGCTGATCGTCGATGCTGTGGATAACCTTGGCAAACACGCGGTGTTCGGCGCTTTGTTGCAGTACCCCGACACCCACGGCGAGGTGCGCGACCTGCGCCCGCTGATCGACCTGTTGCACGGCCAGCAAGCGCTGGCCTGCGTGGCCGCCGACCTGCTCAGCCTGGTCGTGCTGGCACCGCCCGGCGAGCTGGGGGCCGATGTGGTACTGGGCTCGACCCAGCGCTTTGGCGTGCCGATGGGCTACGGCGGCCCTCACGCGGCTTACTTCGCCTGCCGCGACGATTACAAGCGGGCCATGCCGGGGCGCATCATTGGCGTGTCGCGCGATGCCCGTGGCAACACCGCGCTGCGCATGGCCCTGCAAACCCGCGAGCAGCATATCCGCCGCGAGAAGGCCAATTCCAACATTTGCACGGCCCAGGTGCTGCTGGCCAACATTGCCGGCTTCTATGCGGTGTACCACGGCCCCGAAGGCCTGCAACGCATCGCCCAGCGTGTGCATCGACTGACCTTTATCCTAGCGGCAGGGCTTGAGGCCAAAGGCATCAAGCGCCTCAATCAGCATTTCTTCGACACCCTAACCCTGGAGGTTGGTGGGGCCCAGGCGGCCATCATCGAAAGCGCCGAAGCGGCGCAGATCAACTTGCGTATTCTCGGACGCGGGCACCTGGGCGTGAGCCTGGACGAAACCTGTAACGAACAGACGGTGCTGCGCCTGCTCGACATCTTTCTGGGGGTGGATCACGGCCTGGAAATCGCCGCCCTTGACCAGTTGACCCTGCCCGAGGGCATCCCCGCCAATCTGGTACGGCGCACACCGTTCCTCGCTCATCCGGTGTTCAACCAGCACCACAGCGAAACCGAGATGCTGCGCTACCTCAAACAGCTGGAGAACAAGGACTTGGCGCTGAACCAGTCGATGATCCCGCTGGGTTCCTGCACCATGAAGCTCAACGCTACCAGCGAGATGATCCCCATCACCTGGCCCGGTTTTGCCCAACTGCACCCGTTTGCCCCGGCAGGCCAGGCCACGGGCTACAAGGCGATGATCGACGAGCTGGAAAGCTGGTTGTGCGCGATTACCGGTTTCGATGCCATCTGCATGCAGCCCAACTCCGGTGCCCAGGGTGAATACGCCGGCCTGATGGCCATTACCCGCTATCACCGCAGCCGCCATCAGCCACAGCGCACACTGTGCCTTATTCCCTCGTCAGCCCACGGCACCAACCCGGCTTCGGCGCAGATGGCCGGCATGGAGGTGGTGATCGTCGATTGCGACGACCATGGCAACGTCGACCTGGCCGACCTCAAAGCCAAGGCCCACGCAGCTGGCGAGCGCTTGTCGTGCCTGATGATCACTTACCCCTCGACCCACGGCGTGTACGAAGAAGGCATTCGGGAAATCTGCGAGGTGGTGCATCAGCACGGTGGCCAGGTGTACATGGACGGCGCCAACCTCAATGCCCAGGTGGGCCTGGCGCGCCCGGCGGATATCGGGGCTGATGTTTCGCACATGAACCTGCACAAAACCTTCTGCATCCCCCACGGCGGTGGTGGCCCGGGCATGGGGCCGATCGGCATTCGCTCACACCTCAAGCCGTTTGTCGCCAGCCACCCGGTGGTGCCGGTGCCTGGCCTGGACCCGAACAACAGCGCGGTCAGCGCCGCCCCTTGGGGCAGCGCGAGCATCCTGCCGATCAGCTGGATGTACATCGCCATGATGGGGCCGCAGTTGGCTGATGCGAGCGAGGTGGCCATTCTCTCAGCCAATTACCTGGCCTGCCAGCTGGGCAGTGCCTTCCCGGTACTTTATCGCGGGCGCAACCAGCGCGTGGCGCACGAGTGCATTCTCGACCTGCGGCCGCTGAAAGCGCAGACCGGCATCAGTGAAGAGGATGTGGCCAAGCGCCTGATGGACTATGGCTTCCATGCCCCGACCATGTCATTCCCGGTGCCGGGCACGCTGATGGTGGAGCCGACCGAGAGTGAATCGAAGGCCGAGCTGGACCGGTTTGTCGAGGCGATGCTGGCGATTCGTGCAGAGATTGCCGAGGTGCAGGAGGGCAACTGGCCGGCGGAGGATAATCCGCTCAAGCATGCGCCGCATACGCTGGAAGATGTGTTGGGGGTGTGGGATCGGTCGTATAGCTTGGCGCAGGCGGTGGCGCCCAGTGCACATGTGCGCCAGCACAAGTATTGGCCGGCGGTGAACCGGGTCGACAACGTGTATGGGGACAGGAATTTGTTCTGTTCTTGTGTGCCGGTGGAAGCTTACCGCTGAGATTGGTGGTGGATTCTTCGCGGGCAAGCCCGCTCCCACAGGATATCTACTGCTGCAGACCCAGTAGATA
>NZ_JBICKA010000094.1:0-45743 GCF_043103635.1 Pseudomonas sp. yb_9 | reverse complement strand
CCGGGCAGGAAAAGATTTGTCTCCAAGCGTGCCACGGTCCGTGCCACGCCCCGTGATATGGTTCCGCATCTGAACCAACTGCCTTCCAGGGAATGCTCAATGGCTATTACCACGCTCCACCCAGGTTTCATGATCGTCCACGGCAACCGCCTCGATGACCTACGCAGCCTGGTGGTGAGCTGGATGCGCCGTTACCCCTTGGCACCTTTGGAAAACGAAATCGCCCTTGTCCAAAGCAATGGTATCGCCCAATGGCTCAAACTGGCCCTAGCTGAAGACCCGCTGGAAAATGACCTGGGTGGCTGCGGCATCGCTGCCGCAATCGATGTGCAATTGCCTGGCAGCTTCATGTGGCAGCTGTACCGTAGCGTGCTGGGCCATGACGAAATTCCCGAAGTATCCCTGCTCGACAAGGCCCCACTGACCTGGCGCCTGATGCGCCTGCTGCCAGCCCTGATAGAGCGCCCGCATTTCGAGCCGCTGCAGCGCTTCCTCAATGACGACAGCGACCTGCGCAAGCGCTACCAGCTCGCCGAGCGACTGGCTGACCTGTTCGACCAGTACCAGGTCTACCGCGCCGACTGGCTCAAGGACTGGGCTGCCGGCAATCATATCCTCAATACTGCCCGTGGTGAGCGCAAAGCCCTGCCGCCGGGCAATCGCTGGCAAGCCGAGTTGTGGCGAGCCTTGTTGGAGGATGTTGGTGAGCAGGGGATGGCTCAAAGCCGCGCCGGGGTACATCAGCGCTTCACCGAGCGCATTAACAACCTGGAACAGGCACCTGCGGGGCTCCCATCGCGGGTGATCGTATTCGGCATTTCCTCGTTGCCTGCACAGGCCCTGGAAGCATTGGCAGGCCTGGCGCGCTTTAGCCAGGTATTGCTGTGCGTGCACAACCCCTGCCGCCACCACTGGGCCGACATTGTTGCCGACAAGGACCTGTTGCGCCACCAGTACAAACGCCAGCAACGCAAACAGGGCATGCCCCTGCAACTGGACGACCAGTCGCTGCACCAGCATGCTCATCCGTTGTTGGCTGCCTGGGGCAAACAGGGCCGCGACTACATCAACCTGCTCGACAGCTATGACGACCCAGGCAGCTACCAGGGTGCGTTCAGCGATGGGCGCATCGACCTGTTCAGCGACGGCTCGCCCACCACATTGCTCAACCAGTTGCAGGACGACATTCTTGAACTGCGCCCGCTCGCCGAAACCCGTGAGCTGTGGCCGCCAGTCGACCCAGGCAAAGACCGCTCGATCCGCTTCCACATTGCACACAGCCCGCAACGCGAAGTGGAGATTCTCCATGACCAGCTGCTGGCCCGCTTCAGCGCCGACCCTACGTTGCGCCCGCGTGACGTAATCGTCATGCTGCCAGCCATCGACACTTACGCGCCGCATATCCGCGCCGTGTTCGGCCAGTTGCAGCGCAATGACCCGCGCTACATCCCGTTCACCCTCACCGATCAGGGACAGCGCGGGCGTGAGCCTTTACTGATCGCCCTTGAACACTTGCTCAAACTGCCGGATAGCCGTTTCGCGGTGAGCGAAGTGCTCGACCTGCTGGACGTACCGGCAGTCCGTGCCCGCTTCGGTATCCGCGAAAACGACTTGCCTACGCTGCACCGCTGGATCGAGGGCGCCGGTATCCGTTGGGGCCTCAACGCCGAGCAGCGGGCCAGCCTGGGTTTGCCCGCCGGGCTTGAACAGAACAGTTGGCGCTTCGGCCTGCGGCGCATGCTGCTGGGCTATGCCGTAGGTGTGGGAGAGGCCTGCGATGGCATCGAGCCCTACGATGAAATCGGCGGCCTGGACGCAGCACTGATTGGTCCGCTGGTTGCACTGCTCGATGCACTCGACGTCGCTTGTCAGGCATTTTCCGAGCCCGCCACTGTCAGTCAGTGGGGAGAGCGCCTGCACGCCTTGCTGCAGGTATTCTTCCTCGCCGAGGATGAGCACGACGAATTCCTGCTGATGCAGCTACAGGACCTGCGCGATGGCTGGCTCGAAGTGTGCGAGGCTGTTGGGCTGAATGATCCGTTGCCGCTGACCGTGGTGCGTGAAGCCTGGCTGTCAGGCCTCGACCAGGGCAAGCTGTCGCAACGCTTCCTCGCCGGTTCGGTTAACTTCTGCACCCTCATGCCCATGCGCGCCATCCCGTTCCGCGTAGTCTGCCTGCTGGGCATGAACGATGGCGACTACCCGCGCGCCCAGCAACCACTGGACTTCGACCTGATGGCCAGCGATTACCGCCCCGGTGACCGCTCACGCCGCGAAGACGACCGTTACCTGCTGCTCGAAGCGCTGCTGTCGGCACGTGACCAACTGTATGTCAGCTGGGTTGGGCGCAGTATCCGCGACAACAGCGAGCGCCCCGCCTCGGTACTGATCGGCCAGTTGCGCGATCACATCGCTGCGGGCTGGCAGTTGACCAGCGTCGAGCAAGGGCAACCCGCGCAGCCGGGCGAGCACCTGCTGCACGGACTGACCCAGGAGCACCCGCTGCAGCCGTTCAGCTCCCGCTATTTCCAGAAGGGTAGCCCGCTGTTCAGTTTTGCCCACGAATGGCAGGTGCTGCACCAGCAAGGCGAGGAGCAAGGGCAGGGCGACCCAGGCTTGCCACCTTATCTCGACGATGAAGCCCTGAGCCTGACCCAGCTGAATGACTTCCTGCGCCACCCGGTAAGGCACTTCTTCAGCCAGCGTTTGAAGGTGTACTTCGAAGCATTGGAGGCGCCGACCCCGGACGAAGAACCTTTTGTCCTCGATACCCTGCAACGCTACGGTGCCAGTGAGAGCTTGCTCGGCGCCGCCCTGGCCGAGCCGGGCAACGCCGAACAGGCCTTGCAGGCCCAGGCCCGGCGCCTGCAAGCCTGCGGTTTGTTGCCACTGGCCGGCTTCGGCGAGCTACTGCAAAACGAGCTGATCGAACCGCTACCTGACCTGCTGCAACGTCACCAGCAGTTGCTGCAACGCTGGCCACAGCTGGTCGAGGGCGCTTTGCCGGTGCATTTCGAGCACGGCCAGCACCGGCTCGAAGGCTGGCTGGGCCGTGTGTTCCAGGCGAATGACCAGAGCCTGCTCAGCATCACCACCGTACCCAACACCATCAGTGCCGGGCGCAACAACCTCAAGTGGCACCGGCTGATTGCCCCTTGGGTCACGCACTTGGCCGCCTGTGCGGCGGGCTACCCGTATAACAGTGCGCTGGTAGCCAGTGACCTGACCCTGTTGCTTGCCCCGCTGCCGCCCGAGCAGGCCACGCAACTGTTGGGCGATTTGCTGGTGGCCCGTCAGGCAGGGATGAATGCGCCTCTGCCCGTTGCAGCCAAAACCGCGTTTGCATGGTTGGCCCAGGACGATGCCGACAAGGCCCTTGCCGCCGCAGCCCGCGCCTACGAAGGCGACGAGCGCACCAGCTTTGGCGAGCGTGGTGAAAGCATTGCCCTGGCTCGCCAGTTCCGTGACTTTGCCGCACTCACCGCTGACGAAACCTTCGAAGGCTGGTGCGAAACCTTGTACCGCCCGTTGTTCACCGCCCCTTGGCAGACCTTGGGCAATCCGGAGAAAGGCGTATGACCCAGGCCCGTCCCTTGGCACTGAGTTTCCCCCTGCACGGCAGCCAGCTGATCGAGGCCAGCGCCGGTACGGGCAAGACCTTCACCATTTCGGCGCTGTACCTGCGCCTGGTCCTCGGCCACGGTGGCGAACAGGGCTTCGACCGCGAGCTGCTACCACCACAAATCCTCGTGGTGACCTTTACCGACGCTGCCACCAAAGAGCTGCGCGAGCGCATTCGTGCCCGCCTGGCTGAGGCTGCACGGTTTTTCCGTGGTGAACTGGAAGGCGCCGACCCGTTGTTGCATCAGCTGCGTGACGATTATCCACAAGAGGCCTGGCCGCGTTGTGCCGGCCGCCTGGAAATCGCAGTGCAGTGGATGGACGAAGCGGCGGTATCGACCATCCATGGCTGGTGCCAGCGCATGCTCCGCGAGCATGCCTTCGACAGTGGCAGCTTGTTCACCCAAACCCTGGAAACCGACCACAGCGAGCTGCTGGGTCAGGTGATGCGCGATTACTGGCGGCGTTTCTGCTACGGCATGCGCGGTGATGCGCTGGCCTGGGTCCGCAGCAATTGGGGGAGCCCCGATGCCTTGCTGCCGCGCATCCGCCCGCTGTTTGGCCGTATACGCGCTCAGCACGACGGGCCAGAGCCCGCTGCGTTGATCCAGGCGTCGCTGCAGCAACGTGGCCAACAGCTGGCCCAGCTAAAGGCGCCGTGGGCGCAGTGGGCCGAAGAGCTGCGCCAAATCTGCCGCGATGCACTGGCCGCCAAGCAGGTCGACGGCCGGAAGATGCAGGCCCGTTACTTCGAACCCTGGTTCGACAAACTTTGCGCCTGGGCAGCCGATGAGCAACAGGTGGAGCTCGACCTGGGTACCGGCTTCACCCGCCTCACCCCGGCGGGCATGGCTGAAGCCTGGAAGGGCGAACCGCCCGAGCACCCGGCCCTCGACGCCATGCAGACGCTGCAACAGCAATTGCAGGCCTTGGACAACCCAGATGCGCCGTTGCTTGAGCATGCTGCCGGCTGGGTATCGACGCGATTCGAAGTGGAAAAGCGCCGCCGTGCGGAAATGGGCTTCGACGACATGCTCGTGCGCCTGCAGCACGCCCTGGCCAGCGAGGCCGGTGAGCGCTTGGCCAGCCTGATTCGCGAGCAGTTTCCTGTCGCGCTGATCGACGAATTCCAAGACACCGACCCGGTGCAGTACGGGATTTTCGAGCGCATTTACCAGATCAGCGAAAACCGTGCGCAAACCGGCCTGTTCATGATCGGTGACCCCAAGCAGGCGATTTACGCCTTCCGGGGTGCCGACATTTACACCTACCTTGCTGCGCGGCGCGCCACCAGTGGCCGCCTGCACAGCCTGGACACCAACTACCGCTCCAGCAAAGCCATGGTCGCGGCGGTCAACCAGGTGTTCCTGCAGGCCGAAGCGCGTGAAACGGGGCGGGGTGCATTCCTGTTCCGCGAAGCTGATGACAACCCGTTGCCGTTCGTCGAGGTGCATGCCAAGGGCCGTAGCGAACAGCTATTGATCGACGGTGAGGCCAGCGCAGCCCTGCAGTGCTGGCAGCTGGAAAGCGAAGAGCCGGTTTCCAGCAGCGTCTACCGCCAGCAACTGGCCGCCAGCTGCGCCAGCCATATCGTCGCCTTGCTCAACGGTGGCCAGCAGGGCACGGCGGGCTTCCAGAATGCCGAGGGCGAATTGCGCCCCTGCCTGCCTTCGGACATCGCCATCCTGGTGCGTGATGGCCATGAAGCACAGATAGTCCGCGCCGAGCTGGCCGCGCGTGATGTGCGCAGCGTGTACCTGTCCGACAAGGATTCGGTGTTTGCCGCCCAGGAAGCCCACGACCTGCTGGCCTGGCTCAAGGCCTGCGCCGAGCCAGACTCGGAACGCCTGCTCAAGGCCGCACTGGCCAGCCTCACACTGGGCCTGTCGCTGGCCGAACTGGACCGGCTGAACCAGGACGAGCGGGTCTGGGAAGGCTGGGTCATGCGTTTTCGCCTTTACCGCGACACCTGGCAGCGCCAAGGGGTGCTACCGATGTTGCGCCACCTGCTGCACGACTTCCACCTGCCGCGCACGCTGATTCGCCGCAGTGATGGCGAACGGGTGTTGACCAACCTGCTTCACCTGGCCGAGCTGTTGCAGCAGGCTGCAGGTGAGCTGGACGGTGAGCAGGCGTTGATCCGCCACCTGGCCGAGCACCTGGCCAGTTCCGGCCAGGCCGGTGAAGAACAGATCCTGCGCCTGGAGAGCGACGAACAGCTGGTCAAGGTCGTAACGATCCACAAGTCCAAGGGGCTGGAATATCCCTTGGTCTATCTGCCGTTCATCTGCACCAGCAAGCCTGTCGACGGCACCCGACTGCCGTTAGCCTGGCATGACAGCGACGGTAATGCCCACCTCACACTCACGCCGAACCAGGAGCAGATCGAGCGCGCCGATGACGAGCGCCTGGCCGAAGACCTGCGCCTGCTCTACGTAGCCCTGACCCGTGCACAGCATGCTTGCTGGCTGGGTGTGGCCGACCTCAAACGTGGCAACCAGAAGCGCTCGCAGCTGCACCGCTCGGCATTTGGCTACCTGCTGGGGGGCGGCCTTGCTCTGGCCGGATCGACGCAGTTGACGGACTGGTTGCAGGCGCTGGCAGCGACGTCCCCGCATATCACCTGCCCAGGTCTGCCGCAGGCGGATGAGCAGGTGTATCGCATGCCGCATGCCGAGCGTGAGCTGCTGCCCGCACGCAAGCCTCGCCGCGCAGCAGCCGAGCATTGGTGGATCGCGTCGTACAGCGCCCTGCGCGTCGGCGACCAGACCCTCGGCGCCGACAGCTCGCAGGCCCAGCAATTGCTGGATGACGAGGTGCTCGATGCCCAGGTGTTGCGCGAGGTCCCGCCCGAGAGCGGCGATATCCACCGCTTTCCACGGGGGCCGAACCCGGGCACCTTCCTCCATGGCCTGCTGGAATGGGCTGGGCGCGAGGGCTTCAGCCAGGTCACCGGCAACTCACAGCTGATCGAGCGAACCGTTGGCCAGCGATGCAACCGCCGAGACTGGACCGGCTGGATTCCCACGCTCACCCAGTGGCTGCAACGCTTGTTGAGCGAGCCGCTGCCGTTGCCGGGCAACGACTTGAGCGTAACGCTCGGTCAGTTGCGCCATTACCAGATCGAAATGGAGTTCTGGTTCGCCAGCCACCAGGTCGACGCCGAACAACTCGATCGCCTGGTCGCTCGCCACACCCACCCTGGCCTGTCACGCCCGGCAGCGCAGCCGACCGTGCTCAACGGGATGTTCAAAGGCTTTATCGACCTGGCGTTCGAGCTGGATGGGCGGTACTACGTGACCGACTACAAGTCCAACTGGCTGGGCCTGGACATCCAGGCCTACGACACAATGGCCATGGAAAAGTCCATCATCGAGCACCGCTATGACCTGCAGTACGTGCTGTACCTGCTGGCCCTGCACCGCCAGCTGCGCGCACGTCTCCCCGATTACGATTACGACCGCCATGTCGGTGGCGCCCTGTTCATCTTCCTGCGAGGCGCCAGCAGCAGCGGCCACGGCGTGTACCACGCCAAGCCACCGCGTGAGCTGATTGAGCGCTTGGATGCGCTGTTCCGTGGCGAGCGCGCGCCCGCACAGCAGGACCTGTTAGCCGGAGTCGCGCCATGAGCCGAAGCCTAGTCGACCTTTTGCCCACGCCATTGCACGCCGAGCACCTGTTGGCGCTGGCACCTCAGCATGACAGTGGTGACCTGCTGCAACTGCTCGACCGCTGGGTGGAGCGGGGATGGCTGCGTGCCCTGGACCGGGCATTCGTGTCGTTCCTTGAAGAGCGCGCCCCTGGCAGTGACCCCTTGCTGTTGCTGGCGGCAGCGTTGGCCAGCCACCAACTGGGCCATGGCCACGTGTGCCTCGACTTGCAGCAAACCCTGGCCGAGCCCGACTTTGCGCTGTCGCTGCCACCGGAGGGTGACGCCTTGACTGGCCCTCTGCTGTTACCCTCGCAGCTGCTGGCCAACCTCGACTTGAATGCCTGGCGACAGCGCATTGCCGCCAGCTCGCTGGTGGCACTCGGCGATAACCCAGGCCAGCAAGCGCGGCCGCTGGTGCTCAGCGGCGAGCGCCTGTACCTGCGCCGTTACTGGCGCTACGAGCGGCGTATCGACCATACCCTGCGCCAGCGCCTGACCCAGGCCGAATCGCCGCTGACCGACCTGTCAGATCGCCTGTCGCAGCTGTTCGCGGGCGGTGCGCCAGCAGGCCAGGTGGACTGGCAGAAGCTGGCGTGTGCGCTGGCCACCCGTGCCGGTTTCAGCATCATCACGGGCGGCCCCGGCACGGGTAAAACCACGACCGTCGTACGCCTGCTGGCCTTGCTGCAGGGGCCGGCGGTAGAGCTGGGCAGGCCGCTGCGCATACGCCTGGCAGCGCCGACCGGCAAGGCTGCTGCGCGCCTGACCGAATCCATTGGCCAGCAAGTCGAGCGGCTGCAAGTCAGCGCCGAAGTCCGCGGGCAAATTCCCACTGATGTCAGCACCGTACACCGGCTGCTCGGCAGCCGCCCAGGCTCGCGGCACTTCCGCCACCATGCTGGCAACCCGTTGCCGCTGGATGTGCTGGTGGTCGACGAGGCGTCGATGATCGACCTGGAAATGATGGCCAACCTGCTCGATGCCTTACCGCCACGGGCACGCTTGGTGCTGCTGGGGGACAAGGACCAGTTGGCCTCTGTCGAGGCCGGCGCGGTGCTGGGGGATTTGTGCCGGGATGCCGAGGAGGGCTATTACTCGCCGGCAACTACCGCTTGGCTGGAACAGGTCAGCGGCGAGTCGCTGGCCGGCAGCGGGCTCAAGGCTGGTGATGAGCAGCGCAACCCGCTTGCCCAGCAGGTGGTAATGCTGCGTTTTTCACGACGCTTCGGCGAAGGCAGCGGGATTGGTCAACTGGCCAGGCTGGTCAATCGCCAGGACGCCTACGCGGCACGCAACCTGCTGTCCACGCCACCGGACGACGTGCACAGCCTGGCGCTCAAGCACGAGCAAGACCGTGCTTTTGACCGCCTGCTGCTCGACGGCCTGAACCGTGGTGCCGAAGGCCCGCAAGGCTATCGCAGCTACCTGCGCACCCTTGGCCGCTACAGGCCGGCACTCGAAACCGCATTTGACGACCCGGCATGGGAGCAGTGGGCGGGCAAGGTGCTGCACAGCTTCGAGGCCTTCCAGTTGCTCTGCGCGGTACGTCGCGGCGCCTGGGGTGTCGAAGGCCTCAACGAGCGGGTGGCGCGGGTGCTGCACAATGCCGGGCTGATCGACAGCCAGCAGCCCTGGTACGAAGGGCGCCCGGTGCTGGTGACCCGCAATGACTACGGCCTGGGCCTGATGAACGGTGACATCGGCATCGCCCTGCGCTTGCCGGATGAGCAAGGCGAGCCGCTGCTGCGCGTGGCCTTCCCGCGTAACGATGGCAGTGGCGGGGTGCGCTTCGTCCTGCCGAGCCGGCTTAACGAAGTGGAAACGGTGTTCGCCATGACCGTGCACAAGTCCCAAGGCTCGGAGTTCAGCCACACCGCACTGGTTTTGCCGGATGCGCTCAACCCGGTGCTGACCAAGGAACTGGTGTATACCGGCATCACCCGCGCCAAGCACTGCTTCAGCCTGGTCGAGCCACGCCAGGGCATTTTCGAAGAAGCGGTGGCGCGCAAGGTACGGCGTATTTCCGGGTTGATGCTGGAGCAGGTCTAGGGGCATGCAACCTGATGCACCTGGCCGCTCTTCCATACAAGGAAGCGGCCATGTGCTATCGTTGCGCCGTTACCGGAAAGGACCATAAGAGATTTCCCACATGAACGTGGCCGGGAGGCGAGCGCCAAGCTGTGCACTGTCGCTGTTGCTGGCCGCCCTGTTCATTTCCATGGGCTGCGCCCGGGCAGATACTGCCACAACCACTGCCCAGGCCCAGCAACGCGCCAAGGCCGTAACCCAGGTCGTACTGGGTATCTTCAGCTATGCCCGCTGGCCGGTCGAACCATCCCCCTTGCGCTTGTGCCTGGTTGGCCCCACCGAGTATGCCGATGACCTGATCAAAGGCCATGTACAGGAGTCCGGCCGCCCGCTGCAGGTGCGGCGGCTGCTGGCAGAGGATACCCAGGTCGCCCAGGCCTGCGATGCCATCTACATTGGCAAGCTTGACCAGGGCCAGCGCGACAAACTGTTCGAGCGCATCAGCGGCCACCCGGTTCTGAGCATCAGCGAAGCGAACGACCCCTGCACGGTCGGCAGCCTGTTCTGCCTGAGGGTCAGCGACCAGCAGGTGGCCTTTGAAGTCAACCTGGATTCGGTGGCGCGTTCCGGCGTGCGCATTCACCCCAGCGTGCTGCAACTGTCGCGGCGCCGGGCGGTGCAGCCATGAAGCCGACCCGCAAGCAGGGCGTGCGCCCGACCCTGCGTTCGGTGCTGGGCCGTGGCCACCTCAGCGTTGCCTTGCTCGCGGTAGGCCTGGCCGGTATTTCGCTTACGCTGCTGGGTGTGCTCGCCCTGCGCGTCTATGCCAATCACAACCTGCACCTGATCGCCCGCTCGATCAACTACACCGTAGAGGCGGCGGTGGTGTTCGATGACAGTGCAGCGGCCAACGAATCACTGGCGCTGATCGCCAGTAACGAGGAGGTGGCCGAAGCCAAGGTCTTCAACAACGAAGGCGAACTGCTGGCGCACTGGCAACGCGGTGATACGGGCATGCTCGGCAAGCTCGAAGTGCAGGTGGCCACGGCCTTGCTGGATGAGCCGGTCAACTTGCCGATCCTGCACCAGCAGCAAAAAGTCGGGCACACCGAACTGGTCGGCCAGGGCCGTAGCCTGCTGTTGTTCCTGCTCAGCGGTCTGGCCGGAATTCTGTTCTGCACGATACTCAGCGCTTTGGCTGCCCAGTATCTTTCGCGGCGCCTGCTCAGCAATATCACCCGCCCGCTGCGCGGCCTGGCCAGTGTCGCCCACGCCGCCCGCCGCGAACGCAGCTTCGACCGGCGCGTGCCGGAAGCGCCAATTGCCGAACTCAACGAACTGGGCAACGACTTCAATGCTCTGCTCGACGAACTGGAGGTGTGGCAAAGCCACCTGCAGAACGAAAATCAGACCCTGGCCCACCAGGCCAGCCACGACAGCCTTACCGGTTTGCCCAACCGCGCTTTCTTCGAAGGGCGTTTGAGCCGCAGCGTGCGTAATGCGGCGCGGCAGCAGGATCACCTGGCGCTGCTGTTCCTCGACAGCGACCACTTCAAGCAGATCAACGACACCCTCGGCCATGCCGTGGGCGACGAAGTGCTGATCAGCGTCGCCGACCGTGTGCGCGCCCAGGTGCGTGAACACGACCTGGTAGCCCGCCTGGGTGGCGACGAGTTCGCGGTGCTGCTGACGCCGTTGCAGTCGCGCCAGGACGCCGAACACATTGCCGACAAGATCGTGGCCAGCATGAAGCTGCCGGTGCAGCTGGACAGCGGCCGCAGTATCGCCACCTCGTTGAGTGTTGGTATCGCCTATTACCCTGATGATGGCGCTGACCCCGCCAGTCTTCTCAATGCCGCCGATGCGGCGATGTACGAGGCCAAGCGTAAACGCCGTGGCCATTGGCAAGTGGCGCAGACGGAACGGTCCGCCAGTGAAATCAAGAACAGGAGTTGAACCCGTGATGCACGCTATACGTTTTCCCCTGTGGGCCTTGTTGCTCGCCGTGCTGGCGCTGACCGGTTGCCAGAGCGCCCCCCCCAAGGGCCTTACCCCTGAACAGATTGCCGTACTCAAGCGCGAAGGCTTTACCCCCACCGATGAAGGCTGGGCCTACGACCTGTCTGGCAAAGTGTTGTTCGGCAGCGACCTTGACAGCCTAAACGGCCAGAGCCAGGCGATTGTCGAGCGCATTGGCAAGGCGCTGCTGGGTGTTGGTATCCAGGGCGTTCGGGTAGACGGGCATGCCGATTCGTCCGGCAAGGCGGCGTATAACCAGCAACTGTCCGAGCGCCGTGCCCAAAGCGTGGCCAAAGCGCTGGTCGGGGTGGGCATGCAGGCCCAGAACATTCAGCGCCGTGGCCTGGGCAGCACGCAACCGGTAGCAGACAACCGCACCAGCGCCGGGCGTACCGAGAACCGGCGGGTGTCTATCGTGGTGGCGTCTTACTGACTGGGTATATCAGGGCGCAGAGCGCCCTGATCATTCCTGAGCAAAACTCATCTCCCGCGTTCCCCCCATCAGCAACGGTGCATTCGCCTCGGTCACCCCCCGGATGTAATCCCACAGCAGGGTTATCCGCTTCAACTTCCTCAAATCTTCCCGGCAATACATCCAGAACTGCCGCGTCACCTCGATCTCCTCCGGCAACACCGTCACCAAACGCGGGTCCTGCGCAGCCAGGAAACACGGCAATATCGCCAACCCACGCCCCTGCAACGCCGCCGTGTACTGCGCAATCACACTGGTGCTGCGCAGGTGCGCAGTGGCACCGGGAATCAGGTTGGCAAGGTACAAAAGCTCCGAACTGAACGCCAAATCATCCACGTAACTGATAAAGGGATGTTTGGCCAAGTCCGCCACCTGACGAATCGGCGCGTGGCTGTCCAGGTAATCCTGCGTCGCATACAGCCGCAAGCGGTAATCACAGAGCTTGCAGCATACATAAGGCCCATGCTCCGGCCGCTCCAGCGCGATGACGATGTCCGCCTCACGCTTGGACAGGCTGATGAAGTGCGGCAGCGGCAGGATGTCCACCGAAATCGCCGGGTAGGCATCAACGAAGTGGCTCAGCTGCGGGGTAATGAAGAAGCTGCCAAAGCCCTCGGTGCAGCCCATGCGTACATGCCCCGACAGCGCCACGCCCGACCCGGATACCTGCTCGCAGGCCATGTGCAGCGTGCTTTCGATCGACTCGGCATAGCCCAGCAGGCGCTGACCTTCGGCGGTGAGCACAAAGCCGTTGGTCCGCGATTTTTCGAACAGCAACGTACCCAGCGCCCCCTCCAGCGAGCTGATGCGCCGCGACACCGTGGTGTAGTCCACGCTCAGCCGTTTGGCGGCACTGCTGGCCTTGCGGGTGCGGGCCACTTCAAGGAAAAACTTCAGGTCGTCCCAGTTGAGTGCGCTCAGGGATGTGAGGTCTTTTTGCATGATGATCCGGTTTTTTTGTGCGTTCTTGTTGGATGTTTGCACATCTATACTCGAAAAAAGCCTCAGGACGCCACCTTGCGTTTGCTTGGCGCTGGCGATCTCGTCCCGACAATAATTCCAAGGAGAACGCAGATGAACGCACCGCAATCCCCGAACCCGACCAAGGTCGAGCAGGTCAAGCTGCTGATCGACGGCCAATGGGTCGAGTCGAAGACCACCGAATGGCGCGACATCGTCAACCCTGCCACCCAAGAAGTACTGGCGCGCGTGCCGTTCGCCACTGTCGAAGAAGTCGACGCTGCCGTGGCTGCTGCCCATCGCGCTTTCCAGACCTGGCGCGACACCCCGATTGGTGCACGCATGCGCATCATGCTCAAGCTGCAGGCGCTGATCCGCGAACACACCAAACGTATTGCCCAGGTGCTCAGCGCCGAGCAGGGCAAAACCCTGGCTGATGCCGAAGGCGATATCTTCCGTGGGCTGGAAGTGGTCGAGCACGCCGCCTCCATCGGCACCTTGCAGATGGGGGAGTTCGCCGAGAACGTCGCAGGCGGTGTCGATACCTACACCCTGCGCCAGCCGATTGGTGTATGCGCCGGCATCACCCCGTTCAACTTCCCGGCGATGATCCCGCTGTGGATGTTCCCCATGGCCATCGTCTGCGGCAACACGTTCGTGCTCAAGCCGTCCGAACAGGACCCTCTCTCGACCATGCTGCTGGTCGAGCTGGCGCTGGAAGCTGGCGTACCGGCGGGTGTGCTGAACGTGGTGCACGGTGGCAAGCAAGTGGTGGATACCATTTGCACCCATCAAGACATCAAAGCCATTTCCTTCGTAGGCTCCACCGAAGTCGGCACCCACGTGTACAACCTGGGCAGCCAGCACGGCAAGCGCGTGCAGTCGATGATGGGCGCCAAGAACCACGCCGTTGTGCTGCCCGATGCCAACCGTACGCAAACCATCAACGCCCTGGTCGGTGCTGCCTTCGGCGCTGCAGGCCAGCGCTGCATGGCCACCTCGGTGGCGGTGCTGGTGGGCAAGGCTCGCGAATGGCTGCCGGATATCAAGGAAGCGGCCAGCAAGCTCAAGGTCAATGCCGGCTGTGAGCCTGGCACCGATGTAGGCCCGGTAGTGTCCAAACGCGCCAAGGAGCGTGTGCTGGGTCTGATCGAAAGTGGCATCAAGGAAGGCGCCAAGCTGGAGCTCGACGGCCGCGATGTCAAGGTGCCGGGCTACGAGCAGGGCAACTTCGTCGGCCCAACCCTGTTCTCGGGCGTGAAGACCGACATGCAGGTGTACACCCAGGAAATCTTCGGCCCGGTGCTGGTGACCCTGGAGGTCGATACCCTCGACGAGGCCATCGCCCTGGTCAACGCCAACCCGTTCGGCAACGGCACCGGCCTGTTCACCCAGAGCGGCGCGGCCGCGCGCAAGTTCCAGAGCGAAATCGACATCGGCCAGGTCGGTATCAACATCCCGATCCCGGTACCGGTACCGTTCTTCAGCTTCACCGGTTCGCGTGGCTCCAAGCTCGGAGACCTCGGCCCGTACGGCAAGCAGGTGGTGCAGTTCTACACTCAGACCAAGACCGTCACCGCCCGCTGGTTCGATGACGACAGTGTGAATGACGGTGTGAACACCACCATCAGCCTGCGCTAAGGAGACGTCATGCGTATTGCATTCATTGGCCTCGGCAACATGGGCGCGCCCATGGCCCGCAACCTGATCAAGGCCGGGCACCAACTGAACCTGTTCGACCTGAACAAAACCGTGCTGGCCGAGCTGGCAGAACTGGGCGGGCAGATCAGCCCGTCGCCCAAGGACGCGGCGGCCAACAGCGAGCTGGTCATCACCATGCTGCCGGCGGCGGCCCATGTGCGCAGCGTATACCTGAACGACGACGGTGTGCTGGCCGGCATTCGCCCCGGCA
The DNA here is from genome assembly GCF_043103635.1 of Pseudomonas sp. yb_9. Taxonomy (NCBI): domain Bacteria; kingdom Pseudomonadati; phylum Pseudomonadota; class Gammaproteobacteria; order Pseudomonadales; family Pseudomonadaceae; genus Pseudomonas; species Pseudomonas sp. yb_9. Next base: position 31,079 of record NZ_JBICKA010000094.1, on the reverse strand, counting down.
CGCCAACCGTGGACTGCAGCACCATCGACCCGCAGACCGCACGCGATGTGTCCAAGGCCGCAGCGGCCAAGGGTGTGGACATGGGCGACGCGCCAGTGTCCGGTGGCACCGGCGGCGCGGCTGCGGGCACCCTGACCTTCATGGTCGGTGCCAGCGCCGAGCTGTTCGCCAGCCTCAAGCCAGTGCTGGAGCAGATGGGCCGTAACATCGTGCACTGCGGTGAAGTCGGCACCGGGCAGATCGCCAAGATCTGCAACAACCTGCTGCTGGGCATCTCCATGATCGGCGTCTCCGAGGCCATGGCCCTGGGTAACGCCCTGGGCATCGACACCAAGGTGCTGGCCGGCATCATCAACAGCTCGACCGGGCGTTGCTGGAGTTCGGACACCTACAACCCGTGGCCGGGCATCATCGAAACGGCGCCGGCATCGCGTGGCTATACCGGTGGCTTTGGCGCCGAGCTGATGCTCAAGGACCTGGGGCTGGCCACCGAAGCGGCACGCCAGGCACACCAGCCGGTGATCCTCGGGGCCGTGGCCCAGCAGCTGTATCAGGCCATGAGCCTGCGCGGCGAAGGGGGCAAGGACTTCTCGGCCATCGTCGAGGGGTATCGCAAGAAGGATTGACGAGCGAGGTGGGCTTCTTCGCGGGCCAGGTGGCCTTCCCTCTGTAACTGCGCACCAGAGGGAAGAGCGCCTGCCCCGCGATTTTTTTTGTCAGGCGAAAACGAAATACTTGCGTACAGTCTCGACCACTTCCCAGGTGCCTTTCATCCCCGGTTCGATGACGAACACGTCACCGGCTTTCAGGTGCTTCGGCTCTTCGCCTTCCGGGGTGATGATGCAGTAGCCATCGAGGAAGTGGCAGAACTCCCACTTCTCGTAGTTGACCTCGAACTTGCCCGGGGTGCAGATCCAGGTGCCCATGATCTTGCTGCCGTCGGCCGACAGGTAGGCATTGAGGTTGACGGTGTGCGGATCGCCGCCGATGCGCTTCCACTTGGTGGCGTCCACGACCGGCGTCGGGCAGGTTTCGCGCAGGACGGTGATGAAATCGGACATGGCACAACTCCTGGTGACTGGCTGAATGACTCGTCACCATAGGGCTATCGGCCGAGCCGCAGTTGCCTGGGCTCGACGTCCAGCTGTCTGGTCGCGCTATGCCAGGCGGTTTACCTCGACGGTGACGTGCGCCAGTTCTTCATGCACACCCAAGGCCTGGCGCACGCTGTCGGCGCTGAGGGCACTTGAGGTGGCCAAGCCAAGAATGCAGGCGTACTGGTCCTTGCCCACCCGCCATACATGCAGGTCGGTGATACTGGCCGGCACCGGCAGCTGCGCCACCACTTCGCGGATTTCTGCTACCACCGGCGCGTCCATCTCCGCATCCAGCAGCACCCGGCCGGTATCGCGCAGCAGGCCGCGGGCCCACAGCGCCACCAGCAGTGCACCCACCAGTCCCATGACCGGGTCGAGCCAGCTGGCGCCCCAGAACTTGCCGGCCAGCAAGGCAACGATGGCCAGCACCGAAGTGGCGGAATCTGCCATCACGTGCAGGTAGGCCGAGCGCAGGTTCAGGTCGTCGTGGTGATGGCCGTGGTCATGGTGATGGTCGTGCCCATGATGATCATGATGGTGATGGTCATCGCGCAGTAGCCAGGCACAAATCAGGTTGACCGCAAGGCCGATCGCGGCGATGAAGATGGCCTCGTCATAATGGATCGGCCCCGGTGTCAGCAGCCGCTCCACCGACTGGAACACCATCAGCCCGGCCACGCCCAGCAACAGCAGCGCGCTGGAATAACCACCGAGAATCTCGATTTTCCAGGTACCGAAGGCAAAGCGTCGATCAGCGGCATAGCGCCGTGCGGCGGCGTAGGCCAGTAGCGACAGGCCAAGGGCCAGTGCGTGGGAGCTCATGTGCCAGCCGTCGGCCAGCAGTGCCATGGAGTTGAAGAACCAGCCACCGGCAATCTCCGCCACCATCATCACGGCGGTCAGCCACACCGCCAGGCGGGTCTTGCGCTCGGCGCCCAGGTTGCTGGTGTGGAACTGATGGCTGTGCTGCCAACGGTCTGAGGTTTGTGTCGCCATGGTTTATCATGCTCCCGGAAGATCGAGAAATATACTATACCCCAGTATACCTAGCATGGTGTGGAATCCAATGGCACATACCCTGAAGAGCAAGAAGCAACTGCTGACCCGGGTGCGCAAGATCAAGGGCCAGGCCGCTGCGCTTGAGACGGCGCTGGAGCAGGACAAGGACTGCCTGGCGATCCTGCAGCAGATCGCCGCCGTGCGCGGCGCGGTGAACGGGTTGATGGCCGAAGTGATGGAAGGGCATATCCGCGAACATCTGGTGGCGGACGGGCTGAGCGCCGAGGAGCGCCAGGATGAGGCGGACAAGGTGGCGGCGTTATTGCGGTCTTACCTCAAGTAAGTTTTGTGGTGTGCCACGCCCCTCAATGAAGGAGCAACTGTGTTGTTCTGACGCTGAAGTTTGCGCGGTCTCTGTGGGAGCGGGCTTGCCCGCGAACACCGGCGAAGCCGGTGCCACGCACCGCGTCGCATTCTTCGCGGGCAAGCCCGCTCCCACAGGAGTCGTGCAGGTTTCTGGATTTTGGGCAGAGCCTCTGATGAATACCCCCCAGGGGTATGTGGCTACGCCCACCAATACCGCACAAAGTGGAAGAACACCGGCGCCGCAAAGCACACCGAGTCCATGCGGTCGAGCATGCCGCCATGGCCTTCGATCATGTGTCCCCAGTCCTTCACCCCACGGTCGCGCTTGATCGCCGACATCACCAGCCCGCCGAAGAAGCCCATGGTGTTCACGGTCAGGGCCATCAGTGCGGCCTGCCAGAAGGTGAACGGGGTGATCCAGCACAGCAGGGCGCCTATCAGGGTGGCCAGTGCCACGCCGCCGGCCAGGCCTTCGACGGTTTTGGACGGCGACAGGTTGGGGGCCACCTTGTGTTTGCCGAACAGTTTGCCGCATACGTACTGCAGCACGTCGCTGATCTGCACCACCAGGATCAGCCAGGCGATCAGCAGCAGGTTGCGGCCCTCGTAGCCCGGGATCTCCAGCGTCATCAAGGCCGGCACCGATGACACGCAGTACACCGCGATCATCAACCCCCACTGTACCTTTGACGCACGTTCAAGGAAGCGTGTGGTATCGCCGCCAAAGCTGGACAATATCGGCAGCAGCAGGAACAGGTACACCGGGATGAAGATGCTGAACAGGCCGTACCAGTCCATGGCGATGAGCACGTACTGCACCGGCAGCGCCACATAGAACGCCGCCACCAACGCCGGGTAGTCGCTGCGCCGGGTCGGGGTAAGGGTCATGAACTCGCGCAGGGCGTAGAACGACACGCCGTAGAACAGCACGATCACACCGTACTTGCCGAACAGGAAAGCGATGCCGATGACCAGCACCATCACCCACCAGGCGTTGATGCGGGCGTTGAGGTTGTCGATTACCGCGTGTGGCGCTGGGCCTGCCCGCCACTTGAGCAGGCGGCCGATCACGCTGGCGAGCAGCAGCAGGGCGCCGATGCCGGCGAACAGGGAAAGGGTGTTGTCGTCCATGTCAGGCATCCTTCGGGGCCAGGGTCAGCAGGGCCTGGCTGGCCCGCGCTAGAAAGGCCTGCTTGCTTTCATCAGCCTGCAGGTGCAACGGTTCGCCAAAGCTCAGTGTGCAAAGTAGGGGCAACGGAAGGGCACGGCCCTTGGGCATCACCCGGTTGAGGTTGGCGATCCAGACCGGCACCAGCTCGACGTCGGGGTTGGCTGCCGCCAGGTGGTACAAGCCGCTTCTGAACGGCATCAGCGGCTCGTCACCCAGGTTGCGCGTACCTTCCGGGAAGAAAATCAGCGAGTCGCCCTGGGCCACGGCTTCGAGGATCGGTTGCAGCGGGCTGCCCTGGCCTTCACTGCGTTGCCGATCAATCAGCACGCCGTTGAACACCTTGCGAATGAGAAAGTCGCGAATGCCCGGTTTGGCCCAGTAGTCCGCGCCGGCCACCGGGCGGGTGCGCTTGCGCAGCGGCTGCGGCAGGGAGGCCCACAGCAGCACGAAGTCACCGTGGCTGCTGTGGTTGGCGAAGTACAGGCGCTGCACCGGCAGCGGCGTGCAACCCAGCCACAGGGCGCGGGCGCCGGTGATCAGGCGGGCGGCGGAGGTGATGACATAGGCGGTCAGGTTGGCGAGCATGGGGCGTTCGTTATCCCTTCAAAGGCAGTGTCAGCAGGGTAGCCAAGGCTAGCGAGAGCTGCAGGCCCAGGCATACGGCCTGACGGCGCAACAGGCCTAGTGCGGCCTGGCTGCGGGCAGGCCATGTGCGGCCGTCGGTGGCCTGTGGTTTGAGTTTCAGTTCGAAGAGGGCGTGGTCCAGGGCCTGGGTGTCTGCCGCCAGGTCTTCGCTATTGGCTAGGTGGGCAAACAGTTCGGCATCGATCGCCACGCGGATGGCCCAGTACTTGTGCAGCATGCCGAGCGCCAGCAGCACGCTGCACAGCACGCTGGCCAGCGGTGCCAGAGGGAGACCCAGCAAGGGGGTGAGGCCATAGGCTAGGGCCAGCAGGGTGAGGCCGTCGGACAGGCGTTCCAGCTGCTTGCCTCGGCCCAGCAGGCTGGCCACTACACGCAGGTTCATGGCTGTGCTCCCAGTTGCTGGAGAGCCTGGCGATGCGCGTTGCGCAGGACGATGCCGGGGCGTGCTTTACGGATAAGGGATTCTGCCTGCTGGGCGTCATCGCAGCGGCCGGTCACCACCAGCCAGGCCGCCACGGCGCTGGCGCTGCGTGAATAACCCAAAGCGCAGCAGACCAGCACGGGGCCTTTGGCATGGCAGTGTTCGATGGCGTTAGCGGCCTGCTGTAGCAGGATGCCGTCGGGTGCTATCAGGTCAAGGGTGGGGAAATGCAGGTAATCCTGCGTAGCCAATACTGTGCACGGCAGCTCCGCACACAAATCGACAATCGCAGCAAATTGCTCTCCCTCGCCACGTCCTGGAATCCGCCCAAGGTACACGCCATCGCATACCTCATCCGCCTGCGGGTGGCGCCTCGTCCACATCCGCGAATTGAGCCACGTACCTGCCAGATAGGGCGCTAGTAGCCACCGGCCGGCATTCGACAAGTGCCCGTCGGAACCCTTTTGAAAACCGCCCGCCCCGAACACGGCATAGTTCAGCGCCACCAGCCCCAGCGACACGGCCGGCCAACTTAACCACAGCCCGGTACCGCCCAGCGCAACAGCTGCAAGCGCACACAGCAGCGCGCCCACAGCATAGCAACCGGCGATCTTCCAACGCTTGGCATCCCGTGCAAGGTGGGCCGCTTGAAAAGGCAGGCGCCCCTGACATGGCCACAGCCACAGGCAGGCAAACCCCGCCAGCGCCCCCGTGGGTACATCGATGAAATGATGCTGCCAAGTGGTCAGCACCGACACCCCGATCAGCGCCATCCAGCCATGCATCAGCCAACGCCAGGGCTGGTGTTGCACATGCCGGGCAAACATCGTCCAGATGACCACCAGCAAAGCGATGTGCAGCGAAGGCGCCTGGTTGAAGGGCTTGTCGAAGCCCATCAACACATCGAACAGCCAGCCGAACAGCCCGTCCAGGTCCGGTCGCTCGAAGGTGAAGCGCAACGGCCACAGCAGGAAGCAACTGACGCTGATCACCTGTGCGCTGAGCAGCGCCAGCGCGTGGCGGTCCATTTCCTGGCGTGTGCGCGGCAGCAGGAAGGACAGCCCGTAGAGCAGGTCGATCGACCAGTATGGGATGATCGTCCAGGGCCACAGCGGCATGCCGTGCTCCCAGCCGAACACCAGGCTGCCGACATCACTGCGCCCGGCCGTGTAATGGTTCGCCAGCCCATAGCTGAGGAAGAACAACGGCCCCAGCAGCAGAAGCCAGAACACGCCCCGGCGAATCAGCCCAGGCTCGCGTGGCAGGCTCACTCAGCGTACCCGCTGTGCCAGGCTGACGCTGAAAATGCCCCATTCATCGATACGCTGGGCCAGCTTGCGGAAGCCCGCTGCCTCGACCAGCTGGTCCATCTCGGCCTGGCTGCGGCGGCGCATCACCCAGGCCTCGCCACCCCGATGGCTGGTGAGGGCGCGGGCAATCATCTCCAGTTGCGGGTGCCACGGCTGGCCGGTGTAGACCAGGTAGCCGCCATCCTCTACGGCGTCGGCCAGCCCGGCCAACGAGTCGCCCACCAGCTGGTTACTGGGGAAGAGTTCGTACAGCCCTGACACCACGGCCAGCGATGGGGGGTGTTCAAGTGTGGCCAGGCTCTGGCGAGCGAAAGCATCGCCCTGGACGAAGCGGGCGATGTCGGCCAGGCCCTTTTCGCTGATCAGCGCGCTGCCTTGCTGAACGTTCAGTTCGCTGTAGTCGCGCAGCAGGATCGAATCCGGCAGCTGCTCAAGGTCTTGCAGGGCTTCGAGGATGTAGCGGCCATGGCCGGCGGCAATATCGACAATGTGCACGGGCCGTTGTTGTTCACGCAGGCGGGCGATGGCCAGGCGCAGCAATTCTTCGACGTGCAGCTTGCGCTGGCGAATGCCACGCCAGCCGATGGCGTCGAGGTAGTTCTGGTCGATCAGGCGGCCCAGTTTGCCCTTGCCGGTCGGCTGGTTGCGGTACACGTAGTCGAGGGTGCTGCCCGAGTCGAAGCCGGTGTCGAAGCCCAGCTTCACGCCTTCGGACAGCCCCTTGCCCAGCTGCAGGCCCGCGCGGGTGGCGCGCCAGTAAAGGTCGCGGGGCGAATTGCGTGGCAAGGGTGCGGCCAGGCCCTCGGCCTCGGCGCAGCTGGCGCCGGTCTTGTCGGCATCCAGCAATGACGGCTGTGCGGCGGGGTGGGTGAAGCAGTGTTCGACAAACCGTTCGATACGCCTCAGCGCATGGGCCCGATCACGTTCACCCAAGGTGTCGTGGAAGAACCCGGGCAGTATGTGCATTTCCTTGCGAGCACTGCCCAGCCGTTCGAAAAAGCGCTCCTGTGGCTGGCGCTCGACCACGAAGTCGGCCCCCGAGACCAGCAATTGGGTCGGTACCTGAATGGCCTGAGCGTCTGCTACTACCCGGTCGGCGGCTTCGTACAGGCCCAGCAGCATGGTCACTGAAATCGGCCGACTGATCAGCGGGTCGGCCACGTACGACATCACCCGCTCCGGGTCATGGGTAAGCAGGCGCGGCTTGACGTAGCTGTTGACGAAGAAGTTGCCGCGCAAGGCCTTGAGCAGTTTCAGGCCGGGGCGGGCGAACGGCACGTACAGCTTGACCTTGAATGCCGGCGAGGCCAGCACCAGGCAGCGCACCTTGGGCGCGTAGTCGTGCGCCCAGGTGGCAATCAGCACGGCGCCGACGCTTTGCGCCAGCACCACCACGTCCTGCTCGGCGATACCGTGGTGGGCCTGGATATGTTCGATGAAGGTTTGCACGTCGCGCACGCTGGTGGCGAACCCCGGGCTGTCGCCGCGCGCACCTGGCGACTGGCCGTGGCCGCGCGCATCCCAGGCGAAGAAGTCGTAGCCCGGCATGTCCAGTTCATCGGCCAGGTGGGCCATACGCCCGCCGTGTTCATGGCCTCGGTGGAACATCACCACGGCCCGGCGTGGCTGGTGTTCGTTGCGGGTGGCAGGCCAATGACGGTAGTGCAGCTCGACACCGTCATGGGTGGAGAAGTGCAGCGCTTGCGCTTGGCGCATGGTCAACGTCCTTTTGCGACGATTTTAGGCTCTGCGGGTTTCGGCCAGCCCTTGGCGAACCCGGTTGTAGAGGGTATAGAGCGAGAGCGCGAGGATGACCAGCAGCAAGCCATTGATCCAGCTGCCGTTCAGCAGGCCAAAGGCGACGCCGGTGCCGAGCACGCCGAAGGCAAAGGCGCGGTCGCTTTTGCCCATGGGGCCGTCATAACGCCGCGATGCGCCGGCCAGCGGGCCCATGACCCCGGCGTACTCGCTGAAGGTGGCGCACAGCACCACCAGCACCACCAGCGTAGGTGACACGCCAGCCAGCAGGGCGAAGGGCAGGTACAGGGCGGCGTCGGCGATCACGTCGCAGAGTTCGTTGAGGTAGGCGCCGAGGGTGGATTGCTGGCCGAACTCCCGGGCCAGCATGCCGTCGACGGCATTCAGCGCCATGCGCAGCAGCATCCACACTGGCACCAGGATGAACAACCAAGTGGCATGGGGCAGGGCGGCCAGCAGCAGGCCCAGCAGGATCGATACCACGGCGGCGGTGACGGTGACCTGGTTGGCGGTGACGCCCCGGTCATGCAGGCGCTGGACGGTTGGGCGCAGCAGGGCCTGGAAGCGTGGTTTGAGCTGGTAGATCGATGCCACTGGAAAGTCCTTTTTAGTGGTGCGATGGGCCGATTGTGTGCCGAGGATTTTGCTGGCTGCAAGTGAGTGGCCGAGAAATTGCTCACATTGGTTGAGGCCGGGGTTTTCAGCGCGCTCGGCGCACGCCATTATCGGCCCATGACTACCTTGCTCGCTTTCTACCAGAACATTGGCCCAGCGCTCTCGCTTCTGGTGGTGCTGACCTTCCTGCTGGCCGGCGCCGTCAAAGGGGTGATCGGCCTGGGTATGCCGACCATCGCCATGGGCCTGCTGGGTCTGGCGATGTCACCGGCGCAGGCTGCTGCGCTGCTGATCGTGCCTTCGACCCTCACCAACCTTTGGCAATTGGCAAGTGGTGGGCACCTGCGAGCGTTGCTGGCGCGGTTGGTGCCGATGTTGGCGCTGATCTTCATCGGCACCTTGCTGGGCAGTGCCTGGTTGGGGATCAACAGTGGCCCATGGGCCGTGCACGCGTTGGGTGCGGCCTTGCTGGTGTATGCAGTGTACGGGCTGCTCGGCCCAGGCTTGCATCTGGCGGCGAGGCACGAACGTTGGCTGGGGCCAGCCTGCGGGCTGGTGACGGGGGTAATCACGGCGGCAACCGGTGTGTTCGTGATACCGGCTGTGCCCTACCTGCAGAGCCTGGGGCTGAGCCGCGAGCAAATGATCCAGGCCTTGGGCCTGTCGTTCACGGTTTCGACCCTGGCGCTGGCCGTTGGCCTGGCCGGGCAGGATGCCCTCGGTGGCCAGGCGTTGGGAGCTTCGCTGCTGATGCTGGCGCCAGCCCTGCTCGGCATGCTGGTGGGCCAGTGGTTGCGTCAACGCATCAGCGCGCTGGTGTTCAAACGTTGCTTTTTCATCGGCCTGGCCGCACTGGGCGGCCATTTGCTGATCAACGGCTAGCGCTTGAGGCGCTGAGCATGTCGACCCGCTGGATATCGAAATCGCGCTCCAGGTAATCCATGCGCTTTTCGAAGAACGCGGCCATGTGCGGCAGGGCCGAATGCACATCCAGCGCAGCCTGGTCGGCCCACACTTCGAAGAACACGAACAGGCTCGGGTCCTGCTGGTCACGCAGCATGTGGTACTCGATGCAGCCCGGCTCCTGGCGGCTTGGCTCGACATAAGGGCGGAACAGGTTTTCGAAGGCGTCAGCCATTTCCGGGCGGGTCTTGGCTTTGAGGATGAAGGCGAACTGCTCGCTCATGGGGCGCTACTCGGTGATGGGAAGGTGAACCGATTCTACGGCAATAATAAGGTGCGCATTCGTGACTTCTGGTCAATTGTATTTTGCCTCGTTACCGCTATATCCCACCCCCATGAGTCTCTAACCTGCCGGCATGAATTCTGACCCGGCCGGGGAGGCCAGCATGAAAAAGATCCTTCTGCTCAATGGTGGTAAACAGTTCGCTCACTCCGATGGTCGCCTCAACGCGACCTTACACGAAGCGGCCATCGCTCACCTGGACCGCGCCGGTTTCGATGTGCAGGAGACGTTCATCGACGGCGGCTACGACGTGCAGGCTGAAGTGGAGAAGTTCCTCTGGGCCGATGTCATCATCTATCAAATGCCGGGGTGGTGGATGGGCGCGCCCTGGACCGTGAAGAAGTACATCGATGAAGTCTTCACCGCTGGCCATGGTAGCCTTTACGCCAACGATGGCCGCACCCGTTCGGACCACTCGCAAAAGTACGGCAGCGGTGGTTTGGTGCATGGCAAGCAGTACATGCTGTCGCTGACCTGGAACGCGCCGCAGCAGGCATTCGATGACCCTGCCGACTTCTTCGAAGGCAAGGGTGTGGATGCCGTGTACTTCCCGTTCCACAAGGCCAACCAGTTCCTTGGCATGACCGGCCTGCCGACCTTCCTGGCGGTGGATGTGATGAAACGCCCGGATGTACCGGCGGCACTGGCGGCTTATGAGGCACATCTGGACAAGGTGTTCGGCAAGGCGATCTAATCCAGACAAGTAGCTGCCGCAGGCCAGAATGTGAAAACCCGATCCGAAGAGCTCCAGGTGTTCGTCGCCGTCATCGACTGCGGCTCGATCTCTGCCGCTGCCGAGCAGATGGGCCAGACCCCGTCCGCCGTCAGCCGTACCTTGTCGCGCCTGGAGGGCAAGCTCGGCACTACCTTGGTCAACCGCACCACCCGGCGTATGGACCTGACCGAGGAAGGGCGCTTTTTCCTTGAGCGTTCGCGGCAGGTACTGGAGCAGATGGACGAGATGGAAGAGCGCCTGTCGATGAACCGCCAGACCGCTACCGGGCGCCTGCGCATCAATGCGGCCGCGCCGTTCATGCTGCATGCCATCTTGCCGTGGATCGGCGAGTTTCGCCGCCAGTACCCGGGTATCGAGCTGGAGCTGAACACCGACGACCTGATCATCGACCTGCTGGAGCAGAGCACCGACGTGGCCATCCGCATCGGTGAGCTGGCCGACTCCAGCCTGCACGCACGCAACCTCGGTTGCAGCCCGGTGCAGGTGCTGGCCAGCCCGGCTTACCTTGAGCAGCACGGTACACCGCAGCAGGTCGAGGACCTGGCCAACCATTGCCTGCTGGGTTTCAGCCAGCCCGAATCGCTCAACCAGTGGCCACTGCGCCATGCCCAGGGTGACCGTTGGAGCATTCGCCCGGCGCTGATCGCCTCCAGTGGCGAGACCCTGCGCCAGCTGGCGCTGGCCGGCGAGGGCATCGTCAGTCTGTCGCACTTCATGACCCACGAGGACATTCGCACCGGGCGCCTGCAGGTGCTGCTGAGCGAGGCCAACAATGGCTATCGCCAACCGATTCACGCGGTGTACTACCGCAACACCCAGCTGGCATTGCGTATCCAGTGCTTCCTTGATTTCATCCAGCGCAAGCTGGCGATGTACGCCTGCTGAGTTGCCTGAACGCGACAGATCCTGTCCGCAGGCGGCGAAACTTCCTGCGTGTTATTGCGCAGTCGAACCGCTTCGGCCTTACTGACTGCTCAACAAAAACAACACCAAGGAAGTGTCATGCGTATTGTTCCGTTCCAGTACCTGGCTCTCGCAGCCTCGATCCTGAGCTGTTCCTCGGTTTACGCCGCCACGCTGGAGGGTGGCGCGGTGGCTGCCCCCGATCAATATGGTGCACAGGTGGCTGCCGATGTTCTGAAAAAGGGTGGTAACGCGGTGGATGCCGCGGTGGCCACTGCCTTCACCTTGGCGGTGACGTACCCTGAAGCTGGCAACATTGGTGGTGGCGGGTTCATGACCCTGTTCGTCGACGGCAAGCCTTACTTCCTCGATTACCGCGAAGTCGCGCCAAAGGCCGCCACGCGCGACATGTACCTGGATGACAAGGGCGAAGTCATCGAGAACCTCAGCCTGGTCGGGGTGCGTGCAGCAGGTGTGCCCGGCACCGTGATGGGCCTGTGGGAGGCACACAAGAAGTTCGGCAAGCTGCCCTGGAGCGAGCTGCTGACCCCGGCCATCGGCTATGCGAAAAACGGCTTCAAGGTGGCGGAAAAGCAGTACCAGTACCGCAACGATGCCCAAGGCATGTTCAAGACGGCGACCAACTTCAACGACTATTTCGGCAGCATGAAGGTCGGTGAACTGTTCAAACAGCCAGAAATGGCCCAGACACTGGAACGTATCGCTGACAAGGGCGTGAGCGAGTTCTACCAAGGCAAGACCGCCGACCTGCTGGTGGCGCAGATGAAGGCCGACAAGGGCCTGATCACCAAAGAAGACCTGAAGGACTACAAGGCCGTATGGCGTGAGCCGATGGCCGTGAGCTGGCGTGGCAACGTGGTCTACACCGCGCCACCGCCAAGCTCTGGCGGTGTGGCCCTGGCCCAGCTGCTGGGCATCAAGGAAGACCGCGCGGCGGACTTCAAAGGGGTAGCGCACAACTCGGCGCAGTACATTCACCTGTTGGCCGAGATCGAGAAGCGCGTGTTCGCCGACCGCGCCGACTACCTCGGTGACCCGGCGTTCACCAAGGTACCTGTGGATAAACTGGTGGCCAAGGACTACCTGGCCAAGCGTGCCGCGCAGGTCAACCCGAAGGCCATTTCCGACACCGACAAGGTCAAGCCGGGCCTTGAGCCGCACCAGACCACGCACTTCTCCATCGTCGACAAGCAGGGCAACGCGGTCAGCAACACCTACACCCTCAACCTCGACTACGGCAGTGGCGTGGTGGTGAAGGGGGCAGGCTTCCTGCTCAACGACGAGATGGATGACTTCAGCGCCAAGCCGGGGGCGGCGAATGCCTTTGGTGTGGTGGGGGGCGATGCCAATGCCATCGAACCGGGCAAGCGTATGCTGTCGTCGATGAGCCCTAGCCTGATGACCCGCGATGGCAAGGTGGTGCTGGTAATCGGCACGCCGGGTGGCTCGCGGATCTTTACCTCGATCTTCCAGGTGATGAACAACCTGTACGACTACGGCATGCCGCTGGACAAGGCGGTGGCGGCGCAGCGCGTGCACCATCAGTTGCTGCCCAAGGACACCATTTACTTTGATGCCTATGCGCCGTTGACCGGGCCGGAGGCAGATAAGTTGAAGAAGATGGGTTATGTGCTGGAGGACCAGGGCTGGGAGATGGGGGATATCCAGGCGATCCGGGTGGACGGGGCGAAGCTTGAGACCGCCTCCGATCCGCGTGGGCGTGGGGTGGGGATGATCGTCAAATAGAGCACTGTAGGCAGTGCTGACGCATTCGCGGGCAAGCCGGCTCCCACAGGGTTCGTGCAATCTTCAGATATTGCGCTGTACCTGTGGGAGCGGGCTTGCCCGCGAATGCTATCTTATGGTCAGACGCGGAACTGGCTGACCAGCGTCTGCAACTGCCCACCCAGCCGCGCCAGTTCCACACTGGACGCCGCGGTTTCGTCACTGGCCGCTGCCGTCTGCTCCGACACATCACGCACATTCAGAATGCTGCGGCTGATCTCTTCAGCCACCGCGCTTTGCTGCTCTGCCGCCGCCGCAATGTGCTGGTTCATCGACTGGATGCTCGACACCGTGCTGGTGATGCTCTCCAGCGAAGCCCCGGCCTTGCGTGCCAGCTCGACACTGCTGTCGGTGAGGGTACGGCTGCCGTGCATGGCGTTCGCCACTTGCTGGGTGCCATGTTGCAGGCTGGCAATCAGCTCTTCGATTTCTTCGGTGGACTTCTGCGTGCGCTGGGCCAGGCCGCGTACTTCGTCGGCGACCACGGCAAAACCACGCCCGGCCTCGCCGGCACGCGCGGCCTCGATCGCCGCGTTCAGCGCCAGCAGGTTGGTCTGTTCGGCCACCGACTTGATCACGTCCATCACGCTGCCGATCTTCTGGCTTTCCTGCTGCAGCAGGTTCATGGCTTCGGTGGAGCGGTGCATATCTTCGGCCAGGCGCTCGATCTGGCCAATCGCCTCGCCCACCACGCGATCGCCGGCACGGGCTTCGTCGTCGGCACCGGTGGCGGCATGCGAGGCCTGCTCGGCGTTGCGTGCCACTTCCTGAACGGTGGCGGCCATTTCGTGCATGGCGGTGGCCACCTGGTCGGTCTCGACCTTCTGGCTGTTGGCGCCCGCGCTGGTCTGTTCGGTGACTGCCGACAGCTCTTCGGCGGCGCTGGCGATCTGGGTGACGCCATCGCGAATGCCGGTGATCAGCTCGCGCAGGGTGGTGCCCATGCGTGCGATGCCTTGCTGCAACACCCCCAACTCATCGCGCCGGGTGACACGCTGGTGTTGGGTAAGGTCGCCGCTGGCGATCTTTTCCACCGCGCCCAGGGTTTCACGCAGCGGGCCGGTGATCTGGCGGGTGATCAGCACCGCTGCCAGCACGCCAACCAGCAGGGCCAGCAGGGTAGCGATGGCCTGCAGGCTGCGGGCCTGGGTGCTTTCGATGTCGCGGCGCTCCAGCTGGATCTGGTACAGCGCATCACTGCGCTTGACGATGTCGGCACCCTGTACGGTCATTTCGGCGCGTGAGGTGGTGATGTCGGAGACTGCGTCGCGGAATTGGCGGACGGCGTCGCGGTAGGCCAGCACCGAGCGCTCGAACTGTTGCAGGCGGGCATCTTCGGCGGGCAGCTGGCGCTTGAGGTTGTCGATATCGGCCAGCGCCGCATCCAGCTGGCGCAGGGCCGCCTGCTCGTTGGCGGCAGTGTTGTCGGCAATGTAGCCGCGCACATCGATGCGCACCTGCAACAGTTGCTGGCGGGCCTTGCTGATCAGCTGGTACTGGGCCAGGCGTACGCTGTCGGCCTCGGGGCGAGCCATCACTTCCTGGCTGAGGGTGTCCATGGCCTGGTCGGCGCGGGTTGCCGAGCTGTCCATCGCCGTGCGCGCGGTACGGGTGGCGTCGTAGCCCTGGCGCATCTTGTTCAGCGACAGCTTGTAGGCGCTGATGGTTTCGCCCAGTTCATTCAGCAGCTTGATGTTTTCCGGGCTCTTGAAGGTGCTGGCCAGGTAAGCCTGTTGCTTGCTGAAGGCGTCCAGTTTGGTCTGGGTGTTGGCGGCGGCGGCATCGTCGCCGTTGGCGATCATGTACTGCAGGCGCGCAATGCGCAGGTCGGTGAGGTCCTTGTTCAGCTGGCCGATGTCGCCCATCCAGTTGCTGCGGTCGATCAGGCTGCCCAGGCTGGTCCAGCCGGTGAGGGCCAGCAGGCCGGTGAGGACCAGCACCAGGCCGAAGCCCAGGCCGAGTTTGAGGTTGACGCTGATGTTGGCGAACCAGCTGTTCATGCACGCACTCCAGAAGTAGTTTTTGCTCTCTTGATCTTCGATCGCAAGGCGTTGTTGTTCTGGGTGCCCGCTGACTCGTGCAGGGGTTATCGGCAATGAACAGTGAAGCTGAAACGCTTTTTCAGCAGATTTGTAATTGGATAAATTGGGGCTGCAATGCAGCCCCGGCATTTTCAGAGACTACGCGCGCTGAAGGTATCGCAGCTGTTCACCTCACCTTGGGCAAACCCGGCTTTGAACCAGCGCACCCGCTGTGCCGACGTGCCATGTGTGAACGAGTCCGGCACCACGCGCCCGCGGCCTTGCTGCTGCAGGCGGTCATCGCCAATGGCATTGGCTGCGTTCAGCGCTTCCTCGACGTCGCCTGGTTCCAGCCAGTTCAGGCGCTTTTGCGCCTGGTAGGCCCACACACCGGCCAGGCAGTCGGCTTGCAGCTCCTGGCGCACCAGCAGGCCGTTGTCGCCTTCCATGCGCTGGCCGTTGCGGCGCGCGGCATCCACCTTGGCCGAAACGCCCAGCAGCGTTTGCACATGGTGGCCGATTTCGTGTGCGATCACGTAGGCCTGAGCGAAGTCGCCAGCGGCAGCAAAGCGGGTTTCCATTTCGCGGAAGAACGACATGTCCAGGTACACCCGCTGGTCTGCCGGGCAATAGAACGGCCCCACTGCCGCCGAGGCGAAACCACAGGCTGAATTGACCTGGCCACTGAACAGCACCAGCTTGGGGTCGCGGTACTGTTGGCCGGCTTCGGCAAACAAGGCTTTCCAGGTGTCTTCGGTGTCGCCCAGGATCGAGGCAACGAATTCGGCCTGCTGGTCATTGGCCGGTGGCGCCTTGCCACCCGCACCACTCGGTGCAACCTGCGTCTGTTGCTGCTCCATCTGGCCGGCGAGCTGGCCAAGAATCTGCAGCGGATCCTGCCCGGTGAGCCAGCCGATGCCGACGATCAGCAGGATCGCCCCAAGCCCCAGCCCCTTGCCGCCGCCGAAACGCATGCCGCCGCCACCGCCACCTTCGCCTCGGGCATCGACCACGTTGTCGCTGCGTCGGCCTTTTCGCCATTCCATGAGTGCTCTCCCGAGCGTGAAACAAGAAGACAAAGATTAGTTCACGACAGCAGCAGGTGTCAGGCCAAGGTGTTAATCCATAACCAAATGGTTATGTTAGAGAGGGCTGATTTCAATATTCATCGCGCGCGACATGCCTGAAACTGCAAGTCCGCCTGCCACGCCCAGGCGTTCACATAATTCCAAGAGAGGAAACCGGCATGCCCGCACAGGACAACAGCCGCTTCGTGATCCGTGATCGCAACTGGCACCCCAAAGCCCTTACGCCTGACTACAAGACGTCCATTGCCCGCTCGCCGCGCCAGGCACTGGTCAGCATTCCACAGTCGATCAGCGAAACCACGGGGCCAGACTTTTCCCACCTGGGCTTCGGTGCCCACGACCATGACCTGCTGCTGAACTTCAACAACGGTGGCCTGCCAATCGGCGAACGCATCATCGTTGCCGGCCGCGTCGTCGACCAGTACGGCAAGCCTGTGCCGAACACCCTGGTGGAGATGTGGCAAGCCAACGCCGGCGGCCGCTACCGCCACAAGAACGACCGTTACCTGGCACCGCTGGACCCGAACTTCGGTGGCGTTGGCCGTTGCCTGACCGACCGTGACGGCTACTACAGCTTCCGCACCATCAAGCCAGGCCCGTACCCATGGCGCAACGGCCCGAACGACTGGCGCCCGGCGCACATCCACTTCGCTATCAGTGGCCCGTCGATTGCGACCAAGCTGATCACCCAGCTGTACTTCGAGGGTGACCCGCTGATCCCGATGTGCCCGATCGTCAAGTCGATCGCCAACCCGCAAGCCGTGCAGCAGCTGATCGCCAAGCTCGACATGAGCAACGCCAACCCGATGGACTGCCTGGCCTACCGCTTCGACATCGTGCTGCGTGGCCAGCGCAAGACCCACTTCGAGAACTGCTGAGGACCCCGCCATGCCAATCGAACTGCTGCCGGAAACCCCTTCGCAGACCGCCGGCCCCTACGTGCACATCGGCCTGGCCCTGGAAGCGGCCGGCAACCCGACCCGCGACCAGGAAATCTGGAACCGCTTGGCCAAGCCAGACGCGCCGGGCGAGCACATTCTGCTGATCGGCCAGGTGTATGACGGTAACGGCCACCTGGTGCGCGACTCGTTCCTGGAAGTGTGGCAAGCCGACGCCAACGGCGAATACCAGGATGCCTACAACCTGGAAAACGCCTTCAACAGCTTTGGTCGCACCGCCACCACTTTTGATGCCGGTGAGTGGACCCTGCATACGGTCAAGCCGGGTGTGGTGAACAACGCGGCTGGCGTGCCGATGGCGCCGCACATCAACATCAGCCTGTTCGCCCGTGGCATCAATATCCACCTGCACACGCGCCTGTATTTCGATGACGAAGCCCAGGCTAACGCCAAGTGCCCGGTGCTGAACCTGATCGAGCAGCCACAGCGGCGTGAAACCTTGATTGCCAAGCGTTGCGAAGTGGACGGGAAGACGGCGTATCGCTTTGATATCCGTATTCAGGGTGAAGGTGAGACGGTGTTCTTCGACTTCTGATGAAAACCTGGGGCCGCAAGGCGGCCCCGGGCTATCAGCTGTTCACAGGCTTCAGGTCAAACGCATCGGCCTGGTACTGGAACAGCAGGCAATCGGCCGCCGCAGTGCATCCGCTTTCATGCACCAGGTCGGCCGGCAGCTTGTAGTAGGATCCTGCGGGAAACTCAGTGCGCTTGCCGTCGATCACCGCGTAGAAAGTACCTTTCAGGACAACGGTCGGCAGTGCCTGGCTGTGCTGGTGCTGGTCGTTGTCGGTACCCTTACTGAATTTCACATAGGCCGAATAAGGCCCCTTGCCGAAGATATCCCCTTCAACATTGGCGTAGCTGACTGCACCGTTGGTGTTGGGTACGTCCTGCCATTTCAGCGCTGCGCTGTCGGGTACTGACACGGTTTTTTCTGCCGCGTTGATGCCAACGGCCAGGGTGGCGAGCGCCACGCCCGTAATGATCGCCTGCAATGCTTTCATGGTAGTGCTCCTTCGTTGAGTGACAGTGCAACGAAGCCTAACCAAACAGTTTCTGCACAAATACGCCTCTTGGAGCGCATGACTTGTTCATGTTCTGCACAGATCAGTCCTGCCATCTCGGCTGTGCGTAGTAGGTTTGCGCATAGTCCAGCAACGCCCGCACCTTGGGTGCCAGGTAGCGGCTTTGCGGGTACACCGCATACAGGTTGCGTGGTGGCAGTTTCCAGCCTTTGAGCACCGGCACCAGGCGCCCGTCCAGCAAGGCGTCATGCACGATGAAACGATCAAAGCTGGCAATGCCCAGCCCGCCGATGGCAGCAGCACGCAAGGCCATCGGCGAGTTGGCGCTGAGGCGCCGGGGCATCAGGATATTGCGCTGTTCACCCTCGGGGTTGGTCAGATACAGACGCTGTGGGTGAGGCAGATTGCTGTAGCCGAGCAGGGGATGGCCAACCAGCGTGTCGAGGGAAGTAGGCGTGCCGTGGCGTTCAAGGTAGCGTGGCGCAGCCACCAGCAGCACCTCGCTGCGGGCCAGCAGGCGGGCTACCAGGCTGGAGTCAGGCAGATGATCGGTTATCCGAAGGCAAATATCGATTTGTTCTTCCAGCAGGTCGATGAAGCGATCGCTGCAATGGAGCTCGACCTGCAGGTGCGGGTGGTGCTCGACGAAGTTCGGCAGCCAGCGCCCCAGTTCAAGTTCGCCGAAGGCCGTGGCCACGCCCAGGCGCAGGGTACCCGTGGGCTGCTGCTGATGTTCGGAAAGCTCCAGGGTCATCGCCTGCATCTGCTCGAGGATCTGCACGCAGTGGCGGTAGAAGAGTGTGCCGGCTTCGGTCAGGTGCAGGCTGCGGGTAGTGCGGGTGAGCAGTTGCGTGCCCAACTGGCGTTCCAGCTGTTTCACTTGGCGTGACAGCACGGTATGGGACAGGCCGGCCTGGCTGGCGGCGGCACTGAAGCTGCCGAGGTCGACGACCCGGCGAAAGGCCTGCATGGCGTTCAACTGGTCCATCGGCACAGCTCTCCTGAGGCGCCCGGTGGAGCCTTGAAGGCCCCACCGGGTAGCGGATCAGCGCCGGACCAGCAACACGCCGCTTTCCATGTGATGGGTGTACGGGAACTGGTCGAACAGCGCGCAGCGTTCGATACGGTGGGTATCTTGCAGCTGGGCAATGTTCTGCGCCAGTGTCTCGGGGTTGCAGGAGATGTACAGGATCCGCTCGAAACGCCGGGTCAGCTCGCAGGTGTCAGGGTCCATCCCCGCACGCGGCGGGTCGACGAACACAGTACCGAAGTCATAGCTTTTCAGGTCGATGCCTTCCAGGCGGCGGAACGGCCGCACCTCATTCAGCGCCTGGGTCAGCTCTTCGGCCGACAAGCGCACCAAACGCACGTTATCCACAGCGTTCTCGTCGAGGTTGCTGAGCGCGGCATTGACCGAGGTCTTGCTGATTTCGGTCGCCAGCACCTGGCGCACTCGGGTGGCCAGCGGCAGGGTGAAGTTGCCGTTGCCACAATACAGCTCCAGCAGATCGTCCTGGCGCTCGCCAATGGCCTCGAAGGCCCAGCTCAGCATCTTCTGGTTCACCGCGCCGTTGGGCTGGGTGAACGCGCCTTCCGGTTGGCGATAGCTGAACACACGGCCAGCCACGTCGAGTTTTTCCACCGCGTAGTCGCGGCCGATCACCAGGCGCTTGCCCTTGGAACGGCCAATGACGCTCACGCCCAGCGTTTCAGCCAGTTGCCGCGCTTCTACTTCCCAGGCCTCGTCCAGCGGGCGGTGGTAGCACATGGTGATCATCGCATCGCCGGCCAGGGTGGTGAGGAACTCCACCTGGAACAGGCGGTTGCCCAGTTCCTCGCTGGCCTGCCAGGCCGCCTTCAGGCGCGGCATCAGTGCATTGATGCGCTGGCTGGCAATGGGGAAATCGTCGATCAGGATCGCCTTGTGCTTATCGCCCGGGGCAAACATGGCGTAGTGGCGCTGGCCATCCTCGCGCCACAGGCGGAACTCGGCGCGCAGGCGGTAGTGCTCGCGCGGCGAGTCGAAAACAGCCGGCTCTGGTGCGCCGAACGGCGCCAGCAGCTCGCGCAGCCGGGCTACCTTGGCGTCCAGCTGGGTGGCGTAGGAGGAGGGGTCGAAAGCAGCACTCATGCGTTGAACCAGCCCAGCTTGATGACGAACAGGATGGAAAGGATCACCAGGGCCGGGTTCAGGTCGCGGTGGCGGCCGGAGATCAGCTTGACGGCGGTCCAGGAAATGAAGCCGAAGGCGATACCGTTGGCGATCGAATAGGTCAGCGGCATGGCCAGGGCGGTCACGACCACTGGCGCGGCTTCGGTGACATCGTCCCAGTTTATTTCTGCCAGGCCCGAGGCCATCAGCACGGCGACGAACAGCAGCGCCGGAGCGGTGGCGAACGCAGGCACGCTTCCGGCCAGCGGGGCGAAGAACAACGCCAGTAGGAACAACACGGCAACCACGATAGCGGTCAGACCGGTGCGGCCACCGGCGCTGACGCCCGCAGCGGATTCAATGTAGCTGGTGGTGGTCGAGGTGCCCAGCAGCGAACCGGCCATGGCGGCGGTGCTGTCGGCGATCAGGGCGCGGCCCATCTTCGGCATGTGGCCGTCCTTGCCCATCAGCCCGGCGCGCTTGGCCACGCCGATCAGGGTGCCGGAGTTGTCGAATAGGTCGACGAACAGGAAGGCGAAGATCACGCTGACCAGGCCCACGTCCAGCGCGCCGGCGACATCCAGCTGCAGGAAGGTCGGTGCCAGCGAAGGCGGCATGGAGACGATGCCGGCAAACGGCGTCACGCCCATCACGATTGAGGCGATGGTCACTGCCAGAATGCCGATCAGCACGGCGCCGCGTACTTTCAGCGACTCAAGCCCCACGATCAGGAAGAAGCCCAGGGTGGCGAGGATCGGTGCAGGCTGCTTGAGGTCGCCCAGGCCAACCAGGGTTGCCGGGTTATCGACGACAATGCCGGCGTTATGCAGGGCGATCAATGCCAGGAACAGACCAATACCCGCGGCAATCGCCGAACGCAGCGGCAGCGGGATGCTGTTCACGATCCATTCGCGGATGCGGAAGATCGACAACAGGAAGAACATCACCGCCGACAAAAACACCGCGCCCAGCGCAACTTGCCAGGTGTGGCCCATGTGCAGCACCACGGTGTAGGTGAAGAACGCGTTCAGGCCCATGCCCGGCGCCAGGGCGATCGGGTAGTTGGCGATCAGGCCCATGGTGGTGGACCCGATGGCCGCTGCCAGGCACGTGGCCACAAAGATCGCGCCCTTGTCCATCCCGGTCTCGCCGAGGATGCTCGGGTTGACGAACAGGATGTAGGCCATGGCCAGGAAGGTAGTGACGCCCGCAAGAATCTCCGTGCGTACGTTGGTGTTGTGTGCTCTTAGTTGAAACAGCCTTTCCAGCATGCCCGCTCCCCAAGGCGCCCCCGGCGCCATGAATGTATCGACCCCATCAGCAAAGCACAGACCGTACCGGTTGCCGTGGTTTTGTGTGGGGAGGAAAAAAGCCGCGCATGATACCAGCATGCTCGGCGGGGGCCTATGGCCGTTGGGGAATGGGTTTTTATTAGCCTGTGCAATCCCTGTGGGAGCGGGCTAGCCCGCGAAGAGGCCGGCATAGGCCACCCATTCAGTTGTTATGCAACCGATCCCGTTTTGCCAGTGTTGGGAACAGTTTTATCCACACCCCGGTCACCACCAACGTGCCCACTCCGCCCATCACCACCGCTGGCACTGTGCCAAACCAGTGCGCCGTCACCCCGGATTCGAACTCACCGAGCTGGTTCGAGGCACCAATGAACAACCCGTTCACAGCGCTCACCCGCCCGCGCATTTCATCCGGCGTTTCCAGTTGCACGAAAGCCCCGCGAATCACCATGCTGATCATGTCCGCCGCGCCCAGCACCACCAGCACCGCCAGCGAGAACCAGAACGAGGTCGACAGGCCGAAGGCGATGGTCGCCACGCCGAACACGCCGACTGCCGTGAACATGGTGCGCCCCACATTGCGCTCGAACGGGAAGCGCGCCAGCCACACCGACATCAGCAATGCGCCCACTGCCGGCGCCGAACGCAAAAGGCCGAGGCCCAGCGGGCCGGTCAGCAGGATGTCCTTGGCGAACACCGGCAGCAGCGCGGTGGCCCCACCCAGCAGAACGGCAAACAGGTCCAGCGAGATTGCGCCGAGGATGTCAGGCCGGCTGCGGATGAAGCGAATGCCGGCCAGCAGCGATTCGATGCTGGCCCGCCCGCGCTGCACGACTTGGCCGCGTGCCTGCAGGCTCAGGGTGAGCACGCAGGCGATGGCGTACAGGGCCACGGTGGGGCCATACACCCAGATGCTGCCAAAGGCATACAGGAAGCCGCCCACCGCTGGCGCCACGATAGTCGCCGACTGGGTGGCTGACGCCGACGCCGCCACCGCCCTTGGGAACAGCCCAGGCGGCACCACGTTGGGCAACAGCGCCTGAGTCGCCGGCATTTCGAACGAGCGTGTGGCACCCAGCAGGAAGGCCAGGGCGAAAATGAGTTCTCGGGTGACGCTGTCAGTCGCGCTGCCCACCGCCAGCGCCAGGGCGATCAGCCCCTGCAGGCTCTGGCACAGGGCGGCGACTTTGCGCCGGTCATAGCGGTCGGCCACATGCCCGGTGTGCAGCATGAACAGCACCCGTGGTGCAAATTCCACCAGGCCGACAAGGCCCAGGTCCAGCACGTTGCCGGTCAATTGATAGAGGTGCCAGCCAATGGCCACGGTGAGCATCTGGAAGCCGCTGGCGGTAAACACACGGGCCAGCCAGAACGCCAGGAAAGGGCGGTGGTGACGTAACAACTGCGGTGCGGAATCAGACATCGGAAACCAGGGGCCTCGGCGCAGTAGAGGGGGGCGCAGCGTATCATCTGTTTGTAACAAACGGTTACTGTTTGCCCGGATCTGCACTTTTTCACCCGTAATGAAAGAGGGTGGGGCAACCGGTCACGCGGCAATCAACCACACGGCTTGCCGGGCCATTCGGGACTATGCTTCCTAGCATTCGTTGATCTGGATCAATCGTTCCAGATTCAACGAATAGGCCCTTTGGGCCGGAATCCCTGCGATCGAACAGAACAATTCCAACACGCCGTACTCGACCCAGTGGGGGCAGTGGGCGACTGAGGCCACAAGCCCGGACGCCGGATTATCTGAAGAGGAAGCACCATGTTCGGAATAGAGGCCCTAGAGCTCGCCCGAATGCAGTTTGCCTTTACCGTGTCGTTCCACATCCTGTTCCCGGCCATCACCATTGGCCTGGCGAGCTACCTGGCAGTCCTCGAAGGCCTCTGGCTGCGGACCCACAACCAGGTCTACCGTGACCTCTATCACTTCTGGTCGAAAATTTTCGCCGTCAATTTCGGCATGGGCGTGGTCTCGGGCCTGGTCATGGCCTACCAGTTCGGTACCAACTGGAGCCGCTTCTCCGAGTTCGCCGGCGCCGTGACCGGGCCATTGCTGACCTACGAGGTGCTGACCGCCTTCTTCCTCGAAGCGGGCTTCCTCGGCGTCATGCTGTTTGGCTGGAACCGTGTAGGCCGCGGCTTGCACTTTTTCTCCACCTGCATGGTCGCACTGGGCACGCTGGTATCCACCTTCTGGATTCTCGCCTCCAACAGCTGGATGCAAACCCCGCAAGGCCACGAGATCATTGATGGCCGGGTGGTGCCGGTGGACTGGTTTGCGGTGGTGTTCAACCCCTCCTTCCCCTACCGCCTGATGCATATGGCCACCGCTGCGTTCGTCTCCACGGCGTTCTTCGTCGGCGCCTCGGCGGCTTGGCACCTGCTGCGCGGGCGTGACAACCCGGCGGTGCGCAAGATGCTGTCGATGGCCATGTGGATGGCGTTGATCGTGGCCCCGATCCAGGCGGTGATAGGCGACTTCCACGGCCTGAACACGCTCAAGCACCAGCCGGTGAAAATCGCTGCCATCGAAGGCCACTGGGAGAACGTGCCCGGCGAGCCGACCCCGTTGATCCTGTTCGGCATCCCCGACATGAAGGCCGAAACCACGCACTTCAAACTGGAAATCCCGGCGCTCGGTAGCCTGATCCTCACCCACAGCCTGGACAAGCAGGTGCCGGCGATGAAGGAATTCCCACCTGAGGACCGGCCCAACTCGACCATCGTCTTCTGGTCGTTCCGCATCATGGTCGGGCTTGGTTTCCTGATGATCTTCGTCGGCCTGTGGAGCCTGTGGCTGCGCAAGCGCGGCACGCTCTACACCTCGCGCCCGTTCCTGTACCTGGCGCTATGGATGGGGCCTTCCGGGCTGATCGCCTTGCTGGCCGGCTGGTTCACCACCGAAATAGGGCGCCAGCCTTGGGTGGTGTATGGCCTGATGCGTACGGCGGATGGTGTGTCCAACCACAGTTATGCACAGCTTGGCTTCACCCTGGTGGCGTTCGTGGTGGTGTACTTCGCCCTGTTCGGTACCGGCCTTGGCTACATGATGCGCCTGGTGCGCAAAGGGCCCCAGACCGGCGAAGGCGACGAACACACACCGGGCGGCCCTGGCCAGAAACGTACGCCGGCGCGGCCGTTGTCTGCCGCCGATGATGGCCATGAGGCCAAGACTGCCAGCCTGAGCAAGGAGGACTGAGCCATGGGTATCGACCTTCCGCTGATCTGGGCGGTGATCATCATCTTCGGCGTCATGATGTACGTGGTGATGGACGGCTTCGACCTGGGTATCGGCATGCTCTTCCCCTTCGTCAAGGGCGAGCAGGACCGTGATGTAATGATGAACACCGTCGCCCCGGTGTGGGACGGCAACGAAACCTGGCTGATCCTGGGCGGGGCGGGGCTGTTCGGGGCGTTCCCGATGGCCTATGCCGTGGTGCTCGAAGCCCTTTACCTGCCATTGATTCTGATGCTGATCGGGCTGATCTTCCGCGGCGTGGCCTTCGAGTTCCGCTTCAAGGCCAAAGCTGACAAGCGCCACATCTGGGACAAGGCGTTCATCTGGGGGTCGCTGGTTGCCACCTTCTTCCAGGGCGTGGCCCTGGGTGCCTTCCTTGAAGGCTTCAAGGTGGTCGACCGCCATTTTGCCGGTGGCACCCTCGATTGGCTTACCCCGTTCAGCCTGTTCTGTGGCTTGGGGCTGATCGTGGCCTACACGCTGCTGGGCTGCACCTGGCTGATCATGAAGACCGAAGGGCCGCTACAACAGAAGATGCACGACATGGCCCGGCCGCTGGCGCTGGTACTGCTGGTGGTGATCGGTATCGTCAGCCTGTGGACACCGATCGCTTATCCACAGATCGCCGACCGCTGGTTCAGCATGCCTAACCTGATCTGGTTCATGCCGGTACCGCTGCTGGTGCTGGTGACCTTCTACGGGTTGCTCAAGGCGGTGGCGCGCAACGCACACTACACGCCGTTCCTGCTCACTCTGGTGCTGATCTTCCTTGGCTACAGCGGCCTGGGCATCAGCCTGTGGCCGAACATCATCCCGCCTTCGATCTCAATCTGGGATGCTGCGGCGCCACCGCAAAGCCAGGGCTTCATGCTGGTGGGCACGTTATTCATCCTGCCGTTCATCCTCATGTACACCTTCTGGAGCTACTACGTGTTCCGCGGCAAGGTGACCCATGAAGACGGCTATCACTAGGAGGGCCGCATGATGACCGGCAAACATGGCTTGGAAGAGAAGAAACCGCTGTGGCAGCGGCTGGGTTGGCTGTTGCTGATCTGGGCGATGAGCGTGGCGGCGCTGGGTGTGGCGGCGTGGGTGATGCGGCTGTTCATGGGGGCTGCGGGCCTTACCACCCACTGATCCTGCGGACTGGAACTGTGGGAGCGGGCAAGCCCGCGAAGCAAGCGACGCGGTGTATGGCACCGGCTCTGCCGGTGTTCGCGGGCATGCCCGCTCACACAGGGGCGGCGCAGGTGCTTACTTGCGGGCTTTCAGGATTACAAACTTGGGCGTCGCTGCCACCTGCTCCACCCCCCGGAACAACCGCGCCAGCTTGCTGTGATACCCCAGGTGCCGGTTACCCACGATGTAGAGCGCCCCACCCACCACCAGCGCCTCACGCGCCTGCTGGAACATGCGCCAGGCCAGGAAATCCCCCACCACCTGCTGCTGGTGGAACGGCGGGTTGCACAGCACCACGTCCAGCGACTGCTTCTCCACCCCGGCCAACCCATCGGCTGCGACGAAGGTTGCCGGGCGTTCGCCCAGTGCAGCCTGCCAGTTCTCCCGCGCCGATTGCACTGCCATGTACGACTCATCGA
Source organism: Pseudomonas sp. yb_9 (assembly GCF_043103635.1). NCBI lineage: Bacteria > Pseudomonadati > Pseudomonadota > Gammaproteobacteria > Pseudomonadales > Pseudomonadaceae > Pseudomonas > Pseudomonas sp. yb_9. The sequence goes on along the minus strand of NZ_JBICKA010000094.1, from coordinate 4,627 downwards.
CCAGCGTGTACTGGGCATCCGGGTTGGCCAATGCACTGGCAATCGCCAGTACGCCATTACCGCAGCCCAGGTCTGCCACCCTCGCGTTGCCCAGGTCACGTGGCAGATGCGGCAAGAATGCCCGGGTGCCGATATCCAGCCCTTCACGGCAGAACACGTTGGCGTGGTTCACCAGCTCCAGCGCAGGCACTTCAAGGCGATAGCGGCTAGGGTAGGGCGAGCGGGCGGCCGGCAGTTCGGCCACCGTTGCCGTCAGCAGACGCGCCTTTTTCTGCGCCAGCGAGGCCTGCACCGGGCCGATGTATTTTTCCATCAGGTCACCGGCCGCGCGCGGCAAGTGCTTGATCATTGCCCCGGCAATCACCTGTGCCCCTGGCGCCAGGTGGCCTTGCAGGCGAATCAGTTGCTCTTCGAGCAGCGCCAGGGTTTTTGGCACGCGCACCAGCACCCGGTCGAATGGGCCTTGCCAGTGTTCACTGGCCGGTACGAACGGCACGCTGTCGAACGGCAAGCCATTGCGCGCCAGGTTTTTTTCCAGCGCCAGGTGCGCCAGGTGCGAATCGCCACTGCTGACTACCTGCAGCTGGCCCGCCAGGCTGGCGGCCAGGGCACCAAAGCTGTCATTGAGCACCAGCACCCGGCAGCTGGCGTCGGGTGCCTGCTCGTGCAGCTGCGCAAGCAGGTACTCGTCGGCGGCGTCGAAAGCCTGAAGCGGGTCGTTGGCCTGCTCCGGCTGGCGGATCAGGTCGAGTTCGGCGTAGGGGGTGGTCAACAGGGGCATGGCGTATGGCTCGGGTATGAAACTGCCCGTTGCGGTTCGCCCCGAGCTTTGCCAGACGATTCTACAGGGCTTTGCCCAAGGTCGCAGGTTTGTAGGTCAGATCCAGCCACGCAGGGCGGCGATGGCGATGGCACCGGCTTTGTTGGCTGCGTTGGTTTTGGTGATCACGCTGCGGATATGAAAGTTAACCGTGCTTTGCGACAGCGACAGAATGCAGGGCACGTCGGCAGCGGTCTTGCCGGCGGCTGACCATTTCAGCACTTCCAGTTCCCGATCGCTCATTTTGGGTTGGGGTGGGCACAGTGCGTTCAGGTGGTGCTCTCCCAGTACGGCGTGAAGGGTGTGGCACAGCCACTGCACGCTGCCGGCTTTGTCGTAGAGTTCGGCAATGTCGATGTTACCGGCGGGTCTGGCTACGCTGATCTGGCTCTCGTTGTGCTGTAAGTCGTGCAGCGACTGTGTCCAGCCATGACGCAGGCCATATTGGCAAGCCTCTTCGCGAAACCGAGGGGCTTCGCGATACAGGTCGTCTGTCCACAGCACTGGCATCGTCGAGCTGTGGCTCACGTTTGCGGCGGGGTCCTGTTTGTAGAACTCGTCACGCTGATAGCGCTCGATCCATTCGTTTGGGTAATTGCTGTAGAGGTAAATCTTGGGTGTCTGCGTGGCGATCTGAATGCGAATATTCAGCCCGAGGTATTCCATGCCCAAGTCCTGAGCCAAGTGCACTGCGATGTCGAACAACTTCCTTGGCCGTCGCTCGCTGACGAACACATGCAGGTTTTCGGGTCTCCAATGCAGCATTTGAAGCACTCCTTGGGTGTCAGGATCCAATCCATTTGAGTACCCGGAAGAGTGTAGGAAAAGTCCTAGCATTGCGTTGGGAATTTTTTGTTATAGCGATCGGGATTATCTGAACGTTCAGCACGATCGCCCTTGATGAGGCCCTACAAAGCGGTGGTTTTTATCCAGGCCACTTTAAGCGACACTGTGCACTCGCCAACCCTGGAGCCCGATATGACCGCAAGCGCCGAAAAGTTCACCCGCCAGACCCTGCTCGATGTTCAGCCGTTGACGCCGAATCTCTTCAGCCTGCGGGTTACGCGCGATGCGGGGTTCCGCTTCCGTTCCGGCCAGTTTGCCCGCCTGGGCGTGACCAAGGCCGATGGTAGTGTGGTGTGGCGCGCCTATTCCATGGTCAGCGCACCCCATGACGAGCACCTCGACTTCTTCTCCATCGTGGTGCCGGGCGGTGAATTCACCAGCGAGCTGAGCCGGTTGGGTGCAGGCGACACCCTGCTGATCGACCGCCAGGCGTTTGGTTTCCTCACCCTCGACCGCTTTGTCGGGGGACGTGACTTGTGGTTGCTGGCGACCGGTACTGGCATCGCGCCATTTATGTCGATCCTGCAGGACTTCGAGGCCTGGGAGCGTTTCGACAGCATCAAGTTGGTGTACTCGGTGCGCGAAGCGAAAGAGCTGGCTTATGTGGATGAAATCGCCGGGCTGGAGCAGCGCGACTACCTGGCCGAGTTTGCTGGCAAGTTGCAGTTCATCCCGGTGGTGACCCGTGAGCAGCACCCGGGTGCGTTGAACCTGCGTATTACCACGCTGATCGAGAATGGCGAACTGGAGAAGGCCGCAGGGCTGGAGCTGTCACCGGAGCATTCGCGAGTGATGCTGTGTGGCAACCCGGAGATGATCGACGAGACGCGTAAGGTACTGAAGGCACGTGACCTGCAACTGAGCCTGAGCAAGCGGCCAGGGCAGGTGGCGGTCGAGAACTACTGGTAGTTGCAAGCTGCAAGCTGCAAGAAAGAGCGGATTGGCGCTGCGTCCGCTTTTTCTTGAAGCTTGAAGCTTGAAGCTAGTTCTCAGGGCAAGCGGTTCTGGTTCTGTGTCTTGAGCAAATCGCGAATCTCGGTCAGCAGCGTTTCCTCGGCAGTCGGCACAGGCGGCGCAGTCGGTGCCACGGCTTCTTCACGCTTGAGCCGGTTGATTGCCTTCACCCCCATGAAGATGGCAAAGGCCACGATCAGGAAGTCGATCACGGTCTGGATGAACTTGCCATATGCCAGCACCACCGCCGGTACATCACCTTCGGCAGCCTTCAGGGTAATGGCCAGGTCGCTGAAGTCCACCCCCCCGATCAACAGGCCCAGTGGCGGCATGACCACGTCTCCGACGAAGGACGAGACGATCTTGCCGAAGGCCGCGCCGATGATGATACCCACCGCCATGTCGACGACATTGCCTTTGACCGCGAAGGCCTTGAACTCACTGATCATGCCCATGTTTGGTTCCTTGTAACAAAAGGTAAGGTTAACGCAGTGTAAGCCACTAAAACGCTTCATGCGTGGTGTTCAGGGCTACTGACTGCAGTTGGAACGAATAGTTTTGTCGCATCCCGAAGCGTTCGAGACACGTTCGGCTCGGCTATCATGGCGGTTTTTTCCAGGAGACCCACCCATGGCCAAGGCCAAGCGCTTGTATGGCTGCACCGAGTGCGGCGCGACCTTTCCCAAATGGGCCGGCCAGTGTGGCGAATGCGGGGCCTGGAACACCCTGGTCGAAACCATCATCGAGAGCGGCGGCTCAGCGGCGCCCAGCAGCGGCCGCGCCGGCTGGACCGGGCAGCAGGCACAGATCAAGACCTTGGCCGAAGTCAGCGTCGAGGAAATCCCGCGCTTCACCACCAGTAGCACCGAATTGGACCGCGTGCTGGGTGGCGGCCTGGTGGATGGCTCGGTGGTGCTGATTGGTGGCGACCCCGGCATCGGCAAGTCGACCATCCTGTTGCAGACCTTGTGCAACATCGCCGTGGGCATGCCGGCACTGTATGTGACGGGTGAGGAATCGCAGCAGCAGGTGGCCATGCGTTCGCGGCGCCTGGGCTTGCCCCAGGACCAGCTCAAGGTGATGACCGAAACCTGCATCGAGACCATCATTGCCACAGCCCGCGTCGAGAAGCCACGGGTGATGGTGATCGACTCGATCCAGACCATCTTCACCGAGCAGTTGCAATCAGCGCCCGGTGGCGTGGCCCAGGTGCGTGAGAGCACGGCGCTGCTGGTGCGTTACGCCAAGCAAAGCGGCACGGCCATCTTCCTGGTCGGCCATGTGACCAAGGAAGGCTCGCTGGCCGGCCCTCGGGTACTGGAGCACATGGTCGACACCGTGTTGTATTTCGAGGGGGAGTCCGATGGCCGCCTGCGCTTGCTGCGGGCGGTGAAGAACCGCTTTGGCGCAGTCAACGAACTGGGTGTGTTCGGCATGACCGACCGCGGCCTGAAAGAGGTGTCCAACCCGTCGGCGATCTTCCTCAACCGTACCCAGGAAGAAGTGCCGGGCAGTGTGGTGATGGCGACCTGGGAGGGCACCCGCCCGATGCTGGTCGAGGTGCAGGCACTGGTCGACGACAGCCACCTGGCCAACCCTCGGCGGGTGACCCTGGGCCTGGACCAGAACCGCCTGGCCATGTTGTTGGCGGTGTTGCACCGCCACGGTGGGATTCCTACCCACGATCAGGACGTGTTCCTCAACGTGGTGGGCGGGGTAAAGGTGTTGGAGACGGCCTCGGACCTGGCGTTGCTGGCGGCGGTGATGTCCAGCTTGCGTAACCGGCCACTCGCCCATGGGCTGCTGGTGTTTGGCGAGATTGGCTTGTCGGGCGAGGTGCGGCCTGTGCCCAGTGGGCAGGAGCGGTTGAAGGAGGCGGCCAAGCACGGTTTCAAGCGTGCCATCGTGCCCAAGGGCAATGCGCCGAAAGAACCGCCAGCGGGGTTGCAGGTGATTGCCGTAACCCGGCTGGAGCAAGCCCTGGATGCATTGTTCGAGTAATTTATA
>NZ_JBICKA010000093.1:0-9103 GCF_043103635.1 Pseudomonas sp. yb_9 | reverse complement strand
TTGCTCGCTCCCACACTGGGTGCTGTGCGTTTTACAGACCGCCGCGCGTGCCTATCGCGGACAACGCCCGTTCCCAGATCTGCCGCGTTCGCACCCACACCAACTCTTGCCAGTCGCTGTCCGCGGGGAAGAATTGTTCAAGCAGTTGCAACTTGATCTGCCGTGCTTCGGGGCCGGTTGGGTCGCCGTGTAGGTGCAGCCACTGATCGTCGCGCAGCACCGCATGGATTTGTTGACCAGGGTAGGTGCCGCACTCGATCACGAACGGCATCAGTTGCACATGAGGCAAGGCGTTGATGATGGCCTGGGAGGTGTAACCGGTGGCAGTGGCAGCAACGCCGGTGTCACTCTGGCTGTTGGCGCTGGTCATCAGGGTGAACAGCCAGGGCCCGAACAACACCTGGGCCTGGGGCAGTGCCGGGTACGAGGCCTGGGCAATGGTCATCAACATCGGATGGCCATAATCGCCCGCGCCGGTGTGCAGGTCGAAGCACATCGCGACCTCGGCGTGTGCCAGGTGTTCGCCGAGGATCCGGTGCAGGGTCTGGTTCGACCAACTTGAGCTGTTACCGCCGTAGAACAGGCCATCGGGATGGCGATACTGACCGGCCTCGACAATCGACATCACCGCCGACCAGCCCTCGCGGCTGATCCGTTCATTGAGCTGGGCATCGGCGCGCTCACGTTCGGGGCCACGCAGTTGGGTACAGGTGTAGATCGGGTGCAGAGTTTCATAAGCCGCGTTGTCGGGTGGTGTCTTAGTGAAGTCCAGGTAGTTGCGGTTGAGGTCGATGTTGTCCTCGTTGACCCGACGCATCCAGGCCGTGCCCCACGGGTTGATCAAGTGGATCATCAGTACCGCGACGTCGTCGGGCAGGCTGCGCTCCCTGAAGGTTTGCAGCCATTGGCGCTGGCAATCCGAGCCGTAATAACCTTCCACGCCGTGGGTGCCGCTCAAGGCCACCAACACCCGTTTGGCCTGGGGGTTGCCGAGCAGGGCCACATCTGTGCCCAGGGCCTCGGCGAACGGGCCGCGCAATGGGTGCGGGTAATGGCTAAGACGGGCGCCGACGGCCTCGGCGGCGGCGAGGAATTGTTCACGCTGCTGGGTAAAGCTGCGGTGTGATGGAAAACCGTTACTCATGGTTGTCTCCTGTCGAAATGGGGTTACTTCAGGCGGCCGGAGAGGAACTGGGTCAAGCGCTCGCTTTGCGGACTGACCAGCACTTCACCCGGCGGACCTTGCTCTTCAACCCGGCCTTGGTGCAGGAACATCACATGGTTGGAGACGTTGCGCGCAAACCCCATCTCGTGGGTGACCACGACCATGGTGCGACCTTCCTCGGCCAGGGCCTGCATCACTTTCAGCACCTCGCCCACCAGTTCCGGATCCAGCGCGGAAGTGGGTTCGTCGAACAACATCACTTCCGGTTCCATGGCCAAGGCACGGGCAATGGCGACCCTTTGCTGCTGGCCGCCGGACAGGTGGGACGGGTATTTTTTCTCAACGCTCGGGTCCAGACCGACTTTATGCAGGTACTGCCGCGCGCGTGCCTCTGCGTCCTTGCGCTTGACGCCCAGCACATGCACCGGTGCTTCGATGATGTTCTCCAGCACGGTCATGTGCTGCCACAGGTTGAAGTGCTGGAACACCATCGCCAGTTTGGTGCGCACTTTTTGCAGCTGACGCGGGTCGGCCACCCGCAGCGCGCCGTTGAGATCCTGTTTGGTGCGGATTTGCTCGTTGTTTACCGTGATGGTTCCGGCGCACGGCTGTTCCAGGAAGTTGATGCAACGCAGGAAGGTGCTTTTGCCCGAGCCGCTGGAGCCAATGATGCTGATTACGTCGCCAGCTTTGGCCTTGAGCGATACGCCCTTGAGTACTTCGTGGTCGCCGTATTTCTTGTGCAGCTCATCTACGCTTAGCTTATACATGTTCGATGTCTCCAAAAGGACGGTCACTCAATGCGCCTGCGGTTGCAAGAAGGCCAGCCAGCGCACTTCGCAGCGACGAAACAGCCAGACCAGGGTAAACACCATCAGCGCGTACAGCACCGCCGCCAGGCCGAAGGCTTCGAACGAGGAGTAGGTCGCAGAGTTGACGTCGCGAGCGACCTTCAATAGATCGGGCACGGTGGCGGTGAAGGCGAGAGTGGTGGAGTGCAGCATCAGGATCACTTCGTTGCTGTAGTACGGCAGCGAACGGCGCAATGCCGAGGGCAGGATGATTCGCCGGTACAGGGTGAAGGTGGACATGCCATAGGCGCGGCCTGCTTCGATCTCGCCATAGGGCGTGGCGCGGATGGCGCCGGCGAAAATCTCCGTGGTGTAGGCGCACGTGTTGAGGGCAAAGGCCAGCAGGGTGCAGTTCATGCCCTCGCGAAAAAACGCATCGAGGGTCGGTTGGTCGCGCACCACTTGCAAGCTGTAGATCCCGGTGTAGAGGATTAGCAGTTGGATATACAACGGCGTGCCGCGAAACACGTAGGTGTAGAACCATACGGGCATGCGCAGCAGCGGATTGGACGAGACTCGTGCCACGGCCAGCGGCACGGCCAGGGTGCCGCCGATGGCGATGGAAGCGACTAGCAGCCAGAGGGTCATGGCCACGCCTGAGAGTTGGTAGCCGTCAAACCAAAGGTAGGCTTTCCAGTACTCCTGGACGATATCGATCATAGCTGCGCACCTCTGACGCCCACCGAGTAGCGGCGTTCAAGCCACATCAGCACGCCGTTGGAAACGGTGGTCAGGGCCAGGTAGATCAGGCCGCCGACCACGCTGAAGAAAAACAGGTCCATGGAGTTCTTGCCCGCGTCCTGGGTGACTTTGACGATATCGATCAAACCAATGATCGACACCAGCGCCGTGGCCTTGATCAACACCTGCCAGTTGTTGCCGATTCCCGGTAGGGCGAAGCGCATCATTTGTGGAAACAGCACCCGCACAAACACCTGCCGACGATTCATGCCGTAGGCCACGGCAGCTTCCAACTGGCCGGCTGGCACGGACTGAAAAGCGCCGCGGAAGGTCTCGGTGAAATAGGCACCGTAGATGAAACCCAGGGTCAGCACCCCGGCCGCGAAGGGGTTGATGTCAATCTGTTCGGTGTCCAGCCATTCAGTCAGGTTGTTCAGCCAGATCTGCAGGCTGAAGAACAGCAACAACATGATCACCAGGTCCGGCACGCTGCGAATCAGCGTGGTGTAGCCGGCGGCCAGGTGACGCAGCAGCGGTTGTTTCGATAGTTTGGCTGATGCGCCGATCAGGCCCAGCGTGACGGCCAGTACCATGGACATCAGTGCCAGCTGGATGGTCGCCAACGTACCTTCGAGAATGAGCGAACCATAGCCCTGTAAAAGCATGTTCTGTCTCTCCGTTGGCAAGGGCGGCCCGGGGGCCGGCCCTTGCGCGAAATGGATGGGCAAGGCGCCGGATCACCAAGCCGCGAGCGTTCCGGCACCGGTCAAGCGCAGGGCTTTTAGTTGTAGATGTCGAAGGTGAAGTACTTCTTCTGGATGGTGTCGTAGGTGCCGTTCTTGTGCATTTCGGCCAGTGCCCGGTTGATGGCTTCCATCAGCTGCGGCTCGTTCTTGCGCAGGCCGATGGCAATGCCTTCGCCCAGCAGTTCCTGGTTGTACACAGCGTCGCCGGCGAAGGCGAAACCGGTGTTCTTAGGCGTTTGCAAAAAACCCAGTTCGGCCACGGCGGCATCGGTCAGGCTGGCGTCGATACGGCCGCTGACCAGGTCCGGATACAGCAAGTCCTGATTGGGGTAGGTGACCATGATCACCCCTTTAGGCGCCCAGATTTTTTTGACGTACGTCTCTTGGGTAGTGCCTTGGGCTACGCCGACGCGCTTGCCTTTCAGGGATTCTGGCGTAGGCAGCAGACCGCTGTCCTTTTTCGCGATCAAACGGTTGGGGGAGTTATAGAGACGGTCGGAGAAGTCCACGTTTTTTTTGCGCTGGTCGTTGATGGTCATTGCCGACAACACGGCATCGAACTTTTTCGCCCGCAGCGCCGGGATGATGCTGTCGAATGCGTTTTCCACCCACACGCACTTGACCTTCAGCTCGGCGCAAATGGCGTTGCCCAGGTCGATGTCAAAGCCCACCAGTTGACCGTCGGGGTTTTTCGATTCGAACGGAGCGAAGGTCGGATCGACGCCAAAGCGAATGACGCTTAAATCCTTGGCCAGGACGCCGGTGGAAGCCAATGCAAAGACGGTGGCGAGTACAAATTTTTTCATTGTTGTTTTTCCTTTGTCTGACGGATCGAACGCTAACGATGTATTACAGAAAAATCTTTATATGATAGTACCTGTATATATATTTAATGCAAAATACAGGCCAATTCACGGAAAATGCCTGCAAGGTGCTGTTTTTCGCGGTGCTGATAAGCCCGGGGTGGCTGAGTCGCCGGGCCACTATGGTTTTTTGGTACGCATGGTTACATCAGAGGCTGCACCGTATCGGGTCTTGCGTAACAACATGGGGCGTCTCCTGACCGGGACAGGTAAATACCCGCCAAAGCCAGAATACGAGGCTTTTCATATACAAAAAATGTCGAAAACTGTGGCTTGCTATAGCTCAGCTAAAGTATAAAACCGTCGATTGCTATGGAGATGATGATGAACAGCTTGCCTTCCCTGCGCGCGCTGCAGGTTTTTGAAGCCGTGGGACGTTTCGGCGGCATTGTCGAGGCCGCCAAGCGTCTGGGTATCTCGGCCGGTGCCGTCAGCCAACAAATGAAACTGCTGGAAGACACCCTGGGCTTGAGCCTGACCTTGAAGGTCGGCAAGCGTATTCGCCTGACCGCCGCCGGCCAGCGTTATCACGATAGCTGCGCAGCGGCATTCGAGAGCCTGCGCATCGCCCAGGTCGAGGTCGAGCGGTCGAAAAACGCCAGCAACCTGCGCATCAGCGCTTTGCCGTCATTGCTGTCGGATTGGTTGGCACCGCACATCTATGCCTGGCAGGACGAGCACCCGGAACTCAATTTGTTTCTCGATGGCAGTCACGCCGAACCTTCGCCAGAGGGCTACGACATCGATTTTCGCTTCACCTACGGCGACTACGTGGCCACGGAAAACGCCATCGAACTGTTTCGCGATTGCGTGGTGCCGGTGTGCAGCCCTTGGTTGTTGCGGCCTGATGTGCTGCTCAACAAACCGGCAGACCTGCTGGCATATCCGCTGCTGTCCATCGACTGGCTACCGAAGTTTGCCTCGCCGCCTTCGTGGCGTGACTGGTTCAAGGCCCAACAGGTGGACTGCGAAAGCATTCGCGATGGCTACCGCGTGTATTCCTTGTCTGCCATGGCAATCCAGGCCGCATTGGCGGGGCAGGGTGTGGTACTGGCGCAATACTCAATGGTGGCTGATGCGTTGTCAGATGGGCGTTTGATCAGGCCGTTTGCCCGGGCCTTGCCCTTGCCGTCGGCGTATTTTTTGGTGGGTGCCAAGGGCGCGTTCGACAAGGCCCACTGCCGCGACTTCCACCGTTGGATTGTGGCGCGCGGGCGTGAGCAAATGGTGATCAATCAGCGGTTGCTGGCGTAGCCGTCACTAGGCTGCGCTTGAGCTCAGGTTTTCGTCGGACAGTTCGCTGTTGGAGCGCCGGCACAGGTAGTACTGGCGGCCGTCATCCACGTGCAGGTCGAACAGCTTTACCAGTTCGCCGCTGGCGACATCGGCGCCACCAACGGCTCGCGCAGCAGCGAGCAACCCAGGCCGGTCAGCGCCAGTTGCCCGTCTTCGAGCAGCAAGCCATTGAGCGCACTGGCGTGCTTGACCTCGGCGACTTGAAACCATTCGGCCCAGGTGCCGCGTTCTTCGTCGTGCAGCAACGGCAGTTGGCTCAAGGCCTGGGGCGAGTCGATGGGGGCGTGGCGCTGAAGGAATTCGCGGCTGCAATAGGGCGAGACGGCACCCGAGATCAGCGGCTCGCTGTGATTGCCCGGCCAGTGGCTGGTTCGCTGGAATAGCTGCGGTGGTTTGCGTAGGTGACGTTGATGTCCAGTTCCGGGTTTTGCGCCAGGAACTCGACCAGCCTCGGAATGAACAGGTTGATGCCAAACAGCGGAATCAAGCTGATGGTCACCTGGCGCATGACGGACTTCTCGCGCACATGCTCGGTGGCGCTGTGCAATACCGCGAAAGCCGAGCGGATGGCACGGTAATAGGGGGCATGCCGAGATAAGGCAAAGTTCACTAATTTGGTATGCCGCCGCTTGGGCTGTTGGGCCGCATGCGTTTTTCGCGTTCCAAAGCTCGCTCGGTTTTTGGCCCATCCACAACCGTTTTCGGGGCGTGCGCTTTCTGCAGGCGCTGGGCGTCCCGCTCTTTTTGCAGCGCCAGTGCCGTGGTTTTGTCGTAGCGCTTGGCAATAGAACCCGGCAAACCGGCGATAGCATCGGTGTAGATCCTCGCTTCCAACCGCGCCCGACTGATGGCCACGTAGAACAGATTTAGCGAAGTGGTACGGCTCTTGGTGTTCACGGAGATCATCACGCGATCATTGGTTAGGCCCTGCGCACTGTGAACAGTCGCGGAATAAGCGTGTTCCAGGTGCAGCGGTTTGTTCGATGGCAGCTTCACCACGCGCTCCGGCTTTCCGTCGCGCTCTCTGGTCGAAGCCAGCTCGATCATGCCGTTGGCTGTGCTGATAACTCGCATCCGGTCGCCGTTGGTGAGGTCGAGTGATGGCGTGTTGCGGGTGATGCGTACCAGGTCGCCAATGGACAGCTCCGGGCGCTCTGCCTTGTAGACGCTGAGCTTTGTAACCTGTCGCGAGTTGATCTGACGGCTCTGGCCATCGGCACCGGTCACGACAAGGATGTTTCCCGGTAACGCCTGTTTGACGGTGTAGTTCTCGCCACGAACCAAGCCCGCTTTTTTGTAGTCTTTCTCCGGCTGAATGACCATTCCTTGCTGGTAGGTCGGTGCGTAGCGCCGCTCTGCCTGAGTCATATCAACGCGGTTCAACGTGTCGAACTTCGCCCCCCGGCCCTCAAGGCCCAATGCCTTGCGCGCCAAAGTGTTGATCTCTTTGCGGTCTTTGTTTGTACCGGCAACGATCAATACCTCTCTACGCTCCTGGTCAGTCAGTTGCATGTAGTCGTTGACGATCGCTTGATGTCGATCGATAGGGTTGCGCAGTTCCTCAATGTGCTTGATGTGCTGCAGCGACTTGGGAGTATTGCCATCGGCGGCGTGCTCGACGGCTAATTTCAACTCGGGGTCTTTCTGCCGCTGGATCTCCTTGATCCGGGCGGTTTGCATGCCGTTCTGCTGGAGCTGGGCGAATGGTTTTCCCGCCTCGATGGCCTCGGTCTGTTTGGTATCGCCCAGCTGAACAAGGCGGGCCCCGAACTTTTCCACCAGCCGCATGAGCTGTTCCATCTGGCGAGCGCCGACGACACCGGCCTCGTCGAGAACAATGATAGTCCTTTCGTCCAGGGTCTTGTCTTTGGTGTTGAAAAAGCTGGCCAGGGTATGAGCGTCCATCCCCTCGTTTTTGAGTGCGGCAACTTGGTTCCCATACGGCGCCAATGCGAGGATTCGATAGCCGAGTTGATCCTCTGTCTTGCCGTAACTCATTGCCTCGTTGACGGATGTGAGCAGTTGCACGGCCCGCTCAACGGAGTAGGTTTTGCCCGTACCAGCATCACCCTGAATGCCGACAAACCGATTCTCCGTGCTGACGATGGTCTCGACGGCTTGCCGTTGGCCAGCGGTGAGGGTTGATCCTTCAAGTGCTTTAGCGACCTGCTCCTGGGACATGAGCGGCGTCACCTGGCCCCGGCCAGTGCGCTCAATGGCAAGGATGGCTTTCTCGCGCTTCAAGCCTTTCTGTGTGGTGTAGCGCTTCTCGGTTGGCACCAATGAACCGCGCTCGATGGCGGTGGCCACGTACTGTTTTGCCTGCTTGTCCGTCCAGCCTTTCAACTCCTGCAGGTGAGCTTGCCAACCTGCAGGCGACAACACGGGCGCGTTTTCCGTGGGCTGTGCCATTGAGTAGGCCGGTGCTGACTCTATGAGCGTACCTTGTTGTACCAGCCGGGCTATTTCGGCCCGTACCTGGTCAGGCCCGGCCAACCCTACCGAACGCTGGAGCGCCACGGTCAACAGGTCCAACTGGGTAACAACCTGTTCACGCTCGGTCAGGTGATTGATTGCGTATTGCACAACGGCTTGGGCCGGTGTCAGCCCTGCGGGTAGATTGGGATCAGATGGAACGCGGCCAGCGCCTGACGCTGGGCCTGATTCACCATACTCGCGGCCATCCAATCGGCTTTGTGGGCCGTAGTCGATCCCTAACTCGCGGCTTTTCGTCACCCAATACTGTTTCACCAGATCGTGGTCGCGCTCGTCTTTGTGCGGCCTGGTGGCCATTGAGATAACTTGTTTTTCCAGAGTGGTCGCGTCGGCCCGGGTTTTCCCGTCCTTGGCCAACGCTTCTTCAATGACTTTGCTGCGGCTGGAGAATGCTTCGATCTGTTCCCGTGAAATGTGATTCAGCTCGAAGTTGCCTTTGCCATCGAGTACGCGGATCTCGTAGCCCAGCTCGCGCAGCTCCAAGGCCAGTTGGCCCTTGTACATGGCGTCAACTTCATGCTGAACCTTGAAAATATCGTCGTTGAACAAGGCACGCCATTTACCATCGGCGCGCTGCGTCATGTTCATGATCACCGCATGGGTGTGCAGTTGGGGATCCTTGCCGCGACTCATTTCGTGGCGAAACTTGCCAATGACCATGTTCCCCGTGCGTTCGCGCAGGAACTTGCCCTGTACCTTGCGCCGTGCCTGGGCGAGCTTTTCGACGTGGTGCATGGCCTTGGCCACCGCCCGGTCGTGAGCCAGGGTGACATTTTTGTCGCCGGCGACGAGTGCTTGCATCGACACCGATTTCGGCGCCGAGAATGTCATGTCCAAGCCCATGCGCCGCTTGTTGGTTTCGGCATTGAACGTGGTGTGGATCCGCTCGCCGTTCGGCAACTTGCCATCAAGCAGTTTGGCCAGTTGCAGCTGATCGACGGGGCCGACCAGGCCGAGCCGTTCGGCACCTTCGCCTTGCCACTCGCCGGGTGTTTCCTTGGCGTA
>NZ_JBICKA010000092.1:0-64609 GCF_043103635.1 Pseudomonas sp. yb_9 | reverse complement strand
AGGTGCACCTGTAATGCGGAAAATGGCTGCTGCGAGGTGCTCGCGGCGGCCAAAAACGGAGAACTGAGCGGGTTACCTGGTCGATTTTGATCGACGGCCCGCTTTCAAAAGCAGCAAGGGCTGAAGTCGACCGGAAATACAGGGTTACTTCAGACCTTCCCTAGGGATACTTCATTGCCAATTAAAAGTAAGGAAGGGCCATGGGGCTCACAGGTTACCGGTCCTGTCTTCTGTCAGCAAAGTGACGGCCCAGTGACCGGATTTAAGATTCGCATCGAACAGTATAAAGGCAATGATGATGATACTGCCGCCGGCAATGTGCGATTGTACTGCAGAAACGGGAAAGAGTTGGCGCTGGAACCGGGGGCTCAATGGGGAGAATGGAGTCAACGCTTCTCTTGCCCGACGGGTCAATCTGCAAATGGTTTTGCAACCCGTGTCGAGGATCCTTTTGATGGGGACGACACGGCACTCAATGGTATGCGATTGCACTGCGAGCTAAATGAGACACCCTAGTCGAGATGACAAGAGGGTGGGTCGTGTCTTTCCGGACACTGATTACGGTGATCACACCGCTTGCTGCTCCATCGCTATTGGCGACCGGTAGTTGTTGCGGCGCTGGAGCCAGATGGGGTGTATCGCATGAAGAAGCTGGTCATATCCTGCCTGGCTTCTTCAATTTCCTTGTAACCCTTGCTGGGAACATCCTTTTGCCAATCTCAGCTACTGAGTTGGGCTGCCTTGGTCTGAATGAATCATCACTTGCTGCTGTGGCTTGGGGCGCCACACGACGCATCACCAATGCGTCGATCGCCAGGTCGCTGCACATGCTGTGGTTGATTGACCAGCCAATCACCTGGAAGGAAAACAGATTCAGCACTGCCCCCGTCGCCTCAATGAATGCTTGAAGCCAGTTCGAATATCGGCATGTACATCAGGATCACGATCAGGCCGATCAGCAGGCCGATGAAGGTCATCAGCAGCGGTTCGAACAGTTTGACGAACCATTCCACCCAGCGGCCGATTTCCTGGTCGTGGAAGTCGGCGCAGCGCTCCAGCATCTCGCCCAGGTTGCCGGACTGCTCGCCGGCCCGCAGCAAGCGCAGCGACACCGGGGTAGCCAGGTGCCCGGCCTCCAAGGCATCGGACAGCGGCAGCCCTTCGCCCACCCGCTGGCTGGCCTGTGCCAGGCCTTGGCCTGCGGCACTGCCGAGCAGGCCGCGCGCCATGCCCATGGCGGTGAGGATGGGAATGCCACCTTGCAGCAGGATGCCCAGCGAGCGATAGAAGCGCGCCAGTTCGTACATCATCAAACGTTGATGCAGCGCTGGCAGCCGGCGCAACTGACAGGATGCCCAGCGTCGTACCCGAGGGTGGCGGCGCAGCAGCCACAGCGCCGTGACGCCACCTGCAGTGCCCAGCGCTAGTGGCAGTTGTTGCGCGTGCAGGAACAGACCGATCTGCATCAACACCCGTGACAGCCAGGGCAACTCGGTGCCCATGCCTTCGAACACCTGGCTGAAACGCGGCACCACGTAGCCGAGCAGGAACAGCACCACGCCGCCGCCTACCAGCAACAGCAGCAAGGGGTAAACCGATGCGCCCACCAGCTTTTGCCGGACCAGGTCCAGGCGCTGGCGATAGCTGATGTAGCGGGCGAGGGCGTCGCCCAGCGCACCGGTGCGTTCGCTGGACTGCACCAGCGCCACATACAGCGGCGGGAACACCCGGGGTTGCTGGCCCAACGCCTGGGACAGAGAGCGGCCTTCGTACAGCTGGCGCACCAGCTCGCTCAGCACCTTGCGTGTGGCCGCAGCAGGGGCTTTTTCTGCCAGGCTTTCCAGTGCGTCGATCAACGGCAGGCCGGCATTGAGCAGGGTCGACAGCTCCTGGCTGAACAGCACCAGGTCAAACGCCGCCTCGCGGCGCCAGGCCATGCCGCGCAAGGCGCCACCGTTGCTGCGCAGGCTGAGCACGCGCAGGCCTTGATCCTCGGCCTGGCGGCGGGCCTGGTCGGCGTCCTCGGCGTCGATCTGCAACTGCACCACACCCTGTCTGCCCAGGGCCTTGAGGCTGTAGCGCATGGTCGTTCTCCTTACTGCCAGCTGGTAATTTCGGCGTTTTCCCCGTCACCACCCGGCTGGCCGTCCTTGCCCATCGAGAGCAGGTCGTATTCACCGCCGTTTTCGCCGGGCTGCCGGTAGATGTATGGGCGGCCCCATGGGTCTTGCGGCACGGCCTTTTGCAGGTACGGGCCGGTCCAGCGAGCCTCGCCACTGGGGGCGACCACCAGCGCCTGCAAGCCTTGCTCACTGTTGGGGTAGTGGCCGACTTCCAGGCGGTACAGGTCCAGGGCCTTGCTCAGCCCCTCGATCTGCGCCCGTGCGACCTTGGCCTCGGAGCGGCCGAGCTGGCTGAAGTACTTGGGCGCGACGATGCCGGCCAACAGGCCGAGCACCACCAGTACCACCAGGAGTTCAAGCAGGGTGAAGCCACGTTGCGGGTTGGTTCTGCGCTGCATGGTGAAGCCCTCCACTGCATGGGAACACGCGTTGACAGGCACCATGCAACAGCCATGCACGTCTGCCTCGGGGCCTTGCGCCATGCGGCACAGGAAGCGGCACAGTGCTTGCGTCGTGGTCATTGACCTCGGGTTTTCCGGGGCATTTCCCCCACATCGGGGGCCACGACGAAGAGGCGACCGACATGCGTGGACTCATCCTCGGTTTGATCTGGCTGACGGCAGGGGTTGCCCAGGCTGATGTGTACATCTCAATCGATGCCAAGGGTGGCTACGTACTGACCAACGTCCATCGGCCCGGACGCCACTATGAAAAGGTGATCAACGAACCGCTGGCCCAGGCTGGCCCGGCCAACGCGCAGATGATCACTGGGCGCCCCTATGCCGAGGTGGTCGCCACTGCGGCACGCATCCACAATGTGCCCCCGGCGTTGTTGCACGCGCTGATCAAGGCCGAGTCCGGCTATAACCCCAAGGCCCGTTCGCCGGCGGGTGCGGTGGGGTTGATGCAATTGATGCCCGATACCGCTCGCGAAATGGGCGTGGAAGACCGCCTGGACCCGCAAGACAACGTGCAGGGCGGGGCCCGCTACCTGAAGCGCATGCTGACCCTGTTTGACAACGACATCACCCTGGCCGTGGCGGCTTACAACGCGGGGCCGGATGCCGTGTTGCGGCGCGGTGCGGTGCCGCCGTATGCCGAAACCCGCCGTTATGTACCTGCGGTGCTGCGCGAATACCGCAAATTGCAGGGGTTGGCAGATGATTCGCCTTTCTAGAGCTGCCTTTCAGGTCCATGCGATCTGTGTGGGAGCGCGTGTATGAAGTGAAAAAAACGTTACCCTTCGGCGGATGCCATCAATTTAACACTATGGTTTCCCCAACTCTGCGCTATAACCTTCTGAAGGTGCCCAGATGTGGAGTCCGCCATGGACATCGCCCCTCGTTCCGACGCCATCGAAGTGCCTGCCGGTAACGAGCTGGCTGCCCCGCGCAAGCCGTTCAACCTTTTGCGCTGGTATGCCTGGGTCAGCCTGGCCATCATTCTGTCGGTGGCTGCCGGGCTGGGGCTGATTTCCACCCGTTTCATCATCGATGAGAGCGTGGAGCGCGATGCCTTGCTCACCGCGCAATTCATCACCTCCATCGCCGACGCCGAAGTACGCCATGTGTCGATCCCCAACGTGCGCACCATGGGTGAGCTGATAGACCCGCGTACCGACCGCAGCAACCTGCCCGATGTCGACCCGGATGCCCGGCGCAAGGCGCGCGGCGAATTTCTCGACCATATCGCCCACCTGCCAGACATGCTGCTGGCCAATATCTATGCGCCGGACCGTACGGTGATCTGGTCCAGCAACCCGGCGCTGATCGGCAAGCTGATCAATGGCGACGATGACCTGGAGCGTGCTTTCGAATACAAGATGCGGGTTTCGGCCAGCTACCATAACTTCGAACAGGCCCGCGCCGAGCAGAAATTCGTTACCCCGCCCGAGCAGCTGTTCATCGAGAATTACATTCCGCTGTTCGATGCCGATGGCGAGAACGTCACGGCGATGGTCGAAATCTATAAAGAGCCCCATGACCTGATCGTGCGCATCGAGCATGGCCTGATCCTGATATGGCTGGCGATTACCGTGGGGGCCGCGCTGGTCTATATCGGCCTGTACGGCATCATGCACCGTGCCGCGCGGTTGCTGGCAGTGCAGCAGAAGCGGCTGATTAACAACGAGACCTATGTTGCACTGGGCGAGGTGTCGTCGGCGGTGGCCCACAGCCTGCGCAACCCGCTGGCGAGTATCCGTTCCAGTGCCGAGCTGGCCCAGGCGTTCGACGACGGCCCGGCCCAACGCCAAGTCAACGAAATCATCAGCCAGGTTGATCGGATGTCGCAGTGGATCCGCCAGATGCTGCAATCACTGCGCCCGCTGAACGACGAGGCCGTGGCGGTCGACTTGCCACAGGCGTTGCAGGAAAGCTTGCAAATTTATGCCGTGCCGTTGACACGCAGTGGGGTAAGCCTTGACCTGCAACCGTTACCGGCAGTGCAGGTATTGGGGCACCCGACGTTACTGCGGCAGGTGTTCAGCAGCCTGGTTGCCAATGCCCTGGACTCGATGGAGCAGGGCGGGCGTCTGCGTATCGAGGTGGTGCGCCAGAACCGGCGCTGCCTGACACTGCGCCTGTCCGACAATGGCAAGGGCATGAGCGAAGAGCAGCAGCGCATGGCCTTCCGGCCGTTCTTCACCACCAAACAGGGTGGGCTTGGGGTGGGGCTGGTGCTGGTGAAACGCATCATGGAGCGCTTCGGCGGTTCGGTTCGGCTCAGCAGCAGCGAGGGCCATGGTACGCGGGTATCGTTGACGTTCCGCTTGGTTCCTAGCTTATAACAAGCATTAAGTAAAATCTCTAAGTCATTGATTTTTATGGGTTTCATAATGTTTGGGTGATAATTACCCAAATGTGGGGAATCTTCCTCAGGTCGTATTTGGAAATACTTTATAACTTGCTGGTTTTTATTGATTTGTTTTTGGCTGGCTGAGTTCTTGCTACGTGATGTGCGGAGCGCAACACGCAACACAAGGCAGCTATCAGGCTGCCCAGGCGGGGTGCTTTCAATTGGCTGTTGGCCTTGAGGCATTTCTGAACGGACGCCCTGTGCGGGAACCACGCGATGCAGATGCTGGAAAACGAAGTTCGCGACAAGCCCGGTGCGACCGCCAGCGGTCTGGCTGTGCCATTGCGTGAGTTCAACCTGCTGCGGTGGTTCTCGGTTATCAGCCTGTTGATCATCACCGCCGTGGCGGGCGGGTTGGGTTATGTGTCAACGCGTTTTGTGGTTCGCGACAGCGTGCAGCGCGATGCCATGCTTACCGCGCAGTTCATTCAGGCCATGGCGCAGGCCGAGGTGCGCCATTCGCAGTTGCCGCCAGGCACTACCATGGGTGAGCTGCTAGACCCGCGTCTGGACCTGCAGCACCTGCAGTTCACCCCCGCACTGGCCGAGTCGACCCGGGTCGAGTTCCTGGACCATGTCGAGCACTTGCCAGATACCTTGCTGACCAACGTCTACGCCCGCGACCGCACCATCGTCTGGTCCACCAACGCCGAGCTGATCGGCAAGCGGATAGAAGCCGATGGCGACCTCGACCGTGCTTTCCGTTCGCGCAAGCCAGTTTCGGCCAGCTACCACAAGGCCGAGGACGATCGCGAAGAACAGAAGTTTCAGCGTGAACCGCGTTACCTGTTCATCGAGAACTACATTCCGCTGTTCGACAGCCAGGGCGAGCAGGTATTGGCCATGGTGGAAATCTACAAAGAGCCACAGGACCTGGTGCGGCGCATCCAGTGGGGTTATGTGCTGATCTGGGCGTCGACCTTGGTGGGCGGGTTGCTTATCTATTTCGGATTGTTCTGGATCGTGCGTCGGGCGGCGCAGATGCTGCAGCTGCAACAGGACCGGCTGGTGGCCAGCGAAACCTACGTGGCGCTGGGCGAAATGTCGTCGGCGGTAGCCCACAGCTTGCGCAACCCGCTGGCCAACATCCGCTCAAGCGCCGAGCTGGCCCAGGAAACCGCCAACGTTGCCGCGCAGAAGAACATCACCGATATCATCAGCCAGGTCGACCGTATGTCGCGCTGGGTACGCGACCTGCTGGTGTCGTTGCGCCCAACCAGCGATGAACCCGAAGCCGTGGACCTGGTGGCCGCCATCGAAGACACCCACCTGGCCTTCGCCCAGCAGCTTGAACGAAACGGCGTGCGCTTCCATTTCGAGGGGCCTGACGTGCAGTGGGTGGTCAGCCAGCCGTTGCAGCTGACGCAAATTCTCAACAGCCTGTTTTCCAATGCCCTGGAGGCCATGCCCTGCGGCGGTATGTTGAATGCCCAGGTCAATGTGCAGGGTGGCCTGCGTGCCGAATTCGTGCTCACCGACACGGGCAAGGGCATGAGCCAACAGCAGGAACGGATGGTGTTCAAGCCGTTCTTCACGACCAAACAGGGTGGTCTTGGTGTTGGCCTGGCCTTGGTCAAACGCATCATGGAACGTTTTGGCGGCTCGGTCAGCCTGAGCAGCCGCGAAGAGGAAGGAACCCGCGTCAGCCTTACATTCAATATCGCAGCGGGAGGGGACCATGGAGCACAGCATCCTGGTAGTCGAGGATGATGAAATTCTCGCCGACAACATTCGCACCTACCTTAGCCTCAAGGGCTACGAGGTCACCGTATGCCATAGCGCGGAGCTGGCGCTGGAGCAGATCGAGCGGGCCCGGCCCGACGCGGTGCTGACCGACAACTCGCTGCCAGGCATGAGCGGGCACGACCTTCTGCGGACCTTGGTGGTAAAGGTGCCGGACCTGAAAGTGATTATGATGACCGGCTACGGCAATGTCGAAGATGCCGTGCAGGCGATGAAGGAGGGCGCCTTCCATTACCTGAGCAAGCCCGTGGTGCTGGCCGAACTCAAGCTGACCCTGGACAAGGCCCTGGCTGCCGAGCGCATGGAGCGCACGCTGTCTTTCTACCAGGAGCGAGAGGCGCAGAAGTCCGGGTTGCAGGCGTTGATCGGCGAGTCGCCAACGATGCTGACCCTCAAGCACACCCTGCGCCAGGTGCTGGATGCCGAACGGCGGATGGCCAGTGACGACCTACCACCGGTGCTGGTCGAAGGCGAAACCGGCACCGGTAAGGAACTGGTGGCCCGCGCCCTGCATTTCGATGGCACGCGCAGCAAGGGGCCGTTCATCGAGTTCAACTGCGCCTCGATCCCGGCCAACCTGCTGGAGGCCGAACTGTTTGGCCACGAGAAGGGTGCATTCACCGACGCCAAGGAGCGCCGGGTAGGCCTGGTGGAAGCGGCCGATGGCGGCACCTTGTTCCTCGACGAGATTGGCGAGATGGACCTCGTGCTGCAGGCCAAGCTGCTCAAGCTGCTGGAAGACCGCAGCATCCGCCGGATTGGTGCGGTGAAGGAGCGCAAGGTTGACCTGCGGGTGATCAGTGCCACCAACTGCAACCTCGAGCAGATGGTGCAGCAGGGCAAGTTCCGCCGCGACCTGTTCTTCCGCCTGCGCATCATTGCCCTGAAGGTGCCGCGCCTGTATGCCCGTGGGCAGGACATTCTGCTGCTGGCGCGGCATTTCCTGGCCCATCATGGCCGGCGTTATGGCAAGCCGAACCTGCGTTTTTCCGCCGAAGCCGAGAGCCTGATGCTGGGCTACAGCTGGCCAGGCAATGTGCGCGAACTGCGTAACATGCTGGAGCAGACCGTGCTGCTGGCACCGAACGAGGTGGTGCAGGCGCACCAGCTGAACCTGTGCATGACGTTGATCGACGAGCCATTGGCCGCTCAGCAGGCGCCGGCAATGTTCGAAATGCCACGGCACGAGCCGGAGCCAGGCACCAGCCTGCCCGACATGGAGCGCGAGCTGGTGTGCAAGACCCTGGACCGTACGGACTGGAACGTGACCAAGTCGGCGCGGATGCTGGGGCTGTCGCGTGACATGCTGCGGTACCGGATCGAAAAACTGGGGCTGAGCCGGCCAGACAAGCGTCAGTGGTAGGGCAGGTGTCTAGTGCTGGCTATCGTCAGCTGCGCCATCTTGCCGGCGAGTGCCCTCCTGGCCGCTGCCCTCCATTCCCGGCAGGTCACGGTTGTCATTCAGCTCTGCCGGCGGGCTGTCCGGGTCGTTGCCCTTGATGCGCGGGTCGGTATCCCGCGGCACGGGCTTCTCGATCGGGTTGAGGGTGCTGTCCACGCCTGGCCTTGGCGCAGTGCTGTGCGGGTCGTCAGGGTAGGTCGGGCCGGTGCCGGCGGCCAAGGCCAGCGGCGAACCGAGCAGGGCGATCAGCAGGATGCTTGTGCGGGGCATAGCAGTCTCCATTGCGTTGGGTAGGGCTCATACCTTCCTTCGGCCCTACCCGACGCATCCAGGTGCCATTGCCCCGATCAACGGTTACACCACCAGCGACAACAGCATGATGAAGATGATGCCGACCACCGAGAGAATGGTCTCCATCATGCTCCAGGTCTTGAAGGTTTCTGCCACGGTCATGTTGAAGTATTGCTTCACCAGCCAGAACCCGGCGTCGTTCACATGCGAGAGGATCAGCGAGCCGGCACCGGTGGCCAGTACCAACAGCTCACGGTTCACCCCCGGCACTAGGTCGATCACCGGCGCAACGATGCCCGCACCGGTAATGGTGGCCACCGTGGCGGAGCCGGTAGCGATGCGGATCACCGCAGCCACCAGCCAGGCTAGCAGGATGGGTGAAATTTCCGCCTGCACGGCCATCTGCCCGATCACGTTGCCCACGCCGGTGTCCACCAGCATCTGCTTGAAGCCACCGCCAGCACCCACGATCAGCACGATGGCTGCAGTGGGGGCCAGGCTCTGGTCGAGCATCTTCATGATCTGCTGGCGGTTGAAGCCGCGAGCCGAACCAAAGGTGTAGAAGGCCAGCAACAGGGCGGCGAGCAGGGCGGTGATCGGGTGGCCGATCAGGTCCATCCACTGGCGCACGATGTGCTCGGCCGGCAGCACCACGTCGGCGAAGGTTTTCAGCAGCATCAACGCGACTGGCAGCAGTACGGTGATGAGGGTGATGCTGAAACTGGGCAGGTTGCCCTGGTCGGAGTCCTTGGCGATCTGGTCCATCAGTTCCTGCGACGGGTTGCCCGGGATGTAGCGGGAAATGAAGTTACCAAACAGCGGGCCAGCGATGATCGCGGTGGGCAGTGCGACGATCAGACCGTAGAAGATGGTCTTGCCGATGTCAGCGTGGAAAATGCCGATCGCCAGCAGCGGGCCCGGGTGTGGCGGGACCAGGCCGTGTACCACGGAAAGGCCGGCCAGCAGCGGAATGCCGATCTTCACCAGCGACACCCCGGAGCGGCGGGCAACGATGAACACCAGCGGAATCAGCAACACGAAGCCGATTTCGAAGAACAGCGGTATGCCCACCAGGAACGCGGCGAACATCATGGCCCAGTGCACGTTCTTCTTGCCGAAGGCGCGGATGAGGGTTTGCGCGATCTGGTCGGCGCCCCCGGAGTCGGCCATCAGCTTGCCGAGCATAGTGCCCAGGGCAAGCACGATGCCGACAAAGCCCAGCACGCCACCAAAACCGTCCTGGAACGATTTCATGACCTTGGCCACCGGCATGCCGGAGGTCAGGCCCAGGAAGCCGGCCGCGAGGGTAAGGGCGACGAAGGGGTGCACTTTGAAGTGGGTGATCAGCAGGATCAGCCCGACGATGGTAACCAGCGCGTCGAGCAGCAGGAAGGTATCAGTAGCCAGTCCGAACATGGTTTGAAGGCCTCGGTCTTATCGTTGTTTTGGGCGTAGCTTTTTGGAACTTTTCCCGCGTTTGCAGGTTGGGGTAGCGCTGTCTTTGGTGAGCCGGAAAACCGCCAGGGTCAGGCGGTTTGCGCCAGCCCCTGCTCACCGCAGCGCTTTAGCCAGCGGTCCACCGCTTCGGCAAGCGCTTCGACGGGTTGGGTAGCATCCAGTGGCAGGGTCAGTGGCTCGCCGCGTGGCGATTCCAGGGCAGCGAACTGGCTGTCGATCAGGCTGGCCGGCATGAAGTGACCGGGGCGGGCCCGCACGCGTTTTTCCGCCTCGGCCGGTGACAGTTCGAGGAACACGAACACCAGCCCGGGCATGGCATCGCGCAGGGTGTCGCGGTAGCGGCGCTTGAGTGCCGAGCAGGTCAGAATCGGGCGCTCCCCAGCCTGGGTGGTGGCCTGCAGCTCCTGACCGAGGCGTACCAGCCAGCCGGCGCGGTCGCCATCGTCCAGCGGGATGCCAGCGCTCATCTTGCGGATGTTTTCGGCAGGGTGGAAAGCGTCGCCTTCGATCAGGCGGCCGCCGCTTCTGGCAGCGATGGCGGCGCCGATGCAGCTTTTGCCGCAACCGGCCACGCCCATCACCACGATGGCGGACAGGGGAGAATTCATCAGTACCTCCTGCGGGGTGAGATAGCGCTGTCTCGTCATCGACGAACAGCCACCTCCCCGGTGTTATTGGTCTTGTCCCTACGCAGTATGGACGCCTGGTGGCGAGCGCGTGATGGCTGCTACCAAAGATTACATTGCCTGCGTCCTGAGACAGCGCTACCTTAGTGGCCGTTCCTTCTCCTTGCAAGTAGTAAAATTACAACATCCATGTCCCGCACCGGCTCCCGCACTACAGGTCGTCCCACCCTGGCAGAAGTTGCCAGGCTTTCCGGGGTTTCCCCGATTACCGCTTCGCGCGCCTTGCGCGGGGTCAGCACGGTTGCGCCGGAGCTGGTGGAAAAGGTTATCGCCGCAGCGGCAACCCTTGGCTATGTCGCCAACCCGGCGGCCCGGGCGCTGGCCTCGGCGCGTAGCCAGTCGGTGGTGGTGTTGATCCCTTCACTGTCCAACCAGCTGTTCATCGATACCCTGGAAGCCATCCACGAGGTCATGCGCCCGCGTGGGCTTGAGGTGTTGATCGGCAACTATCACTACGACCTTGCCGAAGAAGAGAACCTGATCCGTAACTACCTGGCCTATCAGCCCTGCGGCATGCTGCTGACCGGCTTCGAGCGCAGCGATGCGGCGCGCCAGATGCTGGCCGCCAGTGGTGTGCCTTGTGTGCACATGATGGAGCTCAACGGCGAGCCTGGGGCATTGTCGGTCGGGTTTTCGCAACAGCAGGCCGGGCGTGCTGCTGCCCGGCACTTGATCAAGCGCGGTCGCAAGCGCCTGGCATTCATTGCCGCGCAGCTTGACCCACGGGTGATGCAGCGGGCCGAAGGTTTCCGCCAGGCGCTGGCCGAGGCCGGTTTGCAGGCGACCGAGCTGGAGGTACTGGCGCCGGAACCTTCATCGATTGCACTGGGCAGTGCACTGTTCAGCCAACTGATGCATAAGGCGCCGGATGTCGACGGTATTTTCTTCTGTAACGACGACCTGGCCCAAGGCGCGGTGCTGCAGGCCTTGCGCCAGGGGGTGGAGGTACCACGCCAGGTGGCAATGGTCGGGTTCAACGATTTGCCGGCCTCGGCGCACATGGTGCCGCGGCTGACCTCGATTCGCACGCCTCGGGCTGCTGTGGGGCGTGGGGCGGCGCAGGCGTTGCTGGCGTTGCTCGATGGCAAGCGGGTGCCGAACGCGCAGCAGGACTTGGGCTTTGAGTTGATGGTGCGGGAGAGCTCCTGACTTCTACCCCCTGTGGGAGCGGGTCTACCCGCGAACACCGGTGCAGCCGGTGCCATATGTCGCGTTGCCTTCTTCGCGGGTGAACCCGCTCCCACAGGAATGGTGGTAATTTAAAGAATGTAGTAATTACAAAGTGATAGCACTGTGCTTGCATGCTAATGATGGCGATCTATGCTCATGAAACCGCGCATAAAGGAGCCCGGCGTCATGTTCGATTTCCACCGTAAGTCCGATTTGGTCGAGATCCAGCGCAGCCAAAAGGCTTTGGCCACCGCACAGGCCAAACTCGCCGCTATCAGCCGCTCCATGGCGATGATCGAATTCGCTCCCGATGGCACCATTCTCGATGCCAATGAGCGTTTCTGCCAGGCCATGGGTTACAGCGTTGACGAGTTGCGTGGCAAGCACCACCGGTTGTTCTGCGAGCCAGACTACGCAAAAAGTGCCGAATACCAACAGCTGTGGCGTGAACTGGGGCAGGGCAAGGCTATCAGCGGTACCTTCGAGCGCCTTGACAAGGCCGGGCGCGAGGTGTGGCTTGAGGCCAGCTACATGCCGGTGCTGGACGAGCAGCGTCAGGTTACCAGCGTGATCAAGGTGGCCGCCGACATCAGCCAGCGGGTGGTGCAGGAGCATGAAAGCGAAAACCTGCTCAAGGCCATCAGCCGCTCCATGGCGGTGATCGAATTCACCCCCCAGGGCCGGGTGATCAAAGCCAACCAGAACTTCCTCGACACCATGGGCTATCGCCTCGACGAGGTGGTTGGCCGTCATCATGGTCTGTTCTGCCTACCGCACGAACGCGAGTCGGCCGAGTACCGCGAGTTCTGGGCGTCGCTTAACCGTGGCGAATACCATTCGCACCGTTTCGAGCGTATCAACAAGCAGGGGCAAATGGTCTATCTGGAAGCCTCCTACAACCCCATTTTCGACAGCAAGGGGCGCTTGAACAAGGTCGTGAAGTTCGCCAGTGACATTACCCGCCAGGTCTGCACCCAGCAGAACGCCGCCGATGCTGCCCATGCCAGTTCCATGCAGACCGACGCCTGCGCGCGCAAGGGCACAGAAGTGGTGCAGCAGACGGTGCAGGTGATCGAACAGATTTCCCAGGAGCTTAACGATGCCGCACGCAGCATCGATGCGGTCAGCAAGCAATCGGATGTGATCGGGCAGATCGTGCTGACCATTCGCGGCATCGCCGACCAGACCAACCTGCTGGCCCTGAATGCCGCGATCGAAGCCGCCCGTGCCGGCGAGCACGGGCGAGGCTTTGCGGTAGTGGCCGATGAGGTGCGTAACCTGGCGGCGCGAACCAGCAAGGCCACCCTGGAGATTGTCGATGTGGTGCGGCAAAACCACGACCTGTCGCTACTGGCGGTAGCCAGCATGCAGTCGAGTCTGAATCGCACCGGTCACGGGGTGGCGTTGGCCAACGAAGCAGGTACGGTGATCATGGAAATCCAGCAAGGCTCACGGCACGTGGTGGATGCCATCAGCCAGATCAGCTCGACGCTGCAATTGCACTGAGCGCATCGCGCATTTCGTCAAGCAGGGCTTGCAGGCTGGTTTGCAGCAGCGCGCGCTGCTCGACCGTCGGCAGCCCCTGTGCGTGGGCGAGCTCGATGGCTTCGCAGTCCTTGACCACGGTGCGCACCCTGATCATCTTGGCGCCACCCTTGATGCGATGGGCCAGGGCCCGCACGGCCTCGTCGGCGGCGTCTGGTGCCAGGGCACGCAAGTCGGCCAGGTCTTCGGCGACGCTTACCGACAGTTGTTCGAGCAAATGCCGCGTCAGCTGTTCGTCGTCCTGGGTCAGGTGGCGCAGTTCAGCCAGGTCGAACCCGCTATGGCGTGTGGTCGGTGTTTTTTGTTGCTGAGGGCGGACCTGGGGCAGATGGGCCTTTAGCGAACGTAGGCCAATCGGCTTGAACAGGCATTCGTCCATGCCGCTGGCCAGGCAGCGGGCGCGCTCCTCGGCCTGGGCATTGGCGGTCACGCCGAGAATCCTGCACGCTGGCAGGCTGCGCTCACCCTCCAGGCTGCGAATGCGCCGGGTCAGTTCGTGGCCGTCCATGACCGGCATGCTGCAATCGGTAATCACCAGGTCGAAGCGCGCTGCCTGCCAGCGTGCCAGGGCGATTTCGCCATTTTCCGCCAGGGTCACGCGATGACCCAGGGTATGCAGTTGCCGCTCCAGCAACAACAGGTTGGCGGGGTAGTCGTCGACCACCAGAATGTTGAGCGGGCCGCTAGTGCCTTCATGAGCTGGCGGGTCTTGCTCGGCCTGTACCGGTGCAGCACTGGTGGGCAGCTGCAGGCAGACTTGCACGCGGGTGCCGACGCCTTCCACGCTCTGCAGGCTCAAGGCGCCGCCCATCAATTCGGCGAGGGTGCGGCTGATGACCAACCCCAGGCCTGCGCCTTGGCGGGCCCTTGGGCCGTCGGCCTGAACAAACGCATTGAACAGCCGGGCCTGGTCGACAGGGCTGATGCCGATACCGGTGTCGCGCACATTCAGCTCGATTGCCAGAATGCCCTGGCCGGCAACTTTGGGCAGTAGCAGGCTCGCCTGCACTTCACCGCGATCGGTGAACTTGATGGCGTTACTGACCAGGTTGGACAGAATTTGCTTGCACCGCAGCGGGTCAGCCAGCACCCAGACCGGCTCTGCCGGCAGTTCGCCGTGCAGGTGCAAGCCTTTGGCCCGTGCATTGCCCTCGAATACCCGCAGTGTGGCGCGCACCAGCTCTACCAGATCGGTGGGTACTGGCTGCAGGCTGATGTGGCCGGATTCTATGCGGGAAATGTCGAGAATGTCGCCAATCAGCTCAAGCAGGCCGGTTGCCGAATCGTAGGCGGTCTGTAAAAGCTGGGTGTCGCAGCGGCCGCCACGGCTGTCCTCCAGTGCCAGTTCCAGCAGGCCGATCACGGCATTCATCGGGGTACGGATTTCGTGGCTCATGGTGGCCAGGAACGTGCTTTTGGTCTGGCTGGCCTGTTCGGCGTCGTCCTTGGCCTGGCGCAATTGCTCAAGCAGCCCGCGGCTCAACGCCAACTGTGCCTGAAGCGCGTGCTGGGCCTCTGTGCGCTGGTTGATCAGCTTGCGCAGGTAGCTGTTCCAGAATATGACGCCAGCCAACAGCAGGGCCGACAGCACCAGCACCTGCAAGGCCAATGTGCGGTAGTCGCGCCAGGGGCTGTCGCTCACCAGCGTGCTGGTACGCCAGCGGTTGATCAGTTGATCGAGCTCTTCGGGCGGAATGCTTAGCAGCGCCTTGTCGAGAATGGCCTGTAGCTGGGGCAGGTCGGCGGCGACGGCAAAGGCGGCGATGGCCGGTTCGTCGTCGAGGACGCTGGCGATGCGCAAGCGGTCCTTGAACACATGGCTGATGTAGTAGGCGGCATTGATATGGCTGCTAAGGGCAACGTCGGCGGTACCGTTGGCCACGGCCTCCATCTGACCGAGCGGGTTATCCACTTCGACTATCTTTGCCTGCGGATAGCGCTGTTGCATCAGGGCCCGTTGCGGTGAACCACGCACCAGGGCGATGCGCTTGCCGTTCATGGCCTTGGCTTGTGCGGGAGATTCGACGTCGCTGCGGGTGACGAGCACGCGTGGGCTGACCAGATAGGGGCGGGTGAAGCGCAGTTGCTTCAAGCGGTCAGCGCCGTAGCCCAGTGCCCCAATCATTTGTGCTTCACCGCGGGCCAGGCGGTCCACCATGGCCTGTGCTGAAGCGCTGTCGACGGGGGTGAACTGCAGCCCTGTGCGCAGCGAGATCTGCTTGAGCAGGTCGAGGGTTATGCCACTGGGGCGATGCTGAGCGTCGTTGAAGGTCAAGGGGGCCAGCGAGGTATTGACCAGCACGCGGATGGTGGGGTTGGCGGCGATCCAGGCCTCTTCTTCTGCGCTCAAGGCCGTGAGATGGCGCTGCAGCAGCAGGCTGGTGTTACCACTGCTCCAGCGGCGCAGGATGTTCAGGCGTTCGCTTTCGCTGATGCGCGCCAGCGCTTTGTCGACCAGCCGATGCATGCGTGGGTTGTCGTTGGCCAGGGCAAAGGCGAAAGCCCCTGGGGCTACCTGGCAGAAGTGGTCAATCTTGAGCGTGCCTTGGTAACTCCTGCCAATCAGGAAGTCAGTGCTGATGGCATCGCCCAGGTACGCATCCGCCTCACCTAGCTCGACGGCTGCCAGCCCGGCTTGGGTCGAGCGGTACAGGCTCAGTTGCGCTTTGGGGTACAGCGTTCGAACGGCAGCGGCGGGCAGATAATGATCGACCATGGCCAGGCGCAGGCCGGCGAGGTCAGGTGTGCCTTTCAGGCTGTGCCCCTTGCGGGTGACGATGACCGGGAGGTCGTCAGCATAGGGGGTGCTTAGGCTAAGCTGAGCGTCAGCCGCCTCGAAGGCATTCGAACTGCCCAGCAGGTCGATGCTGCCTTCACGTAAGGCGATGATCGCCTCGTGGCGGCTGTCGTAGCGCCGTACCTCGACGGGAATGCCCAATTGCTCGGCGATAATCCCGGCGTAATCGGCGCTAAGGCCTTCGTATTCGTGCTGACTGACGTTGATTTCAAACGGTGGATAGTCGGGCCGAGAGCTGCCCAGCACCAGGTGCTGGCGGCGCTGCAGCCATTGCCGGTCTTCGCTGGACAACGCCAGGGGGGCGGCGGCACTGGCCGAGCGCGCCAGCAACTGGCGGGGCTCGCTGCTGGCCAACAGCTCGGCCGAGGCGAGTAAGCCGGTAGCCAGAAAGACGCTCGCCAGCAGGTGCTTCATGGTGTGCAAACGCTCAATACACGCTGTTGCGTTTGGCCAGGTCGACCATTTCCACCAGTGATTCAGTCTTGAGCTTTTCCATGATACGGCCCCGGTAGGTGCTGATGGTCTTGGCGCTGAGGTTCATGCAAGTGCCGATATTCTTGTTGTTCTCGCCGCGCGCCAGGCGTCGCAGTACCTCCATCTCCCGGTTGGAGAGGCTGGCCAGGCGCACGGGCTCGCTTTCCAACGAATTGCTGTTGACCGACATCTGCGGAAAGGTCGAATAACCTTTGGTCAGGGCCTTGAGGGCAAACAGCAGCGCCTCGTGGTCTTCTTCTTTGGTGACGAAAGCGCCGATACCGGCATCCAGGCAGCGACGTACATACAGGTCGGTGGCCTGGCCGGTCAGTACCATGATCTTCGGCACCGGTTCCAGGCACTGCAGGCGCTTGATGACTTCCATGCCGTCCAGCCCCGGCAGGCCGATGTCGAGTATGACCACGTCCGGGCGCAGGTCGCGGGCCACCTGCGCCACTTCACTGCCATTGCCGACTTCGCCGACGACGTGGAAGCGCTCGCGTTCGAGCAGCATGCGCAAGGACAGCCGGACGATAGGGTGGTCGTCGACGATCAGCACGGTTGTCATGAGAAAAACTCCTGTCAGGATGTGGTCCGCTTCCTGGATCACTCAGGAATACGTCTGCAAGTGGGTTAATCGGAAGCGCTGCAAGATACGGCCAATCCCGAAGTTTGGTAATGGCGAGTATAGAAGTGTTGAAAGTCCCTGCTCTTGTTGTTGAAGAATCCTACAAAAAACAGGAAATACATCACCCTGTCCAAGCGGTGATGCCGGTTTTCTTCGGTCGGTCAGGCGCAGGCAGTGTGCGCTTGGTTCACGCGCTTGGCCGAGGCGGGGTTGTTGGCCAATGCCTTGCCGACACGCGTCGGGCGGGCTACCAGCTGGCCCGAACAGTTCGGACAAAGGCCCTGCAAGCGGGTTTCGGCACAGGTGCGGCAGAAGGTGCATTCAAAGGAGCAGATCAGCGCATCGGGGCTGTCGCCGGGCAGGTCGGTATCGCAGCACTCGCAGTTGGGGCGTAATTCCAGCACGGGCCTAACTCCTGTTGGCAGGCGGGAACCTGGAGTCTGCTACGCCACGGCAAGGCTGGCAATGCTCAGTCGGCAGGGCGATACAGGTGGGCGTGCCCGGCACGGTACAAGGCCGACTCGGCGAATGGCGTATCCCCCAGCACATGACCCACCAGGATCAATGCTGTGCGCCGGAAAGCCTTGGCCGCGACGCGTTCGACAATGTCGCCCAGGTTGCCACGCACCCAGTCCTGGTCAGGCCAGGTGGCCCGGTGCACCACCGCTACCGGGCAGTGCGCGCCGTAGTGCGGCAACAGCTCTTCGACAATGCGCGAAAGGTGCTTGACCCCCAGGTGAATCGCCAAGGTGCTGCCATGGCGCGCCAGGTCACCCAGTTGCTCGCCGGGCGGCATGGGCGAGCTGTCGCCGTAACGGGTGAGGATCACCGTTTGCGCCACCTGCGGCAGGGTCAGTTCGCAGCCGAGCAGGGCGGCGCTGGCTGCTGTGGCGGTGACCCCGGGGATGATCCGGTAATCGATGCCCAGCGCCTGCAGGTGGCGGATCTGCTCGCCGATGGCGCCGTACAGTCCAGGGTCGCCGCTGTGTACACGGGCTACATCCTTACCTTGTTCGTGGGCGGTGCGCATGGCGCTGACAATCTGTTCCAGATGCAGTTCGGCGCTGTTGATCACGGTCTCGGCCTGGTGGCCTTCGAGTACGGCGGCGGGTACCAGTGAGCCGGCATAGATAATCACCGGGCACTGGCGAATCAGCCGTTGGCCCTTGACCGTGATCAGTTCCGGGTCGCCGGGACCGGCGCCAATGAAATAGACCGTCATGGAAAGTCCTTGCAGGAAAGAGGGGGAAGCGCTCAGCCGGCGAGGGCGAGGGTCGCCGGGCCCAGTACCTGGCGGGCCAGCAGCAATCTGGCCGTGCCAAGGTGCTGGCTGGCGATGGCCAGTGCCGCGCTCTCGGCCACACCCCAGCAGCCGCTGTGGGCATGGGCGGCGGCGGAGCGGTGGCTGAGCAGGGGTTCGTAAGGTTGCAGTTGCACGCTATGGTACAGCACCAAGGGCAAACCGAGGCGTTCGGCCAGCTGTAGCAAGCCAGGTTCGTCGGCCTTCAGGCTGATGCTGGCGATACCGCGCAGGTCGGCCAATGCCAGGCCCTGGTTGTCCAGGGCCTGGTCCAGCAAGCGTTGCAGGGTATCCGCCGGGCAACCCCGGCGGCAGCCGAAGCCGGCGTAGAGGGGCGGCATCAGGCCCGGCTGGAACGGCGGAACAGCCAGGCGCTGAGCAGGCCCAAGGCCAGCCAGAAGGCGGCGTTGGTCAGCCAGGAGGCCACTTTGAACTGGGTTTCCAGTGCTTCGGGGGCCAGGCTTTCATGCACGTCGGGTTGTGGTGCGCCAATCACATGGGGGATTACCAGCAGCACGGCGCCCAGCGCTTTCAGCAGCAAGTGACGAGCGAACACCAGCAAGGCCAGGCCCAGTGCGGTGGCACTGGCTGTGCCGATCCACCAGGCCTGGCGTTGCCCCAGGTCGGCCGCTGCCGTACCGGGCAGTTCGGGTGGCAGGCCCAAGGTCGGAGCAAGGCAGAAGACGGCGAAGCCGGCCAGCCCCCACCATGCACCCGTCCCGGCGCGCGTCGGCTCGCGCAGGCTGTACAGGGCGGCGAGGATCAGGGCAAAGCCGACCGCGACCACCAGGTTGCCGCCCGTAGTGGACAGCACACGTTGCCAGCCGTCTTCCGGCGACCAGGCTTCGGCACTGTGCTCATGGGCGGGCACATCGCTGCCATGCTCGTGGTGGGCGGCAGGGGCCGAGGACTCGTAGGTTTCCGCCTCAAGAATCAGCGGGGCGACCCAGAAGCTTTGCAGCAAGGTCAGCAACAGGGCCGCAAGCAGCCCGCTGAAGCCCGCGGTACGGGCAATGCGCGTGATCATCAGGCGTACTCAGTGGCAGGGGAAGGCGGCGCTGTGGCGGGTGTCGTGGGCGGCGTTGTGCACGGCCTCAATGTGCGAGAAGCCGGCAAAGTACACCAGGCACAGGCCCAGCAGGCTGGCGCCGACGGCGATGACGATGCGCTGGCTGAGGGTGACAGGCGTGGCAAGGTTGTGTTGCTTGGCGCTGGTGACGGGCATGACGCGTTCCTCTGCTTTTTTTGGGCAATGGGCAAGCGCGGCAGCCCCGAGCGTAGTCGCCCAGGGGAATGCAACAGCGCCCGCCCACCGCGGGGTGTTCATGAACGCCAGGCCGGTCTCCGGGCTTGCGAGGAAGAGCAGGGCTCCTGGAAAGCGTCACCTTCCCATGCCGCATTACAAGGGCACAGTGGTACAGACGCTTCGCTCGCTTACCGTTGCGGGGGCAGCACCGGGATTGTCCGGCCCTGTTGGAGAGCCTGCGACGCACCGGTTTCCCGTTTCACCCCCTAGGGGGCACCTGAACGTGAGGCATAAGGAGAGCATGGGGCGGCCTTGGCGTCAATGCCACCCTCGGTGGCCGCACCCTGAATCACGCGCTCTCGCGGGCAATCAACTTGCACGCCAACAGGTTCAGCCGCTGGACCTCACCGTCACACGCCAGCACACCCAGGTGCTGCAGCACCCGCAGCGCCGCCACTTCGCCAATCTCCCGGGAGGGCGGGCGCAGGGTGGTGAGGCTGGGTAGCAGCATGTCGGCAAAGGGGTAGTCACCAAAGCCGACAATGGCCATGTCTTCTGGCAGGCGTAAGCCGGCGCGCTGGCCGGCCAACAGGGCGCCGGCGGCCAGGTTGTCATTGGCGAAGATGATCGCCTCGGGCCGTGGATTACGGCGGATCAATGTTTCCATCGCCTGCTTGCCCGCCTCGAACGGCGCGCAGTCTGCCGAGGGCACGAACACCCAAGGCTCCAGCCCGGCCTCACCCAGTGCCTCGACATAGCCGTCGCGCCGCTCCAGCGCACTCAGGTCGCCGGCTGCACTGTTTTGCACGAACGCGATGCGCCGGTGGCCCTTGTCCAGCAAGTAGCGGCAGGCCTGCACACCCACCTGATGATGAAGGAAACCTACTTGCAAGGGCGCCCGCTCCGGGCGGTAATCCCATATTTCCACCACGGGCACATCTGCGTCGGCCAGCATCTTTTCCGTGGCCGGGCTGTGGAAATGGCTGGTCACCACCAACGCTGCCGGCGACCAGCCAAGAAACGCTCGCACCGCGCTTTCTTCCTGCGCTTCGCTGAAGTAGCTGGACGCCAACAGCAACTGGTAACCATGCCGGCTGAGGGTATCGCTGAACGCCTGGATGGTCTGGGCGAAGATCGGCCCGGAAATGTTCGGGATCACCATGCCCACGATGCGCCCGCGCGCCGAGGCCAATCCCCCGGCGACCAGATTGGGGACATAGCCCAGCGCCTGTACAGCGGCCTCGATACGTTCACGCAACGGCGGTGACACCTGGTCTGGCTGGTTGAAGTAGCGCGACACGCTGATGGCTGAAACCTCAGCAGCCCGCGCCACCTCGGCGAGGGTGACACGGCCTGCGCCGCGTCGCTTGCGGGGGGGATCCTTGGCTTGGCTCACCGGGCTGCCTCCTGTGGAAATGGCGCGATGGTAGCGCTAACGGATGCGCGATTGGCAAATAGCTATATCGCATATAAATCTGACTTTTAAGTATTTGACGTGCTAAACGGTGGCCGCAGATACTTGTTCATGTTAGCGCTACCAAGCGCTGCTGTTGGCAAGCGCCTGCCACTCGCACGAGCGAGACCAGACAACCACAGCAACTTCGTGTCGGCCCCGTCAAATGGGGGCCTGGTCTGGTTTCCCGAGGCAGTGAGCACCATGCAGAAAAACCGTACACCTTTTCCCGCTACGCAACGCCGGCCGCTGGCCGCAGCCATCCTGCTGGCCGCTTTCGGCCAGGGCGCCCAAGCAGCCGAGCCTGCTGAAACGGGGGCTGCGCAGGCCACTGCACTGGGGGCGGTTACCGTGACAGCCACACGCCGCGAAGCCACATTGCAGGAAGTGCCGGTGGCAGTGTCGGTGATCGATGGCGAGCAGCTGGAGCGAGACAACCGCAACAACGTGGCCAGCATCGTCCAGCAGGTGCCTACCCTCAACTATCGCGCCGGGGCCTCGAACAAGGACACCTCGCTGTTCATCCGTGGCGTTGGCACCATTTCCACTTCGCCGGGCATCGAGCCAACGGTGGCGACGGTGGTCGATGGTGTGGTGTTCGGTCGCCCGGGCCAGTCGACCCTCGATTTGCTCGACCTGGAACGTATCGAGGTGCTGCGCGGGCCGCAGGGCACACTGTTCGGCAAAAACGCCTCGGCCGGCGTGCTGAACGTGGTCAGCAAGGCCATCCCTGAACAGACCCAGGGCTATGTGGACTATTCGCACTTTGGTGGTGGCGACGAGAACCGCCTGCGCTTTGGCATTGGCGGGCGCCTGAGCGAGCAGTTCAAGGGGGCGTTGAGCACCTTGTGGGGCGACTACGACGGTAATGTCGAGAACGTTGCCAATGGCCACGACGTCAATGGCTACGAGCGCAAAGGCGCCCGCGGCAAACTGGAGTTCGAGCCCAACGAAGACGTGCGCCTGACCCTGATCGCCGACTACATGAAAGGCGAAGACACCCTGCCCAGCGGTGTGATCACCAGCGCCAGCGCCGCCTTCGCCAGCCAGTTGGGTCCGGTGACGCCAAGCGCCCACAACCGCGACATCAACAGCGACTTCAAGACCCACGTCGAGGACGAGAACCAGGGGCTGTCGGCGCAACTGGACTGGCAGCTGGGCGACTACACCCTGACGTCGATCAGCGCCTGGCGCGGCTGGGACAACACCCAGTACCAGGACGGCGACCGCCGCGCCTTACTGCCACTGACCGCGTCCCACGACAAAGGCACGGTGGACTATGACCAGTACAGCCAGGAGTTTCGCCTGACCTCGCCCAAAGGGCAGTTCAACGAATATGTGCTGGGCGCCTTCTACATGCATGGCACGTCCAAAGAGACCTACCAACGCCTGTCGGTCAACGGCGGTGTGGCCAACAGTGGCCGTGCCGACTACTCCACCACCAACGACAGTGTCGCGCTGTTTGGCGAGAACACCTTCAATTTCACTGACGACTTGCGTGCCATTTTGGGCCTGCGCTGGACCCACGACGACCTCGAATACGACCACCGCCGCGTCTCCACCTCGGCCACTGCTGTGGCCGGTATTCAGCCCTCTACCGCCAGCTCGGGTTCGGTGGATGAGAACGGCTGGAGCGGGCGGACCGGCCTGCAATACGACTTCAACGACAACCTGACCGGTTACGTCACCTATTCGCGCGGCTACAAAGGCCCGGCCTACAACGTGTTCTTCAACATGCAGCCGCGCGATACCGAGGCGCTCAAGCCCGAGACCTCCGATGCCTATGAAATCGGTTTGAAAAGCACGGCGCTGGACAATCGCCTGACCGCCAACCTGGCCGTGTTCCACACCGACTACGACAACTATCAGGCCAACTTCTACGACACCGTGGCCAACCAGGTGGTGACCCGCCTGGTCAACGCCGGCAAGGTCAAGACCCAGGGGGTGGAACTGGATGCCAGCTTCCAGGCCACCTCGCGTCTGAAGCTGTCGACCGCCGTGGCTTACACCAAGGCGCGCGTCGATCACTTCAACTGCCCGGCGGGTGCGGCGGCCAGTTGCAACATCGATGGCGGCCGCTTGCCGTTCACGCCGGACTGGAAGACCTACCTACGCGCCGATTATGTAATCCCGCTGGACAATGGCCTGGATGTGGAACTGAGCAGCGATTACAGCTGGCAGGACGCGGTGCAGTTCAGCCTCGACCAGAACCCGGACACCGTGCAGGGCGCCTACGGCATCTGGAACGCCAGCATCGCCCTGGCCGACTACAACGACGGCTGGCGCGTGGCGCTGCTGGGCAAGAATCTGGGCGACAAGTCGTATGCGCAGATGCTGGCCAGTGGCGGTGACTACATCTACCGCTCGGTACCACGGGATGACGGACGCTACTTCGGCGTGCAGCTGCGCAAGGATTTCTGAGTAGCGATACCTGTGGCTTGCCGGCGATGGGCCGCAAGGCGGCCCCAATCAAGCTTTCAAGGAGAACAACATGCCCCGCCAAATGAACCTGGGTGCCTTCCTCATGGCCACCGGTCACCATGTGGCCGCCTGGCGCCACCCGGCCGTACCCGCCGACCCGCTGGATTTCGCCACCTACAAGCGCACCGCACACATCGCCGAAGCGGCCTGCTTCGATGCCTTGTTCGTCGCCGACAGCGTTGCCGCGCCCAGTGACCCGCTGGCCAGCCACAGCGCCCGCTCGGTGTACTTCGAGCCACTAACCCTGCTGTCGGCGTTGAGTGCGGTCACCGAACGCATCGGCCTGATCGCCACTGCCACCACCAGCTACAACGAGCCGTATCACGTGGCACGCAAATTCGCCTCGCTGGATCACCTGTCCGCAGGCCGTGCCGGTTGGAACATGGTCACCTCCGACGCTGCCGCCGAAGCCGGCAATTTTGGCCGCCAGGCGCATATCCCGCACGGCGAACGCTATGCCCGTGCCGGGGAATTCCAGCAAGTGGTGCAAGGCCTGTGGGACAGCTGGGCCGATGATGCGTTTGTGCGTGACAAGGCCAGCGGCCTGTTCCACGACCCGCAAGCCGTGCGGGCTATCGACCATGTCGGCGAACACTTTCGTGTCAAAGGCCCGCTCAATGTCGCCCGCTCGCCACAGGGGCGACCGGTGCTGGTGCAGGCCGGTTCGTCCGAAACCGGCCGCGAGCTGGCGGCCCAAAGCGCCGAAGTGGTGTTCACCGCCCAGCCCAGCCTGGCACGCGCACAGGCCTTTTACGCCGACCTCAAGGGCCGACTGGCCCGCCATGGGCGGGATGAGCAATCGCTGAAGATCATGCCCGGCGTGTTCGTGGTAGTGGGGCAAAGCCAGGCGCAGGCCGAGGACAAGTACGAACAGTTCCAGGCGCTGGTCGACCCGCGTGTCGGGGTTGGCCTGCTTGGGCGAATGCTCGGCAACTTCGACCTTTCCGGCTACCCGCTGGATGGCCCGCTGCCCGATTTGCCGCCCACCGAAGACGGCCAGCGCAGCCGCCAGCAGTTGCTCACCGAACTGGCAGGCAACGATCAGCTGACCCTGGCCCAAATGGGGCGGCGCATTGCCGGTGGGAGAGGGCACTACAGCCTGGTCGGTACCCCGGTGCAGATTGCCGATGAGCTGCAAGCCTGGTTCGAAGGCAGTGCCGCCGATGGCTTCAACGTGCTCGTGCCGCACCTGCCCCTGGGCCTGGAAGACTTCGCCCGCTATGTAGTGCCCGAGTTGCAGCAGCGTGGGCTGTTCCGCCGCCAGTACCAGGGCCACACCCTGCGCGAACACCTGGGCTTGC
Organism: Pseudomonas sp. yb_9; assembly: GCF_043103635.1. Lineage (NCBI taxonomy): Bacteria > Pseudomonadati > Pseudomonadota > Gammaproteobacteria > Pseudomonadales > Pseudomonadaceae > Pseudomonas > Pseudomonas sp. yb_9. The sequence continues at coordinate 39,655 of NZ_JBICKA010000092.1, read as the reverse complement.
AGCGCCCAGCCAACCCTTACTTTGCCGAACGAGACCAACCATGAGCTACACCGCCAACCCCGAGCGCTATGCGCGCATGCCTTACCGACGTGTAGGCCGCAGTGGCCTGGTGCTGCCGGCCCTGTCCCTGGGCTTGTGGCACAACTTTGGTGATGCCACGCCTATCACCACGCAGCGTGCCTTGTTGCACACCGCCTTCGATGCCGGCATCAACCACTTCGACCTGGCCAACAACTATGGCCCGCCCTATGGCAGCGCCGAGATCAACTTCGGCCGGCTGCTGCGTGAAGACCTGCGCAGCTACCGCGACGAGCTGATCATTTCCAGCAAGGCCGGCTGGGACATGTGGCCGGGGCCATACGGGCAGGGCGGCAGCTCGCGCAAATACCTGATCTCCAGCCTGGATCAGAGCCTGGCAAGGCTGGGGCTGGATTACGTCGACATCTTCTATTCGCACCGCTTCGATGCCGACACGCCGCTGGAAGAAACGGCCATCGCGCTGGCCGACATCGTGCGCCAGGGCAAGGCGCTGTACATCGGCATCTCGTCCTATTCCGCCGGCAAAACCGCAGAAATTGCCGCATTGCTCGATGAGCTGAAGGTGCCGCTGCTGATCCACCAGCCGTCGTACAACCTGTTCAACCGCTGGATCGAGCGCGATCTGCTCGACACCACGGATGCCTTGGGTGCCGGGGTGATCGTATTCACAGCGCTGGCGCAGGGCCTGCTCAGCGACAAATACCTGAATGGCATCCCGGCCGACGCCCGGGTGAACCGCGCGGGCGGCGGGTCTTTGCTACCCCGGCACTTGTCGGAAACCAACATCGCCCGTGCACGCGCCCTGAACGACATCGCCCGTCAGCGTGGCCAGAGCCTGGCCCAACTGGCCTTGGCCTGGACACTGCGTGACCCACGGGTTACCTCTGCCTTGATCGGTGCCAGCCGGCCCGAGCAGATCACCGAGAACGTTGCGGCGCTCGACAACCTGGCGTTCACCGCCGAGGAGCTGGCTGCCATCGACCAGTACGCCGTGGAAGGCGGGATCAACCTGTGGGAAAAACCCTCGACCGACTGGAAGGAGTGACCGATGCGCGTGCTACACCTTGCCATGCTGTTGTGGGTGGCCCTGGCCGGAGTGGCCCAGGCTGCAGACCCGGCTACCTTGCGGATTGGCTACCAGAAGGGCTCGATCAGCCTGGTGCTGGCCAAGCAGCATCGTCTGCTGGAGCAGCGATTTGCCAGTACCCGCGTTGAGTGGATCGAGTTCCCGGCCGGCCCCCAGATGCTGGAGGCATTGAACATCGGCAGCCTCGACATCGGCTCGACCGGTGATATCCCGCCGATCTTCGCCCAGGCTGCCGGTGCCGACCTGTTGTACATTGGTGCCGAGCCAGCCAAGCCCCAGGCCGAGGTGATCCTGGTGCCGAAAGACAGCCCGATCAGCGCGGTGGGCGAGCTCAAGGGCAAGCGCATTGCCCTGCAGAAGGGGTCCAGCGCACACAACCTGCTGTTGCGTGCCTTGGCCAAGGCGGGGCTTGGAATTCGCGATGTTCAGCCGGTGTACTTGGCACCCGCCGATGCCCGGGCGGCGTTCGAGCGGGGCAGTGTGGATGCCTGGGCGATCTGGGACCCGTTCTACTCTGCCATCGACCTGGAGGGTAAGGCGCGGCTGTTGGCCGACGGCCAAGGGTTGGGGCTGATCGGGCCGTTCATGCTGGGCTCACGGACCTATGTTGAAGCCCATGGCGCCTTTGTCGGCCAGTTGCTCGATGAAATCAGCCGGGCCGAGGCGCTGACCCGCAGCGATGAGGCTGGGAGCATCCGCTTGCTGGCGCAGTTCATGGGCTTGCCGGAGGCGGTGGTGCAGCGCAGTTTCAGCCACCGGCCGGCATCACCGGTGCTGCCGGTGAGTGATGAAATCGTGGCGGCGCAGCAGCGCACTGCAGCGTTGTTCTTCGACAACAAGATCCTGCCCAAACGGGTCGACATTGCCGGGGCAGTGTGGCAACGGGAGTAAGTTACCCAAGCGGCCTTGCGTCGCGAAGGGGCTGCAAAGCAGCCCCCGACAGCCTCACAGGTTACCTTTCCGCCTGCGTTCTTCCCGATCTACCCGTCTATTTTCAGCACTCATTTCTAACTTCAGAGATTTACAAATGAGTGTATTTACCGCCTATTTCTGCGGCACCGGCTCCCACCGCTTCGACAACGCCAACCCCGATTTCTGGAACGGCGAACTGGTCTCGACCCTGGCCAGCAACGATCAGGGTCGCGAATTCGCCCACTGGATCGCCGTCGACGGTCCCGGCAGCGGTAACCTTCAGGATGACAACCTGTTCGTCGAACCCGGCGGCTATTTCAACTGGACCGGCCAGTTGTTCGGTCGTGGTTGGGAAGAAAACGTCAACCATGTGTTGCAGGTGATCAAAGGCGAAAGCAGCTGGCAGCGCACCCAATTGAGCCAAGAAGGGTACGAGCGACTGAAGGACGCTGGCGTACCTATCCCGGATGCTTCCGCCACAGCCTCCTGGTTCTGGCGTACCTACGACTACGGTAACCGCCACCCGACACCGCAGGAACTGCAAGAGCGCATCATCAGCATGTTCCGCAAACCGCGCCTTCCGCTTCAGGTCAACCTGGTGGGCTGGAGCCGGGGAGGGATCAGTTGCCACATGCTGGCCAACGCCATGGCACAAGACCCGGTGCTGCGGGACATACCGGTGAACATATTTGCTATCGACCCGGTACCCGGGATTGGCAATGTGCAAACCGAACGCACCACACTGGCGGCAAACGTGCGTGAATATGTCGGCTTCTATTCGCGGGATGAGCGTTCCAAAGGGTTTGCCTGCGTGATCCCGTCCGTGGACAGCCGTACGCAGATCTCCATTTATCCGATGTCGGGTCGCCATGCCACGCTGGTGGGCAACGCGTCGGCCGATGGTGCGAGCGGTGGCGAGGCGTTCAAGGAACCTGGGCTGGTCGTTCGTCATTTCGCTGAAGTCTGCCTTACCCGCTGGGGTGTTGCCCTGGACAAGCGACTGGCCTTGAGCGATCGGCAGCTCATGGAGTATCACCGGGCGATGACCGCTGCCGAAAGGCAGTACCACGCCATGCGCAGCCAGTCTTACACGGTGCTGACCGAGGGTGAGCGAGATGATCGGCTGGTGCATTGCGGCGAGGCTTGCACGCACTTCAGCAAGGTGTGCGGTGATGACTATGATCCGACCGAAGGCCTGGCTTTGACGCGTTGGGACGCGACTACCTACAAGGCGCTGCGGTAGCCGATGCGGGCGGCCGGATCAGCGGAAAAATATTTTGCATGGTCCCTCTATCCAACCGCCCCGAGTTCGATTGAAAATGGCGCCGCGGGCCAGCCCCGATAACAACAACCTTCCCTCCGTGACATCATGTCTGAATATAACCCTTGCCTTGACTGCGGCGCCTGCTGCGGGTACTTCCGTGTGTCCTTCTTCTGGGGCGAATGCCAGTCTGCCGGGGGGGTCGTGCCAGATGACCTGGTGGTGCAGATCAACCCCACCCGCGTTGCCATGATCGGCACCGATGCCAAGCCATGCCGCTGTGTCAGCCTTGAAGGCGAGATCGGCAAAGAGGTGGCTTGTACCATTTATGCCAACCGTTCCAGCCCTTGTCGCGAGTTCGAGGCGTCGTGGGAGGGTGGGGTGCACAACCCCAGCTGTGACGACGCGCGGGCGGCGTATGGGCTGCCGCCACTGACGCCGCCAGGGGCGAATGAACCGCATTGGCCGGATGACGGGGCAGAGGTGGCCTGATCGGCTGCATCGGTGCCTGGCAGCGTTCGGGGCCGCTTTGCGGCCCATCGCGACGCAAGACTGCTGCTGCAATTGATCGCGTAAACCCGAGGGATCACCCTTGGGCAAACGCCGTCAGCTTCTCGCCATCCAGCCGGTAGCGCACCCACTCATCCTGCGCCTCGGCACCGAGCTTCTCATAGAAGCCTATCGCCGGCTCGTTCCAGTCCAGCACGCTCCATTCCAGGCGGCCACAGTTGTTTGCCACCGCTTCGCGGGCAATGTGCCGCAGCAGTTGCCGCCCGGCACCGTCGCCTCGCTGCTCAGGCGTCACGTACAGGTCTTCCAGGTAAATGCCGTTGCGCCCGAGCCAGGTCGAGTAGCTGTAGAAGTACACGGCAAAGCCGACTGCCTGGCCATCGCGCTCGCACATGAGGCTGTGCACCGTGCTGCCCTCGCCAAACAGGCTGTGCTCGATGTCGGCGAGGGTGGCAACCACCTCGTGGCGGGCGCGTTCGTATTCGGCCAGCTCGGTGATAAAGGCCAGAATCTGCTCGGCATCGGAACGAACGGCAGGGCGAATGGTGAGGCTCATGGTAACGGCTTCCTTGATCCAGGTTTGCAGTACAGTGATGTGTATTCACAAAATTTAATGCAACTGTACAGGTCGCAGGGAAGGGCGACTCCGCTAGTGTGACAGCACCTGTAACGAAAGTGGAATGCCCGCCATGCTTGCCTCTGCCGACCTGCTGACCGCTTTCGTGCTGTTTGCCTTCGTGTCTTCTATCACCCCTGGCCCGAACAACACCATGTTGCTGGCCTCGGGGGTGAATTTTGGTGTGCGCCGCTCTATCCCTCACGCCTTGGGCATAAGCGTCGGCTTCATGGTGATGGTGCTGGCCGTCGGCCTGGGCCTGGGTGAGGTGTTCAAGGCCTGGCCGCCGCTGTACACGGTACTGCGCTACGCCGGCGCCGCCTACCTGCTTTACCTTGCCTGGAAAATCGCCACCTCCGGGCCGGTCGGCACGGCCTCGTCCAGCGCCCGGAAACCGCTGGGTTTCTGGGGGGCGGCGGCGTTCCAGTGGGTCAACCCCAAGGCCTGGGTGATGGCGGTGGGGGCGATCACCACCTACACGCCTGCGCAAGGCTATGTGACGAACGTGATTGTGATCGCGGCCTTGTTCGCGTTGGTCAACCTGCCCAGCGTCGGCGTGTGGGTGATGTTTGGCAGCGCCTTGCGCACTCTGTTGCAGAACCCCCGCTGGCTGATGCTGTTCAATGTCCTGATGGCCTTGTTGCTGGTGATTTCACTGTACCCGCTGCTGTTTGTAGAATCAGCGTTTTCCTAGCCCCGCGAGTACAGCAAACCGATGCAGTTGATTCCCTGGTCCCACGAATGCGCCGAAGGTTTTACCCTGCGTGGCTGGCGAACCCCGGCCAGTGGCAAGCCGCTGCTGCATTTCTTGCACGGCAACGGCTTCTGTTGCCTGGCCTACCAGCCATTGCTGATGGGCCTTGGCGAGCATTTCGACCTGTGGCTTTGCGACGTTCAGGGGCACGGCGACAGCGATCACGGTGGCGTGTTTCGTGGGTGGAACCGTACAGCCGAGCTGGCAGTGGAGGCTTTTCAGGCCGAGCGTGGCGAGTATGGCGATGTTCCCCGGTTTGCCGTGGGCCACAGCTTTGGTGGCGTGCTCACCGGGCTGATCCTAGCCAGTGAGCCGCAACTGTTTGCCCGCGCGGTGCTGCTTGACCCGGTACTGTTCAGCCGACGCATGATCGGTGTGATGGGGGCGGCTGCTCTGGTTGGCCTGCACCAACGCCATGCCCTGGCGCGCAAGGCTGCCAGCCGTCGCAGCCACTGGCCCGATCGCGAGGCAGCGCTGGCCTCGCTGAAAGGGCGGGGCATTTTCAAGGGCTGGGCCGATGCGGCGCTGCAGGCCTATGTCGAACATGCCATCGGCGATTGCGGTGATGCGGTAGTACTCAAGTGCCGGCCCAGCCGGGAAGTGGAAATTTTCAGTTCGTTCCCCAGACGCATGTGGGCAAGCCTGACCGCAATCAGAACGCCGACGCGGGTGTTGTATGGCGAGCAGACTTATCCCTTCGTGCCGCACTCAGTAAACCGTCTGGCGGCGCTCAACCGCGCCGTGACTGCACATCAAGTTGCAGGTGGGCATTGTTTCATGCAGGAAGATCCGGCTGCGGCGGCTCAGCAGGTGCTCGCTTTCTTGCAGGGCTAACTGTTCCATGCATGGAACGATGCATGCCAATTCAGCTGGCTACCGCCAGATTGTCGTCATTGATAAGGTTAACTCAGCCAAGAGAGGAGCCTTCTCATGAAACAGATTCTGGGTATCCACCGCAGCCCGCACGCCCATTGGGTGGGTGACGGCTTCCCGGTGCGCAGCCTGTTCACCTACGACAACCTGGCCAGCCGAATCAGCCCATTCCTGCTGCTGGACTACGCCGGGCCCCATGACTTCAGCCCCACCAACGCACGGCGTGGCGTTGGCCAGCACCCGCACCGCGGCTTCGAGACGGTCACCATCGTCTACCAGGGCGAACTGGAGCACCGTGACTCCACGGGCGCTGGCGGCCTGATCGGCCCTGGCGACGTGCAGTGGATGACCGCAGCCAACGGCATCATCCATGAAGAGTTCCATTCCCCGGGCTTTGCCCGCAGTGGCGGTACGCTGGAGATGGTGCAGCTGTGGGTCAACCTGCCGGCGCGAGACAAGCGTGCAGCGGCCGGTTACCAGACGTTGCTGGCGCAGGACATCCCTGAAGTCACGCTGGACGGCGAGGGCGGTAGCTTACGGGTAATTGCCGGTAGCTACCGTGGGCATACCGGCCCTGCGCGGACGTTCACCCGCATGGATGTATGGGACCTGCGGCTGAACGCCGGTGTAGCCCTGCAACTGCCGGTGGCCGCCGGGTGCAACGCGGCGCTGGTGGTGTTGCGCGGTAGCGTGCAGGTCAACGGTGAGCGCGAAGCCGGGCCCTCAAGCCTGGTGCTGCTGGACCGGGGTGGCGAGGATGTAACGGTCGAAGCGCTGGAAGGTGCCAGCGTGCTGCTGCTCAGTGGCGAGCCTATCGATGAGCCGATCGTCGGTTATGGCCCGTTCGTGATGAATAGCCAGGCGGAAATTGCCGAGTCGTTCGACGACTTCCATGCCGGGCGGTTTGGGCAGATGCAGGATGCGCGTCGTGATGCGGCGCACTGAGCGGTAGCCCGCCATACTGAACGCTGCCAAGACCACTCGTCGCCTAGTGTGCGATTGCGATCGAACACACGGCCCCTGCTGGCAATCTTCCACTAAGGTGCTAAGGGATTCCCCGCATCATCATTGCCCCGGCGCATGGACGCCCGCCCCGGCATGCGCAATATCAATTGGCGCCTCGCCTCACAAAGGCGTAATTCCACACAACAGACCATCCCACAGAGAGGGTCGTACCATGTCGTTGATTGGAGTTTCGATGCTAGAGATGCGGCAGTTGATCGAGCAGGCCTGCTTGCCTGATCGCTGTGAAGTCAGCTGCCTGGATGGCACCAACCTGACCATCCGCCTGGGTCAGGGTCAGAGTCTCGACGACGGCGTGACCCTGAGCGGGGTCCCGCTGCAAAGCCTCAACAGCTGCCGTGACCTGGTCCACCTGGTGGGGCAGCTGCACGCGCTGCGTGACAGCCACCCGGTGCCACTTAAGGCCATTGCCTGAGTGAGCCGATGTATACCCGGCCGGCTTGAGCTGGCCGGGTTTATTTGCGTTATCCGGCCTACTGCAGCTCCAGCAACAGGTTCAAACCCCCATCCCCGCACTTGCCTTGGTCACGTACGACACCGTGGTAACTGCGCCCGTCCCAAACGAATGCCACGCTGTGGGCTCGGTCGACCTTGTCGGGCAGTGGCGGACAAATGTGCAAACGCAACGCTGGCCGGCCCTGCAGGTTGAGCGCGGCGAGTTGGCACTGGCACTCCACGCTTTGCGCCACCGGGCCAAACAGGGTGTCGCGCACGTAATCGAGTTGCAGCGAGGCATTGGGTGCACGGCCGGGCATTTTCATGAGCGTGCGGCTGATGAGTCGTGTGGGGGCATCGGGCAAGGCAAGTACGGCATGGCAGGCTCCTGGGTGTGAGAACGCGGCTTATTGTTTGAAGCTTGCCAGACCAAGATGTTCAACGTGTTTCATGCACGTTCATCGTGTTTGTGTCAGCTACCGGCCTTGCGCAACGTGAGGTTGATCCGCCGCTCGCCCATGCGCGGATGCACGCCGGGCTTGATGGGCTGCACCCCGTGAAAGCGCAAGCGGTCTTCGCCGCCCCAGATCAACACATCGCCATGGCTCAGGGGTACGCGCTGGGTCTTGTCGGCGCGCTGCAGGCCCCCCAGCAGAAAAACGGCCGGTAACCCCAGCGACAACGACACGATCGGCTGGCTGAAGTCCTGCTCGTTGCGGTCCTGGTGCAGGCTCAGGCGGGTGCCGGGCAGATAATGGTTTACCAAGCAGGCGTCGGGGACAAAACCCTCGAAACCGGCCATTGCCGCAGCGCGGGTGGCCAGGCTCAGTATCACCGGGGGCAAGGCGGGCCAGGGCCTGCCGCTGAGCGGGTCGGTGGCACTGTAGCGATAGCCGTGTTCATCACTTACCCAACCCAGTGCGCCGCAATTGGTCAAGGCGACGGCCATGTGCAGGCCTCCCGGTGTGCGCATGTGCCGGAACGGCGCGGCGCGCAGTACCGGGCGCAAAGCGTCCAGCAGGGGTTCGATTTCGCCCAGCGCGAAGCCGGGCAGCAGCACGGTATGGCTGGCCAGGCGTTGTGGCTGAGGGCCGAACAGGTCGAGGTCGGACTGGATCATGGCACTGCACAGGTTCAAGGGTTACGGCATTGTATCCCGGCATGTGCAATCGAGAAAAAGGAACCGCGGCACCAGGGAGAGGAGCACCGCGGTTCAAGGGGGGAGTCGTTTACTTCTGGGTCACGGTGGCCAGGTTCGCGCTGCCCAGCTGGGTGATGGTGGCGGTTTGGGCGATACCGCTCTGGTCGACGTACGCCTTGTTGCCCTGGCCTCCCTGGGTCACGTAAGCGACGTTGATGCTGTCAGTCTGCTTGATGGTGGCTTCGTTGCCGCTACCGTACAGCTGGTTGGTATAGCTCTGGTTGCTGTACCCGGACTGGTCCAGCGTGATGGTGTTGCCAGTACCCTGGCTGTTGCCGTAGGCGTAGTTGTCGGTACCGCGCTGGTCGGCGATCAGGATGTTGTCCGTACCGTTCTGATCGAAATACAGCTCGTTGTTGCTGTCGGCCTGCTTGGTCTGCATCTGGTTGCCTTTACCCGTCTGGGTCAATGTGGCCAGATGGTCAGATCCGTTCTGGGTCAGGTTGACGCCGTTGCCGTTGCCGTTCTGGTTGATGGTGGCGTGCTGATTGGTGCCGAACTGGCCGCCCATCTTGGCGCCTTTCCAGTTGCTGGCGGTGATGCTGTTGCCATTGCCTTTGGTATTGATGGTCAGGTTGAGGTTTTCACCATTCTGATAGGTGAAATGCAGGTTGTTGTTACCCGTCTGGGTGATGGTGGTGGTCGAGTTGTTGGTCTCGAACTGGTCCGACCAACTGGCGTTGGCGTTGCCTTGCTGCGACAGGCTGACCTTGTTGCTCATGCCAAAGCTCTGGTCGATATAGCCTTCGTTGGACTGGCCGGTCTGGACCACGGAAGCCTGGCTGCCAATCTGGGTGTCCTGCCACACTTCAACCGAGTTGCCGCCACCGTATTGGCCAATGCCAATGGTGCCACCGGTACCTTCGCGCTGGTCGCCGTAAGCCCAGTTGTCGTGGCCATCCTGGTAGACCTGGATGTCGCCGTCGGCATGGTTCAGGTGCTCGGCGGTGGCGTAGTTGTCTTGGCCGGTCTGGTTGACGGTACTGCGGTTGTTGCTGCCACCGAAGGTCTGTTCGATGAAGGCCTCGTTGCGCTGGCCGGATTGCCAGGTGGTGGCTTTGCTGCCTTCCTGGCTGTCCTGCCACACGGTGGATTTGTTACCGACACCTTGCTGGGTTTGCAGCGATTCGTTGTTCAGCCCCACCGACTGGCTGGCGAAAGCGTCGTTGTAGCTGCCTGCGGCTTGCTGTTTGATCCGGCTGCCATTTTCGAACAACTGCTCGGCATAGCCGGCGTTGTACTGGCCGGTGGCACTCTGCTGGATATCACTGGTGCTTTCGGTTTGCACGGCCAGGTGATTGTGGCCCTTGCCGGTCTGGTTCTGGGTGGCCGAAGCGAAAGACGCCTGGGTCTGGCTGACTTCGGCGATGTTTTCCTTGCCGTCCTGGGTCTGGGACGAGGTGCTGTCAGCAGCCATGGCCTGACCAGCGAGGGCCAGGACGATAGCGGCACTTAACGGAGCGAGCTTGTACATGGTGGTGCCTCCAGGTCTATCGGTATTGGGTGATCTGAACATGCTGGCCATTGCCGGTCTGGGTCACGGAGCTGTTGAGGCCCGAGCCGGACTGCACGATGCTGGCGCTGTTGTCGTTGCCGATCTGCTCGATGGCTGCGCTGTTGCTGCTGCCGCTCTGGCGGATCGATGCGCTGTTGCCATTTCCCTGTTGGCTGATGCTGGCCATCAGGTCACTGCCTTCCTGCAAGATGTACGCTTCCTGCGTACCGCCGGCCTGGACGATGCGGCCCAGCAGGGCCTGGCCGTTCTGGTCGAGGGCGGCGCGGTTGCCCGACCCTTGCTGCTCGATCACCGCAGCCTGACCGGCACCGACCGGTAGCAGGCGGATGATCACCGGGTCACCGAGGTCGTTGCCGGGCGCAAGGTCGGCATTGTCCATCAGGTCGTCGGCCCAGCTGGCCTGGCCCACGAGGGCCAGGCTGAGAAGCAGTGGATACAGGCGTTTCATGGCGTTTCCCCGCCTTTACTGCACAACCACGTTGACGGTGCGGGTAGTACCCGGGCTGGTGGTGATGGTTGCCGTCGGCGCGGCGGTCGGGACTATCGTGGTGCTGTTGCTGACGGCCAGGCGCCAGCGGCCGTTAACCGGCACTGTGGTGGTACCCAGCGTCTGCACCCCGGTGGTGGTGGTGACCCGGACCGTGACAACGTTGCCCGTGGTAACCGATGAGGTACCGCTGATATCCCAGTTGTAACGGTTGTTGGAGCGTGCCGTGACGGTGGCTGCCGTAACCGTGAAGGTTTCGGCGGCTGGCCGTGGCGACACGTTGACGGTGACCGTACCCGGGGTGGACAGCGCCCCCAGCGAGTCACTTGCCTGGTAGGTGAAGGTGGTGGTGAAGGCTGCGGTTACCGTGGCCGGTGGGGTGTAGGTCACCGTGGTGCCATCGGTGCTGACAGTGCCTCGGCCTACCGCCGGTTGTGTGACGGCCGCAACAGCCAACGGCACGTTGCCTTCCGGATCGGTGTCGTTGGCCAGCACGTTGATGGTCAAAGGCACGCCCAGGGTGGCGACCGTTTCCGGGTTGGCGGTGGGTGCCTGGTTGGGTGCAACGTTGATGGTGACCGTAGCCGGTTCCGACTTCAGGCCCTTGGCGTCCACCGCGCGGTAGCTGAAGGTGGCCACCAGTGGTTGCGTAGCCCCGGCTGGCGGGGTGTAGGTGACCGAGGTGGTACCGTTGAGCACCACGCCGCCAAGGCCGGTGCCTGGTTGGGTGAGGTCACTGATGGTCAGCGGCACGTTGCCGTCCGGATCGCTGTCGTTTTGCAGCAGATTGAGGGTAATGGGCACACCGACACTGGTGCTGCCAACATCGGCCTGGGCCAGCGGCGGCTGGTTGGCCGCTTCAACCGGTGCGTTGCCGACCACGATCACCGGTTCTACATCGCTGCCCCCGTGGGCAGACTTGACCGTAACGGTGGCCGGCGGTTGCGCCACATCGTTGACCGTGATGCTTTGCAGCGTGCCTGCTTTCGACATGCGGCCGTAGCCTTGGGCGAGCATGTCGGGGATGACGACCTCATCACTGGACCTGGCCTCGATCAGCAGGCGTTTGTTGGCCCAGTCATAGCGTGCAGTGCTGACCTTGACCACATCGGTCAGCTTGCTCGACAGCGCGGTCGGTTGGGTGCCGCCAGCAATGTTGCTGGCGGTAACCACCACCACCGCAGGCGGTACGGCCTGGCTAAGTTGCTGGCTGAAGAACAGGCCGTTGTTGTCCGCCGTCAGATTGAACTCGCAAGGCGAAGGGGGCGTGCCGATCAAGGCCAGGCCATTGCGCATGCACAGGCTGGCCTCTCTCGGAGCCTTGGCGAACACTTCTACACGGGTGCCGCCACCGTTGCGCGAATAGGTGGCTCGCTCCAGCGTGACCGGCGTTTGCGCGCGTTGGTCCAGCACCTTGCCCGAAACGGTGAACAGTGCGGTCTCGATGCGCCCGGGCGGGCCGTCGATGCGGATGAAGTTGGTGTTGAACGGGCTGCCGACCACGGCTTCCGGGCGATTCGGGTCGCCGATGAACGTTTCAGTGGCGCCGGTATCCGGGTTGACCTCGGTATAAGGGCCGCCAACCCCGCGCAGCCATGGCCCGAGTGCACCGTTGAGTGCCCCGGTGAAGTTGCCCGGTGCGCCGATGCCGATGTCGCGGGTGATGTTGATCGCCCGCCGGCCTGGCGTGGTGACGTTGACCGTTTCCACACCATAGGGGTGGGTAATGGTGTAGGTACCGGCGCGTGGCACCGAGACGCGGATACGAATGCGGGCGAAGCTCTGCTGGTCGCCGTCTACCGGGTTTTCGGCGGCAAAGGCCGCTTCCAGGCCGGCAACGTAGGCATCCAGTTCATAGCCGCTGTTGCCGACTGCCGGGATGGTGGCCTCGGCCAGGAACCAGAACATCTCTGGCGGCCAGTTGTCGGGGAATACCAGCGGCAGTGCATCGTCGTAGATGCCGGGCTCTGGCAGCAGCGTGCACATGTAGGATGGCGCGGCGGGGGTGCCGGGTACCCGGGTGCTGGTGGCGCGTGACTGGCACAGCTCCAGCGACTGGTTGAGGCTGTCCTTGTACCACATGGGGTAGCCGCCCGTGGCGAAGGTGTAAGGCCCTGGGTCGACTTCAGACAGCGCAGCGAAGGCGGCGCTGGTAACGGTGAGGGAAAAACCGGCGGCGAACAGCGCACGGCGCGACCAAGTGTTCATGCGGCCTCCTTGAAGGCTGAGCCTTTGTCTGTTCATGGCACCAGCACCACGTCTTCGGTGTCGCTACCGCCATTGGCACTGGTGACCTGCACCTTGGCCGGCGGGATGGGCGAGAGGGTCATGCTTAACGTTTTCACGGCGCCGGTGCCGCCAAGGTTGCCGATCAACGTGCCGTTGCCGGTGTGTGCGGTCAGCACTGGCGGGGTGGTTTCGTCGCTGGTACTGGCCACCAGGGTCAGTTCGCCCGTGGACAGGCGGTATTGGGCCTGGGTAATGGTCACCAGGTCGGTCAGCGGCACATTGCGGGTGGTCAGGCTGCTGGTCGGGATCGCCACGCTGTTGTCGGCGGTTAGCGTCAGGATGCTGCCTGCCGCCGGGTTGAGGGCCGACTGTGCATACCAGGCACCGGTGCCGTTGGCCTCGGTGAGGTTCAGGCTGGGTGTTTGACTGGTCAGGCTGACGCTGGCCGGTGGTGGCGGGGCCATCACGAAAATGTCTTGCTGGGCGCGCAGGTTGCCGTTTTCGGTGTGCCGCGAATAGGTACTGCGCTGTGGCATCAGCGGGGTTGGCAGGGCGACGGTCGAGAGCTTGCCGGATATCGAGAACAGCTCGGTACGCAGGTCGATGCCACCGGGACCTTCGATGCGTACAAAGTTGGTATTGAACGGGCTGCCGGTTACCCGTTCATCCAGGTTCGGGTCACCGATGAAGCGCTCGCTGCCTTCGGTGTAGGGGCCGTTGACACTGCGCAGGAACGGCCCGACATCGCCCTTGAGCGCGCCGGTGAAATCGCCTGCGCCGGCAATGCCGATGTCGCGGGTCATGTTGATCGCCCGGCGGCCGGCGGCGGGCACGTCGAACACTTCGACGCCGTAGGGGTGGGTGACCACGTAGGTGCCAGCGGTAGGTACATCGACCCGGATGCGCACCCGAGCGAAGCTGACCTGGTCACCCTCGACCGGCTCTTCGGCGGCGAATGCCGCTTCGATCGCGGTACCGTAGCTGAGGTCGATGCCGCGGGCGGCGTCGACGATGGCGGCGTCTGCAGTGAACCAGAACGCTTCGTCAGGGAAGTTGGTGGGGAAGACAATAGGTTGCGTATCGTCGAACACGCCCGGCGTGGGCAGCAGCGTACACATGTACGCCGGTGCGCCGGGTGCGCCGGCAACCCTGGAGCTGACCGCCTTGGTCAGGCACAGGTCGAGGGTACGACCGTGACTGTCCTGGTACCAGGCAGGGAAGCCGCCGTTGGCGGGGACGTAGGCGCCTGGGTCGACAGCGTTCAGGGCAGCCTGCGCCGGTAGCTGGAGCATGCCGGCGAAAATCGCCACTGCCAGCGGGTGGGGTATCGGTCGGTGCATGAGTCTATTCCTCCTGCAAACGGGCCCATGAACTTGGGGCGTCTGGGAGGAGATCGGCAAGAGCTGTGCCAAAAGCTGGAAACTGCCTTGCAGGCCTTACGGCACAAGGGATCCAGTATCTAAGCGGGGCATTTCACACGCTGTTGACGGTGGGCAGCCTTCCCCAGGATTGGGGATTGGGGGGAGGCCTTTGCGACCCGATAGGCGGGTGCAGTCCCAACTTTGCTACAGTGCACCGGCCTTCCCCCGGCAGGGCTGGCCCTGCTGCGACATGCCCGGGAAATGACCCGCGCCATGGAGCGCCTGGACAGCGAACTTAGCGAATACGCCGAAGGGGCACGTGGCCATGTGCGGGTACTGGCAAACGTGTCCTCGATCATGGAGTTCCTGCCCGAAGAAACCTCGGCGTTCATGCTGTAAAACCCGCTGATCCAGGCTGAGAAGTCGACATGCGCGATGGCTTGCAGAGCCTGCAGACAATCATGCCGACGGCCGCCAAGCGCCGCTGGATCGACGCCGCCTACGTCGTTGGCGTGCGCCGGACGCGCTTGAGTCCGGCGCCCACCGCATCGTCGCCCCGGTATCGGTCAGCATGGCACACAGCCTGGCCACAGCCTGGTTGCAGTGCAACAGGGCATCCGCGAGCTGGACGCCTCGCTGGCTGGCCTGGGAGGCTGCCCGTTTGCCCCTGGTGCGTCTGGTAATACCGTCACCGAAGACCTGGTGTTTATGCTGCAGGGCATGGGCTACGACACGGGGATCGACCTGCCTGCGCTGATCGCGTCGCGCCGGGTACTGAGCGAAGCGCTGCCGGACGAACCACTTTACGGTTGCATTGCCCGCGCCGGATTGCCGCTCGACTTCGCCCTCAGCACCAACGTCGGCTACAGCATTCAGGGCCACACGTTCAGCGGTGGTTATCAGAAGGTGAGCGGTGACACGGCGTATGCCTATGTGGGCGGTACCGATACCTACCTGTTCAGTGAACAGCAGGTCAGCACCTTTGCCCTGGCCAACGAGCGTGCGTGGATGCTGCGCTATGACTACAACTTCGCCGCCTTGGGTATCCCGGGGCTGACGCTCAATGTGCGCTATGTGAAGGGCGATCAGGTGAAGCCTCAGCGTATAACCAGCGCGAAGGGCAGGGCGCTGGCGGCAGGCGATGGAGAAGGGCGGGAGTGGGAGCGCACCACGGATATCACCTACGTGGTGCAGTCGGGGCCACTCAGGCATGTGTCGCTACGTTGGCGAAATGCGAGCATGCGCTCGAACTTTGCCGATGCGGCGGATGAGAACCGGGTGATTGTGGGGTACACGTTCGAATTTTGAACGTCATGGGGTCGGAGCACCCTTTGACTTCGCCGTACGCGGTTTGCGTGGTTTTTTCTCCGGACGCTTGCCAGGCTTGAGCTGCCAGCGATCTGCGTTGGCGAGCAGGCGCTCTTGAATGGCGGGCGGGTAGTCGCTGAGGGTCGTCACCGGTGGAACGGGTTTGCCAGGCATACCTGCCTCGCGGATCACCTTTGGCCAGCGTGGTCGCCAGCACAGCAGCAGGCTGAGCCAATGGCCGGTACCTACGATGACGAAGGCGGGCCAGACCATGAGCAGGACGACTTTGAACAGCCAGCTGCTCTTGCGGAAGAAGCGGCCAAGGCCTTCGAACTGGGCGCTGAAGGCCTGGATGGGTGAGGGTAGCTGGGTACTCAGGCGAGGGCGGGGGACGGCGTGCGGGCCTTCTTCCATGTAGCGCCGGATGAACTCCCACTCGTCGCGGAGTTCACTGCCGCCTTGGCCTTGTTTGCCGAGCAGGGCCATCTCCATATGCGGGAGGCCCGTGCGGCTGGGGTGCCAGACCAGGCCGAGTCGCATGCCCACGCTGAGTGAGTCATCTTCTGGGTCAATGGCAGTACTTCCGGTTGTTCTCCATGGGAAGGTTACGATTCCGCCACAGTATTTCGGTCTATGGAGGTAAACTTGTTGAGTTACTCGATTGAAGCGAATGAGTAGGTGGCGGCTCGTAAGCATTTCCAGTCGGGTTAGATGAATTCCATACTTCGAGTAAAGGTAGAGTATGGTCGAGGAAACTGAGAGCATTATAACTGTGCTGAGGAGCGTGACTACGGATCGCCCCTCAGGATCCGTAATATCCATCCATATAAAACCAAGGGTGATGTATAGTCCGACAGCAATGGCCGGGGCGATAGCGCCGAGCGTTGCGAGCGTAATTAGACCACGTTTTTCTTCTGAACCGCCACAGCGAACTTCCAAGAAGATGTCGTTAAAAGCGAACACGGGGCCTCTTGCGCAAGGCTTTTCACTGACGGACTGGAAATGCATTTCTTCCTGCAAATCGCCCTCATAGAAGTCTTTATTTCCGCGCTTTTCTTTCGATGTCAGTTCTGCTTCATATGCTTCTCGCTCAGCCTTGGACTCTTTGGTCATTCTCCAAAAACCCCATTCGATCAAATACATTTACAATACCTCGC
The DNA here is from genome assembly GCF_043103635.1 of Pseudomonas sp. yb_9. Lineage (NCBI taxonomy): Bacteria > Pseudomonadati > Pseudomonadota > Gammaproteobacteria > Pseudomonadales > Pseudomonadaceae > Pseudomonas > Pseudomonas sp. yb_9. The sequence goes on along the minus strand of NZ_JBICKA010000092.1, from coordinate 22,886 downwards.
TGAATGCCGAGTGCAGGGTCTTCAGTTCTTCAAGATCTTCAAAAGGCTTTGAGTTTTTTGCAAGGCGGAACGTGCTGCGCTTGCACCACTTTTCCAAAGCATCGTCCTCAAATATGTAAATTATTACAGTCAGAGCCAGGCTGACCCAGAAAGTGCCAAGAATTAGACGAGCGAGTAATAAACGAGCAGCTTGTGTGCCGAGTTTTTCTGCGATCGCTCCCAAGGACGTGGATACCATCCTTGCCAGCTTGGTTTTGGCATTTTGAGAGAGGTAGTCGAAGAGAGGCTTTGCAATCGCAACTGCTGTCCCTAACTCTGCCAGCGAAAGGGTTATTGTGGCCATCCCTCTTACAAAATACGTAGCGGCTAAGAGTCTGGATTTTTTTTCAGCCTGCTTGGAAGCGCCACTCTGGCTACTATTGAAATGCTCAACTGAATCAGTGAAATCCCACCACGCTAGCAGCGAACCTCCGATACCCGCCAATCCAGCGCCCCATAGTTTCAACCTTCCCAATGTCGCTGCTGCCCCTTTCCCGGTCACACTCTTAGCGCCGTATCGGGCTACCACCTGGTCCACATAGCTGGCTCCGACTTCAAAGCCTGCCGCTGCCGTGGTCATCGCGGCCGCCAACAGTTCAGTCTTCACCCGCGCATCACTGTCGGGCAGTTCGCGAGCCTTGAATGCCATCAGCATGCCTTCCAGCAGGCAGACCAAGCTGGCGGCACGCACTTTGTAGAAGTCACTTTTCTTGCCGTCTGCCTGCATCAGGCTTTCAGCCCAGGCCTGGTCCAGAAAGCGTGCAATCTGGCCACCGCTGCGTTGAGAACTAATCGGTTGCCCGCTACGTGCAGCTTCACTCAGGCGTACGTCGACAGCGGTTTCATGTACCGAAGCAAACAACGCCAGGCGCAGGCCATGGTGCAACGCTCGGTCTGCACTGTTCGGGGCTCCGCTACGCAGGACCTGTCGCCCAAGCGCGACGAACCATCCATACAAGCCGATGCTGGCGCTGTTGTTCTGCTTTTGCAGTTCCTCGTACAGCGAGTTGATACGCCCGAAGGCATTCGTTGCCGCGTGTGCGCGCTTGGCAAGGCCTTCGGCCAGCGTGTAGTTGAACTCCGAGGGCGGTTCCGCCTTGGCGGCCTCAATCAGCGCCGCCAGCTCTTCCCGGATGTCGTCCTGGTTGTAGCTGATGCCGCGCATCGCCAGGTTGCCCCGGTCCGCCACGTCACTGCGCCACCAGTGGTCCAGCACTTTCGTGCCCCAGTCACTCAGTTCCATGCCGATCACGCACTGGCCGGTCTGCTCGGCAAAGGCCAGGCCGCTGATCAGGTCGACGTTGTCATAGCGGTCCAGGGCTTGCAGCAAGCGTTCGCTGATCACCCAGCGGGCGTGGTCCTTGGCGCGGTCTTCGGCGGCTTGCTGGGCCTGTTGCATGGCCTGCTCGAACGCGTCGAGCTGATCGTGCATGGCCTGGCGGTCTACCAGGTGGCCGTATTTCTGGTCGAACTTCTTGCTGAATTCGCCGGCGTCCTGGCGCGCCTGGACCTTGGCGCGGATGTCGCGCTCGAACTGCGCCATGTGCGGCTTCATGCGTTCGTCATGGGCGTCGGCTTGCTGCCTGGCCCGTTCGGAAAAAGCGTAGATCTCCGCATGCAGGTGAGGCTGGTTGCGCACTTTCTCGGCCATGACTTCGCGCTTGACGATCTGCTCGGTCACCATCTGCGGGTAGAGCTTTTCGATCTCCAGAAACGATTGCGCCACCAGCAGCTTGCGCTCGTTGTCCACGCCGGGTTCCACGGTGCGTTCCAGCCATTTCGTTTTCACATCATCGACCGCGGCATTGCGCCAGGCGTTGAGCTCCTGGGTAATGCCGATGGCGTCTTCGATCACGATGGCGGCGCCACGGGGTTTGGTCTGGTTCACTGGCGGCGCCAGGGCCTGGCGTGAGGCGTGGGGTGAGACGATCTGGTCGTTGTTGAAGGGTTGCCGGTCCAGCAGCGCCTGCAGGTCGGCATCGTCCCGGGCCTTGAAGTCGGCTACCCAGTTCAGTTGGTCGTGCTTGAGCACATGGGGCTGCGGCGGGGCGTCGGAGGGCTGGATGAAGCGGGCGATATCAATGGCGGGCAGGCTGTTGCGGTATTCGTCTTCGAGCAGGCGGTAGTTGTCGAGCAGGCGCGGGGTGAGGGGGGAAGGGCTGAACAGCGGACGCAGTTCCTGGATGTCGTCGAGGTCGTAGAGGGTGATGGTCCAGCCGAAGCTGCGGATGATCTCATCCAGATTACCAGTGAGGGGAGCGGGCGCCCACGGTGCGTCGGCGCTGATGTACTGCAGTGACCCGTTGGGTGCCACGCGGTACTGGCTGTGCCATTCGTAGGCATCTGCGCTGTGGCGCTTGATCAGCAGGTAAAGAAAACCTTCACGCAAGGGGCGGATAGCGTAGCTGGAGTGGGTCATCTCGCCCACGTCCTGGAACGGGCTGAGATAACCCGGCAGTTTGGGCAGGCGGGCGCGTTGTGCCGGGTTGCCGCCCACAGCGGCGTAGCGCAGGGGCAGCAGCTCGAAGCGACGGGTGCAGTCGGCGACCGGGCTGTTGCGCAGGGCAGGGCGGTAGCCGGTGGTGATGCGCCGGCACAGCTCAAGGGTTTCGGTAAGCGAGTCCATGTTGTGTACCTCAGTCCTTGGCGTGCAAGCATCGCTGCACGTTGTCGATCAGGGGTGTTTGCTGCGTGCGGGTAGCCGCGATTGCGTCTTGCCAGGCAGGCGTTTCAGATAGTTGTTCACCGTTGCGGGCCATCATCAGCACATAGCTGATCAAGTCCTGCTCGCGGTCCAGCCCTTGTTCACGGGCCTGATTCATGTGGTGTTGAATCAGCTCAACCCGCGTACCGTGGCAGACAGCCGTCAAGGCCGGGCAGGACGGCTCGTGCTTCAGCATTTCGGCAAGTTGATAGCTCAGCGGGTCGCCGGCCAAGGCTGCCCAGCAGTCTTCGCTCAGGGTGATGGGCGGGACAGGGATCATGCGAGGCTGGTCGCCGCCAGCGATTTGCACCCACAACCTCTTGTGCGGATGCGCCACCGGGGCCCACCAGCAATGAATGGGCGCCAACCACTCGGCCACGCCAGGCAACTCGCGGCAGGTATCCAACACTTGCAGGACGGCTGCGGTGTGGTAGCGCAACAGGTAAGCGTGGCCATCCGGCCCGGTAACGGAGTTGGCTTGGCTCAAGTGCTGTACAAGCTGGGCGGCTGGCAGCGCGCTGACGATCCAGCCACTCACCGCACCCGTTGCACGTTGCTCCAGCTGCCACTGGAAATCGTACTGGCCTGAGACATCGGAACCTGGCCTGGAGCCGAACAACCAGGGGCCTACCGCGCGTAAATTGCTGAATTGAGCTTGTTGCAACAAAGGCCAGCAGCGCCCCGTGTAATGTTGGGTCAGCGTTTCCCGGGCCCGGGGTGAAAGGTTGGCCATTTCAACGACGGCACTTAGGCGATAGCGGTCGGATGTGCGTAGCACTTCTACCATTGCTCTGATAAATGGGCTGGGCATCAGCTGGCACCCTCCATGGGAATCATGTTGTGGCCGTCGGCGATGGCTTTGAGCAAGCAACTCAGACAAATCGGCTCCCCAGGCTCAGGTACGCCCGCAGTGGCAGTCATGCGCTGGCTGCCCTTGGCCTGCTGGCTGATCGGCCCCTTGAAGTCCAGCGCAAGGCCGTCCAGCGTGATGCCGGCGCCGTCGATTCGCAGAAGACCTGCCGGGCTTCTGATCGTCAGGCTTTCGCTGACCTGGATGTCGTAAACCTTGGTGGTATGCCGAATACCCTCGCCGGTCTGCAATGTGCTGTGACCGGCCACGACTTGTTCTAGATGGCCACCGATCTCTACCGTGTGGTTGGCCTTGGTGAGGTCCTGCCGGTGATTGCCGACGTGTTCGATTCGGTCCTTGCCTGTGGTGATGGTGTGGGTGCGGCCAATGCTCAGGCTGTCGTCATTGCCAACTTCATGTGTCCGGTTCTGGCCGATGCTTACGGTCTCGTTCCGGGCAACGTCTTCAAGACGGTCCTGCCCAATCGAAATCGTTTCGTCCCGTTCGACGCGTTCGGTGCGATCGTTGCCCACCTGCGTGGTCTCGTCGTGCTTGACGATGTTGTTCTGGTCCCGCTGGGCATGGATGAACACTTCCTCTTTGCCCAGTTCGTCCTCGAAACGCAGTTCGTTGTAACCATCACCTTTATGGGTCTGGCTCTTGATGGTCATGCGTGTCTTGTGTTCGGGCAGGTCGTAGGGCGGTAACTGATCACCGCAGTAGGTGCGCCCGGTGATCATCGGCTGGTCCGGGTCGCCGTTGACGTACTGGATGATCACGTCCTGGCCGATGCGCGGAATGGCCATCGAGCCCCAACTGCCACCGGCCCAGCCCTGCGACACGCGTACCCAGCAGGAGCTGAACTCGTTGTTCTGGCTTTCACGGTCCCACGGGAAGCTGACTTTCACCCGGCCCCATTGGTCGCAGTAGATTTCTTCGCCCTTCGGCCCGACCACCGTGGCCATGTGCGGCCCGTCGATGCGCGGCCGGGGCAACGGGGCCGGCCGCCATTCGGTTCTGCCGGGGACCAGCACGGCGTCCTGCTTGTAGCGTGTGCCTTGCCGGGCAGCTGCGGCTTCCTCTTGCAAGCTGGTGAACTGGACGCCTTCGTGGTGCACGCGGTTGACCCGCCAATGCAGGTTCAGGTCTTCGCGCGGGTGCTCGATCAGGGTGAAACTCAGGCCCGGTTGCAGGCGTACATCGTCGCCTTCCACCTCGGCCATACGGGCGTCATGGCGCAGGGCGGTGATGCGGGTGGCGGTGAAGGGTACGCCGACCGCCTCACGCTTGTAACGACCGGGACAGTCGAAGCGTTCGTAGGCGGTGGACTGGTGCGTCAGGTCGTTGCCCTGCGCACGCTGTTCCAGGCGGTACGCCGGGTGGGTGAAGGTGTAGTCGCGCTGCACCTGGCGGGCGGTACGCACCTGTTCGCTGTAGCGCAGGCGGCGCAGGCAAGGCCTGGGCTGATTGCCGCCGCTGGTGGCATGGTACAGCACCTGGTTGGGGTCGATGTCGTCCGGCTCGAAGAAGCCGCCGTCATCATCGTCGGCCTGAATGGCGCCCCGGCTAATCTGCCCCAGCGCCAGCAACCGGTCGGTGATGATCAGCGTGTGGCCTTTGGGCGTGTGTTCGAAGCGGTAGACGAAGCCCTCTTCGGCAGCCAGGCGGGCGATGAAGTCGAGGTCGGTTTCACCGGCCTGCACGCAAAACTCGCGCACCTCGTGTTTGTCGATGCTCTTCAGCGTGTAGCCGGTGATGCCCTGGCGCTCGAGCATGATCTGCAGAATCTGTGGCACGGTTTTCTGCTGGAAGATGCGCCAGTTCGAGCGCAGCCCCGCGCGGGCCAGCACGGGTTCGACCAGAGCCCGGTAACGGGTGCGGTGAAAGCCCGTTTCGCCCTGGCTGAAGGTGCTGACCAGCCCATGCACATAGCGCAGCGGGCGCTCACCACGCCAGATCGTGAACAGCACCGGCTTGTCGAGCAACTGGCCGAAGTCGACATCGTCTTCGAAGCTGATCAGTTCCAGCTGCAACTGGAATGGCGTGCTGATGGCCTCGTCCAACTCGAACGACACCACCTCAAACTCGCTGCGGCCAACCAGCGGCTGGAAGGTAAAACGCAAATCGGTTTGGCTAGGCATGTGGCGTCCCCCACTACTGCTGCAAGATGGCGTCGAGCGATTGCAGGACTTCGGCGGTGATCAGGTCGAGGCGGTAGCTGTAGTAGCTGTAGGTGCAGACCATGGCGATGGCCGAGAGCACCAGCGGGCTCCACCAGGGCCACTCCCAGCGCCGCCCGCGGTAGGGGCGATGGACGACGTTGGTGTAGGGATCGCAGACGGCTTCGGGGGTGGGACCGCGCAGTTCGCGGATGACCTTGTGCATGCGCGAGATCAGGGCCTTGATGATGTCGTCACACTTGGGGTCGAGGGCGTGCTTGCCGCGCAGGCCCAGGCAAATGCAGAAGTACAGGAACTCCAGTACATCCTGGAATTCCTTGGGCGACTGCATGACCCGCTCGAGCAGCACGAAGATTTTTTCGCCGCCCTGGGTTTCGTCGTGGAAGATGCTGAGCAGGGGCTCGTGGCTCCAGCACGAATTGTTGCCCCAGGGGCGGCTCATCACGGCCTCGTCCAGGAACAGACACAGGGCGTAGGAGTAGACTTCCTGCTGGGCAACGGGGTAGCCGTGCTGCCGGATTTCTTCGCGGATGTTGCGGACCTGGTTCTGCACGGTCTTGTGCACGTAGGCGATGTTGGGCAGGTCATCCAGTGTGTTCAGGCGAATGGCCAGGCCGAACAGCGGGGTGGCGGCGTCGAGCATCAGGTTCTCAAAGCCGCCGCGTAGCTGGAACTGCGGGTCGGCGGGGTAGCCGAGCGGTTCCGTGGCGTGTTCAGGGCCTGCCCCGCTGTGAGGCTCCTGGACAGCCTCTATATCCTCGAGCAGAATTGGCTTTTTCATGGCGGGCACAGGCTTGTCAGTGCCGTCGGACTGTCTGGACATCCTTAATCCTCGTCAGTTAACAGATCAGGCTCACGCAATGACCCCGCACTTTCCATGCGGTCGCGCACAAGTATCTTGCGAAAGCCTGAAGACTAACGAGGATTCAATAGGCAGGGGAGATTGAAACTTCCTAAAGCGCTGTAGGAAGTTTCGCTAAGTTTTATTTTACAAGTATTATTAGCAACTAAGTGGATGACAGGTGCCTGTCAGATTCCACTATCCCCGTGGCTGGGAGACAAGGCCGCTCTACAAGGGCTGCGCCATGGCAGCTTCATGAATGACCGGGCTGTGTTCTGACGCCTGCAACGCGGTGCGGCCATAGAAGAACAACGCCGTTACCCAGGTTGTCAGCCAGACAAAGATCCCCGCCCAGAATGTATGCGACATATAGTGCCAGCCCTGCAGTACCCGTGTTGTGCCATACACGAACCCGATCAGCAGAATGACCGCCAGCAACTTGCGCGCCTGTGCCCAGCGATGACGCAATGCCACGAAATACAGCGCCAGCAAGGTAAACCCGCTGGAGGCATGGCCGCCCGGCCAGCAGCGGCCATCGCCGGCCTTGTTCCACCAGGAGAAGTTCTCGAACCATTCAACGCGGGCCTGCGTACCGCCATACAGTGTGGTCTCCACCGGGCAATACACACTGGTATGGCTTTTCAGGTAATGAATCACGGTCGTGCTCAGGGCAAACGCCACAACCACGAACAGCAAGTCGCGCCGGTGTTGGGTGGTGAAGCGCAGCACGGGTGCGATACGGGCTTTTTCCAGCGCCCGGGTCAGGCCCAGTTGGGGGCGGTTGGCCAGGCGCGGCCAGATGAACGACAGCAAGCTGCCGATGACGGCCAGTTCACCTGTCCAGTCCGGCAGGATGCGCGGCCACTTGTGGGTGACCTTCTCGAACCACTGATTGTGCAGCAGCGGGAACTGACCGGTGGCGGGGTCGAGCAGCAGGTTGCTGATCCAGCGATCGAGCTCGGTGAGGTCGAATGCCATGAACACGATAGCGGCCAGCAACAGCGGCAGTAGCAGGTTATTGCGGTAGAACGCGGCGCGGGAGGGCATGTTCACATTTCCTTGGCATCAACGAGTTTGCGCCATTCACTGGCAGCCATCTGGCCCAGCAGCGTTGTCTTGCCATCGCTGCCCTGGGTGATGAACAGGGCACTGGCATAGCTGTTCGACGTCGCGCTGGCGGGCACCTGGAGCGCTTGCTCCAGCTGCTCCAGGCAACCGCTGTGGCTGACCAGCACGAGGTTGTGGCCGGCCCGCTTGTGGCCAAAGGCGTTATCGGCAAAGTGCCCGTCACACTGGTTAAGCCAGCCTTGCGTGGCAACGGTTTTACCAAACATGGCTTGTGCGGTTTGTCGGGTGCGCACCTCCGGGCTGCTCCACACGTCGGATGACGCCAGGCCAAGGTGTTGCAGGCTTTGGCCTACAGCGGCGGCCACCTGGCTGCCCGCAACCGTAATGCCGGTGGGGTCGCCCAGGCAGGCACCTCTGGACCGGTCGCAGCGTTCGGCATGGCGCAGCACCACAATCACCGAGCCTTTTGCCCAAGCGGCCTCCAGCGCACTGCGTTGCAGGTGGTGCGGGTTGCTCAGGTTGGGGACGGCCGTGCGGGCATGCGCCCAGGCTGCTGCCACGCCCAGGATGAACAGCAGGCACAAGACTGCGAATAGCGCTGTACCCCAAGGTAACCGGTATACCTGCACACGGTGTGAGGCGGGGGATTTGTCGATAACGCTTTGCAGCATGTTTGCCACTCCAGTCAGCTCGCTCCATTACGAGAGCGTCGGCACTGTAGGTAGCAGGATGTCGGTAGAGAGTGAGGCAGATGTGAAAAATGCCTTGGCCCGACAGATCTCTAGCGTTGCTGCAGAGATGAGAAGTCAACCATGAAACCGGTTTCAAAACATTTCTGAACGCGCTAGATTATTCGGCTGTCTTCTTGATGGCCTATCAAGATCACCTCTCCAATGAAAATCAGATGGCGCTTATCAAGGCCGCCCCAAAGCCGATGAGGATTCCCAATGCCTGAGCATGCCCCAGACAACCCGCGCAGGGATTTTCTGCGCAAGACCTTGACCCTGATCCCTGTCGTTACCGTGGCCAGCACAGGGCTGGGCGTGGGTGCCAGCCAACTGCTTGCGGCCCCGCAACCGCAGCAACAGCCAGCGAAAGTGCCGGCCACGCCACCGGCGGGTAACTATCAGCCGACATTTTTCAGCGCCGAAGAGTGGGCGTTTCTGCAAGCCGCCGTGTCCCGCATCATTCCGGCCGACGAGCTTGGCCCCGGCGCGCTGGAAGCCGGCGCTGCCGAATTCATCGACCGGCAGATGAACACGCCGTACGCCACTGGCGCACAGTGGTACATGCAAGGCCCTTTCAACGCCGACGCAGCGCCAGAGCTGGGCTATCAGTTGCAGCTCAGCCCGCAGCAAATCTACCGCCTGGGCATCGCTGCCGTGGACGGCTGGTGCAAGGCCAATTCCGGGCAAGTTTTTGCTGAGCAAGATAGCGCTACCCGAGACCGTATTCTCGGCAAGATCGAGGCCGGAGAGCTGGTTTTCGACACCGTGCCGGCCAAGGTGTTTTTCAGCTTGCTGGTGCAGAACACCCGCGAAGGGTTTTTCTGCGACCCGATCCATGGCGGCAACAAAGGCATGGTCGGCTGGACCCAGATCGGCTTCCCCGGCGCCCGCGCCGACTTCATGGACTGGGTCGAGCGCAACGAGCCTTACCCGTTCCCGGCTGTATCGATCCGCGGCGAGAGGGCCTGAGGCATGGCGACTGTGTTGAACAAAGTGGATGCGGTGATCGTCGGCTTCGGCTGGGCCGGTGCGATCATGGCCAAGGAACTGACCGAGGCCGGGCTGCAGGTGGTGGCGCTGGAACGTGGGCCGATGCAGGACACCTACCCGGAAGGCAGCTACCCGCAGGTGATCGACGAGTTGACCTACAGCGTGCGCAAGAAGCTGTTCGTCGACGTGTCTAAAGAAACCGTCACTGTCCGCCACAGCATGAACGATGTGGCACTGCCCAATCGTCAGCTCGGCGCTTTCTTGCCGGGCAAGGGTGTGGGCGGCGCGGGCTTGCATTGGTCGGGTGTGCACTTTCGGGTAGACCCGGTCGAGTTGCGCATGCGCAGCCATTACGAAGAGCGATACGGGCGAAAGTTCATCCCCGACGACATGACCATCCAGGACTTTGGCGTCACTTACGAGGAGCTGGAGCCGTACTTCGACTTCGCTGAGAAGGTGTTCGGCACCTCTGGCCAGGCCTGGACCGTCAACGGCCAGGTCGTGGGCGAAGGGAAGGGCGGCAACCCCTATGCGCCGGACCGATCGAGCCCGTTCCCGCTGCCTGCGCAGAAGAACGTGGTGTCGGCCAGGTTGTTCGAAAAGGCCGCCACCAGCTTGGGCTACAAGCCTTACAACCTGCCATCGGCCAACACCTCCGGGCCATACACCAACCCTTACGGGGCACAGATGGGGCCGTGCAACTTCTGTGGTTTTTGCAGCGGGTACGTGTGCTACATGTACTCCAAAGCCTCGCCCAACGTGAATATTTTGCCGGCGCTGCGCCAAGTGCCCAACTTCGAGCTGCGGCCCAATGCCCATGTGCTGCGGGTGAACCTGGACGACAGCAAGCGCAAGGCCACCGGCGTCACCTACATCGATGCCCAGGGGCGCGAGGTAGAGCAGCCTGCGGAGTTGGTGATCCTGGCGGCGTTCCAGTTCAATAACGTTCGCTTGATGCTGCTTTCCGGCATTGGCAAGCCTTACGACCCGGTGAAGAACGAAGGCGTGGTCGGGCGTAACTTTGCCTATCAGAACATGGGCACGGTCAAGGCGTTCTTCGACAAGGACACCTACACCAATAATTTCATCGGCGCGGGTGGCAACGGCATCGCCATCGACGATTTCAACGCCGACAACTTCGACCATGGCCCGCACGGCTTCGTCGGCGGCTCACCGATGTGGGTGAACCAGGCTGGCAGCCGGCCGATTGCCGGCACCGCCAACCCGCCGGGCACGCCGGCATGGGGCAGCGCGTGGAAGAAAGCCACTGCCGACTACTACACCCACCAGGTATCGATGGACGCCCATGGCGCCCACCAGTCGTACCGCGGCAATTACCTGGACCTGGACCCGACTTACCGCGACGCCTATGGCCAACCGCTGCTGCGCATGACCTTTGACTGGCAGGAAAACGACATCAGGATGAACCAGTTCATGGTCGACAAGCTGAGCAAGATCGCCCAGGCGATGAATCCCAAGTCCATTGCGGTACTGGGCAAGAAGGTCAAAGACCACTTCAACACCGCCAGCTATCAGACCACCCACCTGAACGGCGGCGCGATCATGGGCACCGACCCCAAGACCAGCGCACTGAACCGTTACCTGCAAAGCTGGGACGTGCATAACGTGTTTGTCCCGGGCGCTTCGGCGTTCCCTCAGGGCCTGGGGTACAACCCGACCGGGCTGGTGGCCGCGTTGACCTACTGGTCGGCCCGCGCCATCCGCGAGCAGTACCTGAAAAACCCCGGCCCGCTGGTCCAGGCTTGAGGAGCGATGAGCATGAAGACAATGTTGATCGCAACCCTGCTGCTCGGGGCCACGACGGCTGTGCAAGCCACCGCGAATGATGATGCCCAGGTGCGCCAGGGCGAGTACCTGGCCCGTGCCGGTGACTGTGTGGCCTGCCATACCGCCAAGGGCGGCCAGCCCTTCGCTGGCGGGCTGCCGATGGAAACGCCGATCGGCACGGTGTACTCCACCAACATCACCCCGGCGGCCAGCGGCATTGGCCAGTACAGCTTCGAAGACTTCGACCAGGCCGTGCGCAAGGGCATCCGCAAGGACGGCAGCACCCTATACCCAGCCATGCCATACCCGTCTTATGCGCGCGTCAGCGAGCAAGACATGCAGGCGCTGTACGCCTACTTCATGAAGGGCGTGGTGCCCGTCGAACAGGCGAACAAGGCCAGCGACATCCCCTGGCCGCTGAGTATGCGCTGGCCGCTGGCTGCCTGGCGCGGCCTTTTCGCGCCCGAGGCCAAGCCGTGGCAGGCAATGGCTGCTGCCGACCCGGTGGTGAACCGTGGTGCGTACCTGGTCGAGGGCCTTGGCCACTGTGGTGCCTGCCATACACCGCGGGCGCTGACCATGCAGGAAAAGGCGCTGAGCCCGGCAGATGGCGAGCAGTTTCTGGCCGGCAGCGCTCCGCTGGAAGGCTGGATTGCCAAGAACCTGCGTGGCGACCACAAGGACGGCCTGGGCAGCTGGAGCGAAGCGCAGCTGGTGCAGTTTCTCAAGACTGGGCGCAGTGATCGCAGCGCCGTGTTCGGTGGCATGAGCGACGTGGTCGAGCACAGCATGCAGTACCTGAGCGATGCCGACCTGACCGCGATCGCCCGTTACCTGAAGACCCTGCCGCCGAGCAACCCTGAAGACCGGCCGCACGTCTATGACAAGCAGGTGGCAGATGCGCTGTGGAAGGGCGATGACAGCAAGCCAGGGGCGGCGGTGTACATCGACAATTGCGCAGCCTGCCACCGTACCGATGGCCAGGGTTACACCCGCGTGTTCCCGGCTTTGGCCGGCAACCCGGTGGTGCAGACGGCGGATGCCACGTCGCTGATCCATGTGGTGTTGGCAGGGGGCACGGTACCGGCGACGCACACGGCGCCTTCGAATTTCACCATGCCGGCGTTTGGCTGGCGCCTGAGCGACCAGGAGGTTGCCGAGGTGGTGAATTTCATCAGGAGCAGCTGGGGCAACCAGGGAAGCGCCGTCACGGCCGGTGATGTGAAGTCGCTTCGCTGACTCCTCTAGCTGCACCCAGATCCACTGTGGGAGCGGGTGAACCCGTTCCCACAGTTTTTTGGTTGAAATTGCATTTGCATCAATCAGTTAATTTACTTATCTAACCTCGAATATTATGTTTGTTTCAACATTGCCGACCAACGGAAGGTTGACGAACTGCCGCAGTTTTGCTGTATTGAAACCGGTTTCATCGCAACCACAACAATCATAAGGACTGCCTATGACCGACGCGCCTGCCCATGCCCGCGAACGGGTCACCATCAGCGAAGTAGCGCGTGTCGCTGGCGTTTCAAAAGCCACCGTTTCCCGTTACATCGGTGGTGACCGTCAGTTGCTGGCCGACGCCACGGCCAAGCGCCTGGAAGAAGTCATCGAGCGGCTTGGCTATCGCCCCAACCAGATGGCCCGAGGCCTCAAGCGCGGCCAGACGCGACTGATCGGCATGCTGGTAGCCGATATTCTCAACCCCTATTCAGTGGCCGTGATGCATGGCGTGGAAACCGCCTGCCGTCAGCACGGTTACAGCCTGGTGGTGTGCAACACCAACCGCGACGACGAGCAGGAGCGTCACCACCTGGTGGCCCTGCAGAGCTACAACGTCGAAGGGCTGATCGTGAACACCCTTGGCCATCACCCCGGCGAACTGCTCAACCTGCAGCGTGACATCCCCATGGTGCTGGTCGATCGCCAATTGCCCGAGCTGAATGTCGACCTGGTTGGCCTGGACAATGCCGATGCGGTCGAGCAGGCCCTCGACCACCTGCAGGCACAGGGCTACCGCGATATTTTGGCGGTCAGCGAACCCCTCGATGGCACCAGCTCACGCCTGGAGCGGGTGCAGGCATTCAGCACGTCGGTCAGCGGTCGTGCCGGCATGCGCCAGCAGGTGCTGGAAATCGATGCCGGGCTGGAGGGGCAACTGGCGTCATTCCTGACCAGCCGTGGCCATGGCCCGCAAGCCATCTTCACCTTCAACGGCGTTGCAACCCTGGCAGTGACCCGGGCCTTGCACGAAGCCGGGCGCAACCTGTTTGCCGACGTCGGGCTGATCGCCCTCGACGACCTTGACTGGTACCCCTTGGTCGGTAATGGCATCACTGCACTGGCGCAACCCACCGAGCGTATCGGTGTGGCGGCTTTCGAAAGCCTGCTTGGCCGCCTGCGTGGCGACAGCGGGGCGGCCCGGCGCATCGACTTCAAGGCCGAGCTGATCATCCGAGGTTCAACCCAACCCCAATAAGCAACGGCAGGCTGGCGCCTGCTGCTGTCGACTAAAAATGAAACCGGTTTCATAAGGACAAGAACAATGCACACGAACCCCGTTTCCATCAGCCTCTCCAGCTACGGCGCCGACTTCGTGCGGCAACGTGGTCAGGAGCAGTTCCTTGACCTGCTGGCAGCCGCTGGCGTTAGCCGTGTGGAGTTGCGCGAAGAACTGTTTGCCAGTGCGCCGGACGCGACAGCGCTGGGTGCTGTCATTGCCGCATTGCGCCTGGAATGCCTGTACTCGACACCCCTGGAGTTGTGGACCGCGCAAGGCGTACCCGACCCGCTTGTGGTGCAGAAGCTGGCGCTCGCCCGTGCGTTTGGCGCGGTAGCGCTCAAGGTGTCCCTGGGGCACTTCAACGCACGTTGCGATGTCGCCGCCCTGGCAGCGCTACTGCCCGCAGAAGGGCCGCTGTTGCTGGTGGAAAACGACCAGACGGAACACGGTGGCAGGATCGAACCCCTGCTGCAGTTCTTCCGGCATGCCGACCCGCTTGGGCTGCGCCTGGGCATGACCTTCGATATTGGCAACTGGCAATGGCAAGACGAGTCTGCAAGGCAAGCCGCGCGTCAACTGGGCCGCTGGGTGCGCTATGTGCATTGCAAGGCTGTGGAGCGCCGGGCCGATGGCCGACGGGTTGCCATACCGCCGCAAGCAGCTGACCTGCAAGTATGGGCAACGCTGATGGCCGAGTTCGCCCCCGGCGTGGTGCGCGCTGTCGAATACCCCCTGGTTGGCGACGACCTGCTGGCGCTGACCCGTGCCCAGGTGCGTAGCCTGTCTGCGCTGGGTGCGGAGGTGGCCCATGCATGAGCATGACGTGCTGTGTTTTGGTGAAACCATGGCCATGTTCGTTGCCGAGCAAACCGGCGACCTGGCCAGTGTCGGCCAGTTTGGCAAGCGCATTGCCGGCGCAGACAGCAATGTGGCGATCGGCCTGGCGCGGCTGGGGTTCAATGTGCGCTGGTTGAGCCGGGTCGGTGACGATTCACTGGGCCGTTTCGTGCTCGACAGCCTGCAACGCGAAGGCCTGGACTGCTCCGGCGTGGAAGTGGATAGCCACTGCCCTACGGGCTTTCAGCTCAAGGCCCGCTGCGATGACGGCAGCGACCCGGCTGTGGAGTACTTCCGCCGTGGTTCGGCGGCCAGCAAGTTGTCACCCGAACGGCTACGTGCAGAACTGTTGCAAGCGCGTCACCTGCACGCCACTGGCATTCCGCTGGCGCTGTCGGACAGCTGCCGGGCTCTGTCCCACGCGTTGGTTGACGCCATGCATGCAGCCGGTCGCAGCATCTCGTTCGACCCCAACCTGCGCCCCTCGTTATGGCCTGATCAAAACACCATGGTGCGCGAAATCAATGCCCTGGCGGTCAAGGCCGACTGGGTTTTACCGGGCCTGGAAGAGGGCCGGTTGCTGACCGGCCGGCACACCCCGGCAGATATCGCCGCGTTCTACCTCGACCAAGGGGTTGAGTTGGTGGTGGTCAAGCTGGGCGACGCCGGTGCCTACTTGCGCAGTGCCAAAGGGGAAGGCCAGGTAGCAGCCGTGCCCGTCAGCCGTGTCGTGGACACCGTCGGCGCCGGTGATGCCTTTGCCGTCGGCGTGCTCAGCGCGCTGCTGGAGGGCCGCGCAGTGGCCGAGGCGGTGGCGCGCGGCAACTGGTGCGGCAGCCGTGCCGTGCAGTCACGAGGCGACATGGAAGGGCTGCCGCTGCGCCACGAGCTGGAGGCCTTCGACCTGCGCAGAAGCGCGTGACCTCTTAACCCCGAATCACCTGTTGCAACAAAAACAACAAGCTCAGGAGAAACAAACCATGCAAAGCCAAAGCCTGGCACCTCGCCGCTGGTGGTACATCATCCCGATTGTGTTCGTCACTTACAGCCTGGCGTATCTGGACCGCGCCAATTACGGTTTCGCTGCCGCGTCCGGCATGGCCGAAGACCTGCACATCACCCCGGTGCTGTCTTCGCTGCTGGGCGCACTGTTCTTCCTCGGTTACTTCTTCTTCCAGGTACCTGGCGCCATCTACGCCGAAAAGCGCAGTGTGAAGAAGCTGATTTTCGTCTGCCTGATCCTCTGGGGTGGCCTTGCCACACTCACGGGCATGGTCAGCAACGTCTACATGCTGATTGGCATCCGCTTCCTGCTCGGGGTGGTGGAGGCCGCCGTCATGCCGGCGATGCTGGTGTACCTGTGCCATTGGTTTACCCGTGCCGAGCGTTCGCGTGCCAATACCTTCCTGATGCTGGGCAACCCGGTGACCATTCTGTGGATGTCGGTGGTGTCGGGTTACCTCATCAAGCATTACGACTGGCGCTGGATGTTCATCATCGAAGGCCTGCCAGCCGTGATCTGGGCGTTCTTCTGGTGGCGCTTGGTCGACGACCGCCCGGCCCAGGTGAACTGGCTGAGCGAGCAGGAAAAAGAAGCCCTGCAGCAGGTACTGGCTGCCGAGCAGCAGGGCATCAAGCCTGTGAAGAACTACCGCGAAGCGTTCCGTTCGCCGCAGGTAATCATCCTGGCGCTGCAGTACTTCTGCTGGAGCATCGGCGTCTATGGCTTTGTGCTGTGGCTGCCGTCGATCCTCAAGCAGGCGGCCAATGTCGATATCGTGCAGGCCGGCTGGCTGGCCTCGGTGCCGTACCTGGCGGCGGTACTGGCGATGGTGGGCGTGTCCTGGGCGTCGGACCGCCTGCAAAAGCGAAAGCGCTTTGTCTGGCCGCCGCTGTTGGTGGCCGCGGTGGCGTTCTATGGCTCGTACGCCTTGGGCAGTGAGCATTTCTGGCTGTCGTACGCGTTGCTGGTGCTGGCCGGCGCCTGCATGTATGCACCCTATGGCCCGTTCTTCGCAATCGTGCCCGAGATCCTGCCGGCGAACGTCGCAGGCGGGGCCATGGCGCTGATCAACAGCATGGGCGCGCTGGGTTCGTTCGGCGGCTCGTGGCTGGTGGGCTACCTCAATGGCGCCACCGGCGGGCCGGGCGCTTCTTACCTGTTCATGTGCGGCGCGTTGCTGACCGCCGTGGCGCTTACCGCCGCACTCAATACGTCACAGACATCCGGCCGGGCCAAGCGCAACAGCACGCGGCTGGCCATGAACCCTTAGGAAACCTGCAATGAAGAAGCGAATCGTCCTGTATAAACGCCTGTCTGACGACTTGATGACCCGCCTGCAAGATCGCGTCGAGGTCACCTGGGTGGATACCGCCCGGCCCGACGGCCTGGCCCGCCTGCGCGACGCGTTGCCGGGCGCGCATGGCTTGCTGGGTGCCAGCCTGCGCCTGGATGCCAGCCTGCTCGACCTGGCGCCGCAGCTGGAAGTGGTGTCCAGCGTATCGGTCGGCGTGGACAACTATGACATTGCCGAGCTCAGCCGGCGCGGCGTGATGCTGACCAACACGCCCGACGTGCTGACCGAGACCACTGCCGATACGGGGTTTGCCTTAATCCTGGCCACTGCCAGGCGGGTGGTGGAATTGGCGAACTGGGTACGTGAAGGCCACTGGCAGGCCAACCTGGGGCCGGCGCATTTTGGCTGTGACGTGCATGGCAAGACACTGGGCATCATCGGCATGGGCCGCATCGGCGAGGCCTTGGCCCGGCGAGCGGCTGCCGGCTTCGGGATGCGCGTGCTTTACCAAAGCCAGCGGCCCAAGCCCGAGGTGGAGGCGCGCTATGCCGCGCGCCAGTGCAGCCTGGATGAGTTGTTGCAGCAGGCAGACTTCGTGTGCCTGACCGTGCCGCTGAGTGCCAGCACCGAAGGCCTGATTGGCGCCCGGGAGCTGGCGCTGATGAAGCCTGAGGCGATCCTGGTGAACATCTCGCGAGGGCGTGTGGTGGATGAGCCTGCGCTGGTCGATGCGCTGCGGGCCAAGCGCATACGGGGTGCGGGGCTGGATGTATTCGTGCAGGAGCCGCTGTCCACAGATTCGCCGCTGCTGCAGCTGGATAACGTGGTAGCGACTCCCCACATCGGCTCGGCAACCCAGGAGACACGCCAGGCCATGGCGCGTTGCGCGGTAGACAACCTGCTCAGCGCGCTGGCCGGCGAACGGCCGGCGAACCTGGTGAATGGGGTGTGCAGGTCGTGAGAGCAAGGGGCTGCCATACGGCCCCGTTGCTGTGCAGCTGAGCGGGCACTTATCGGCAATTACCGGCTTTGCGATAGCCCGCAGCCTGCGCCTCACCCTCGGTGGCGAAGGTCACCTGGTTCTTCGCGGCTACCTGGTTGTAGCCCGGGCAGCCAACAGACAGGTGATACACATGGCTGTTGCGGTTGCCAAGCACAGCCCCGACTGACTCGGCGCTGGCCAGGCTCGGTTTGGCCTGTGCCTTGGTCGCTTTAGCCGGCACCGCTTGCACCACACCACTGCCCGCCGGCTTGTAGTCGGCAGTCCATTTGCGTTCTCCACTCACGAACGGGTTGGCATGGCCCATGATCGCGGCAATCCGGCGGTCGCGTTCTTTTTCCCAGGCCGACACCGGGTGCTGCTTGTCCCACGCCATCAACAGCTGTTGCTGCTGGCGCGACATGCTTAGTTGGTAGCGGTCGAACATGTAGAACGTGGTACGCGCCACCAGACCTTTCACTTCATCACGCGGCTCTGCAGCGCGCTGGACGAAATCGACCTTGGTGGTGCACTGGCCGTATTCGCCGGCATTGCCGGCAACCATGCCGTAGTTGAAGTTGCTGCGGTCACCATTCACCTCGCCCACTGCCGGGTACAGGTTGAACAGGTCGGCTTCCATGGCACGAAACACCGGGTCGTTGTCCACACAGTGCTCGCGGCCGCCGTTTTTCCAGCACTGACGCTGGTTGCCGAAGGTGTAGGCGGGCACGATGTGTTCCCACTCGGTACGCTCGGCGCGGTTCTGCTGCTTGCGGGTCTGGTAACCACACGAGGCTGCATCGATGCGCCCGCCGGACTTGCCCACCCAGGTCCACTTGCAACCGCAGTACAGGTCGCCCATGGCGCTGCTGGCCTGGTCCAGGTACACCTTCTCCTTGGCCACCACCTTGGCTTCGGTGAAGGTTGCCGGCGGGTTGGCCAAGGCGGGTAGGGTAAAGGAAAACAGTAAGGTTACGGCGTAAAGCAGTGATTTCATGAGAAAAACATATTTCAGGATGGGGCGCGCATTGTAATGGTTTCCCCGGGGCTGGCCAGCTCGCGGAGCCACACCAGGGGTCGGCCTGGGTCATCGCTGGCCATAACGCTCCAGCATCTGCAACTCTGTGGCCAGCAACGAGCGCAGTGCCGGCGTATCACCCCGCCAGTCAGCGTTTCGCGCACCCGGTGGGCGCGGGTATTTCAATGGCCGCCTTTCATCCGTCGTGCCACCAGATAAATCCCCAACCCGACCAGTGCCGTCGCCGCGCCAATGAAGCCGGTACTTGTCCAGCCCATGCCTGCGGTAATCGCCATGCCACCCAGCCACGGCCCCAATGCATTGGCCAGGTTGAACGCCGCATGGTTCGATGCCGCTGCCAGGCTGGGTGCTTCATGGGCAATGTCCATCAGGCGGATCTGCAGCGGCGCTGCCAGGGCGATCATGGTACCCACCAGGCCGATTCCCAACAGCAGGCTCCACAGCGCCTGGGCGGCGAAGGTGAAGAACAGCAGTACGGCAATCGACCACACCAGCACCAGCCCCACCGCGCGGAACTGCAGGCGATCAAACAGATTGCCGCCCGCGATGTTGCCGACGATACCGCCCACGCCGAACGCCGCCAGGCCGAACGGAATCCACTGTGGTGACACCTGGGTTACTTGCAGCATGGTCGGTGCCAGGTAGCTGAATACACAGAACATGCCGGCAAAGCCGATCGAAGCGATGGCCAGCGCCATCCATACCTGTGGGAGGGCGAAGGCTTGCAGCTCCTTGCACGGGTCGCTGCGGACTTCGTCGTGGCGCTGGGGCACGAAGCGCCACACCAGGGCGATGGTGCACAGGGCAATCGCGCCGACCAGCACGAATGCCGAACGCCAGCCGAAGTACTGGCCCAGGAAGGTGGCCACCGGGTTGCCCAGCAACATGGCCAAGGTCAAGCCCATCATCACCCGGGCAACGGCACCCGCTCGGTGGTCCTTCGCCACCATGCTCGAGGCCACCACTGCGGCAATGCCGAAGTAGGCGCCGTGGGGCAGGCCGCTGATGAAGCGGAAGGCGACCAGGCCGCTGAACGAGGGGGCAAAGGCCGTTGCCAGGTTGCCCAGCGCATACAGCAGCATCAACAGCAACAACATGTGCTTGCGCAGCAGTCTGGCACCCAGAATCGCCAGTGTCGGTGCGCCAACCATCACCCCCAGTGCATAGGCGCTGATGGCGTGGCCCACCTGCGGCTCGCTCAATTGCAGGTTGTTGGCGATGTCGGGCATCAGGCCCATGATGGCGAACTCGCCGGTGCCGATGGCGAAGCTGCCCAACGCCATGGCGGCTTCCATCTTGGCGACGGTGGTTGTGCTGGGGAGAGGGGGGGGTTCCTGGACTGACATCGGGATCCTTACTGAAACATGCTGAAACGTTCAAGGCGGGATCATAGTCAATCTACGGCCGTAACGTCGAGAAAGCCGGCCGGCTTCCTCGCGCGTCTGTTGGGTTCAGGCAGGTTCTGCGTACAGCCATTTTTTACCGGAGTGGACGGCAGGAGTACAAACGTACTCCAATACTTGTGCCTGCTCTTTTAGACTGCCGCTTGCGTGCGCCGACATCCGGCCCGCCTTTCATTTGGCTTGCATGGACAAGAACGATGTCGGATACACCACGTAACTCGTTACTGATCGATGGGCCGGTCGGCCAGATCGAACTGCTGATCGACCATCCGGCCGGACCACCCAAGGGGAGGTGTTGGTCAGTCATCCACAGCCCCGCAACAGGCTGGCCTCAACGTTCCAGGTAATGTGTCTGCGCGGCAAAATCGATGAACCGCTTGCTGGCCAGCGACAGGTATTCCCCCGACCGCCAGCACAGGCGGAAGCTCATCAGCTGCGCTGGCCGGAACGGCACCCCGACGATGCCGGGTGTGCGCTGCTGTACCGAGCGCAGCAGGGTCGCCACGCCCATGTTGTCCAGCGCGGCCTGCACCACCAGCGAGACAAAGTTGCTCTGCAGCGCCACCTGGTAAGTAATGCCATGTTCGGCGAAGAACGCGTCCAGCAGGTGACGTTGCACGAACGTTCGGTCGAACACCACCATGTCGGTATTGCGCAGGTCTTCCGCCGTGAGGAAGGCTTTGCCGGCATAGGCGTGGTCGGGGTGCATGCACGCCAGCATCTCGTCACTGCCCAGCAGGATCGACTCCTTGTCGGGCGGCACGCGCCTGGATTCCAGCAGTGCCAGGTCGATCTCACGCTGTTCCAGGCGGTGGCCAATGTCCTCGGCACTGCCTTCGAACACGGTCATGGCAATGCCGGGGTACAGCTTGCGAAAGGCATTCATCAAGCCGGGCACATAGTGCAGGCCGAACATCGGAGGAATACCCAGACGCACTTCGCCGCGTTTCAGGTCGGCCATGTCGCGCAGTTCTTGCCGGGCGACATCCATCTCACGCAGGGCCGATGCAATGCGCGGCAGAAACTGTTCGCCTTCGGCGGTGAGGATCACTTTGCGCGTGGTGCGGTTGAACAGGGTCACGCCCAGTTCTTCTTCCAGCCGGGTTACGGCCATGCTCAGTGCCGGCTGGGCGATGTGCAGGTGCTGCGCGGCTTTGGTGAAGCTGCCCTGGCGCACGATCTCGACGCAGCAGCGCAATGCCTTGAGGTTCATTGAGGCGTTCTACCATTCATAACAAGCTGTGATGCTAAGCATCATAACAATATATTTATTATTATTAACCAGAGGGCCTACGATGCGCGCCACTGAGACATCCTGCAACATCTCAGTCACGCAGTGGAATAACGCTGCAATCCCACAAAGATTTTGAGGTAGTACCCCAAATGGCCAAGGCCGCCGATGTCGTTGTGCAATGCCTGGAAAACGAAGGTGTCGAGTATGTGTTCGGCATTCCTGGTGAGGAAAACCTCGACCTGCTCGAATCCCTGCGCAAGTCGAAGATCAAGCTGGTACTGACCCGTCACGAGCAGTCTGCAGGCTTTATGGCCGCCACCTATGGCCGTCTGACCGGCAAGACCGGCGTCAGCCTGTCGACCCTCGGCCCTGGCGCCACCAACCTGGTTACTGCCAGTGCCTACGCCTACCTGGGCGGCATGCCGATGATGATGATCACCGGCCAGAAGCCGATCAAGAAGTCCAAGCAGGGCCGCTTCCAGATCATCGACGTGTGCGGCATGATGGACCCCATCACCAAGTACACCCACCAGTTCGCCTCGGCTGACAACATCCCGTCACGCATGCGCGAAGCCTTCCGGCTGGCCGAAGAAGAAAAGCCGGGTGCGGTACACCTGGAGCTGCCGGAAGACATCGCCGCCGAGCAGACCGATGCACTGCCGATCCCGCGCAGCCTGCACCGCCGCCCGCTGGCCGAGCATGTGGCCATCGAAGCCGCCGTCGAGAAGCTGCTCAACGCCCGTAACCCGATCCTGGTGATCGGTGCTGGCGCCAACCGCAAGATGACCGCCAAGGTTCTCAAGCAACTGATCGACAAGACCGGCATCCCGTTCATCACCACCCAGATGGGTAAAGGTGTGGTCGACGAGCGCCACCCACGCTTCCTGGGCAACGCCGCGCTGTCGTCCGGCGATTTTGTGCATCGTGCGGTTGAAGCCGCCGACCTGATCATCAACATCGGCCACGATGTGATCGAGAAGCCGCCATTCTTCATGGTGCGTGGTGGCACCGAAGTCATCCACATCAACTTCCGTTCCGCCGAAGTCGATGCCGTGTACTTCCCGCAGGTCGAAGTGATCGGCGATATCGCCAACGCCGTGTGGCAGATCAGCGAAGCGCTGAACGACACCTCGCACTGGGACTTCACTCGCCTGATGGCCATCCGTGAAGCCAACGAAGCGCAAATCGCCGAAGGCGCCGACGACAACCGCTTCCCGGTCTACCCGCAGCGCCTGGTTGCCGACATCCGTCGCGTGCTGCCGTCCGAAGGCATCGTTGCCCTGGACAACGGCATCTACAAGATCTGGTTCGCCCGTAACTACAAGGCGCACAAGCCAAACACCGTGCTGCTGGACAACGCCCTGGCGACCATGGGTGCCGGCCTGCCATCGGCCATGGCAGCACAC
>NZ_JBICKA010000091.1:0-302 GCF_043103635.1 Pseudomonas sp. yb_9 | reverse complement strand
CTGGCCGACGGCGTGACCTTCACCGGTCGCGGCGAACCAGGCGCCACCGTGCAGGTGCGTGATGCCGCTGGCACCGTCATTGGTACGGGTGTGGTCGGTGCCGATGGCTTGTTCAGCGTCACTCTCTCGCCTGCTCAGGCCAACGGCGAAGCGCTGGACGTTCGTCTGGTGGACGCAGCTGGCAACACTTCTGCCCCGCTGCAGTTCGATGCCCCGGATATCACCGCGCCCGCCGCACCGACCGAACTGGCCGTCAGCGCCGACGGCACCGTGCTCACTGGCCGGGCCGAACCGGGCAGCAC
>NZ_JBICKA010000090.1:0-6280 GCF_043103635.1 Pseudomonas sp. yb_9 | reverse complement strand
TGGTGCTTGCGGTACTTGCCGGATGCGCAAGTGTGTCCGACACCCGCAGCAACCCTCCTCTGATAACGCTCACATCAACTAAGTCTGCTCAGGTTGTCGCTGAGTGTATCCGCGATCGCTGGCAGAGCACGACGGTTCTCGGTGCGAGTATCGGCGGCATTCTGCAGTCGTCCGGCAAGCGCTATTCAGTTCTCGCGCCTGACGCGCAGGCTCCTCTGCACTTGGTCGATGTAGAACCGAGCAAGAGCGGCTCCACGGTTCGGTACCATTTCTATCGCACCTGGCAATCACCGCTCGACCGAGTTGTCGATGCTGTGAAAGCCTGCGCCAGGTGAGTAATTCGCCTAATTCTAGCCACCTCCGGGTGGCTTTTTGTTTCTGGAGGTAAGTAATGGCCGCTCTAGCGATCGAGTATCAACCCATGACCACCGTACTGCTGTACGGACAGCTTCGCCAGTTCGGGCGGTCGTTCAGGCTATCCGTGCGCTCACCTGCGGAAGCGATCAAGGCTCTGTTCATCCAGATCCCGGGATTTGAGCGATTCATCGCCAATGCCAATGCTGAGGGGATCGAGTTCAGCCACCCATTACCGACCGCAGTTGGATCAGGCCAACAAGGAAGCGGCAACCTGTGTGGTGGCCCGGGACAACCTGAGTGGGCTAGCGGCGGAGCAGGGCAAGGCCTTGGGTGACCTAACCCTGGCCGTAAGTGAGCGCCAGGCTAGGGTAGATAAGGCGGTGTCACAGGCGCTGGCCGGCGCCCAGGCGGAATACTCTGCCGCGAATCGACTTCAACAGGAGCGTACCGGTGGTGACCAGTGCGCGGCAGCAACCTCGATCATCGACAAGGAGCTTGGGTTATGAGGGTAACGCTGATCGTGTTTGCGCTGGCGCTGGTTGGTTGCGGCTCTCGGGGCGAGCCGCAGGTGCAGTATGTGCGCGTCGAAGTACCCGTGCAGGTGCCATGCCGTGCGCAGGAGGTTGCCGTGCCGACATGGGCTGCCGACGGACTGCGCAGGACCGACAGTCTAGAGCTAAAGGTGCGAGCTCTGCTGGCTGAGAGACGGCAGCGCATCGGGTATGAACAATTGCTGGAGGCTGCACATAGGGCCTGTCAGTAGATGATGCGTCTAGTCGTATTCGACTTCTAGCGTCATTTTTCCATTGCTACCCATCATGGCAGACACCCTCGCACCTTCGACCGGAATGTCCAGGTTTGCTCCTGCTTGTTGGTCGATCGTCACCTTAATTTTCCGGGCCCCACTTTCCTTGCCCTGTCTGATGATATCGACTGCGGCCTTTGCTTGACTCTCGACTGATGTGCTCTCCGAGTTGGCTTTAATCAATCGCTCTCCAGCGAATACCAGAGCCACTAGAGGGTTGGCGACCCACGCTAACAGACTGCCTTCTCTGAAAAAGTCGGCTGCCTTCTTGAGGCCGTCAGACGTCGAGACGTCGAAATTCTTGTCCATTTCCTGCTCCTGGCACGGTGATATCACGGAGAGGATAATTGACTCGAGAGACTTATAGGAAGCCTTCTCATATCCATAAGCCTTCGGTAGAGCTGTGACGTTTGTGATCAATTCCTGACTTGTCTACAAGGCATCCTATAATGCCCTGATCAAATGATAGGGGTAGGGCAGTGGACAAGCGCACTTTCATTGGCATGGTCGAGGCCGGCGAGCCGCTGATTCAGCAGGCTATTGACGCCATGCGCGAGTGTAACCAGGCCCAAGATTGCGGTGCGCCGGCGGAGGAAGTCGAGCGGTTGCGCCTCCTCGCCGCGTCACTCTTTCAGGCTGTGTCAGATTACCAGCTTCGTGTGATTGCCAAGGCGCGCGGGAAGGGTATGCCACCGCTTCACTGACCCAGCCACCGTTTGATTCCGGAACCGCTCGCGACTCCATAACGCTCGCCGATGTTCTCGAAGATGTTGATAGTCGAGGGGGGAATGCTGGCGGAAGCATCCGATCGAGTCAGGATGCGATAGAGCACAAGCATGAGCCTAAAAGCTCGAAGCGTTAGAGGCCCGCACAGCTAGCTATGCCTATGTGCTCACGTGCCATCTTTATGATATCATTGACATTTTTGTCAAGGAGATGGTTGTGGCTCGAAAGTATGGATATTCCAAAGGGACCGTCACCAGTTTGTTCAATCCCGATGGTCGAAGCAAATTCGATATGGAAATGGATGGATACCGATACACAAATGTTCAGATGTGTGCTGAGATCCTGCGCTATCTAAGAGGCCCCGGACGAGGTGTTGAACATACGGTGTATTGGATGGCGAACCGGAAATCACTGTTGATCATGGCTGTGAAGACTGAAAATGGCGACACACTGTCGGAGACCATGACAGCGCGTCATTGGCTCACGATCTTAGGCTTTATGGCGCCTGCGATGGGTTTTCTGACTTGGTTTGCAACCTGGGTTCCCTTCTACCTACTCGCTATATTTCTATATGGACAAAACGGGGCCATGGACACCGCAAATCTGTGGGCCATTTGTGCGGGGGCGGCCGTGACGGCCTATAGGCTGAAAGACGGTTACAGTCTGATTACCCATCAGAAAAATTTTATTGAATTCCAAGAGGGCGACGTTCGCCAGTACGGGAAAAAAGAGTTTGGGGTTTCATCTCCATCTAGGAACGCCGTGACCGACTAGTTCCGACCCGGCATATCCCTTTACCGTTCTTGGGTTCTTACTGCCGGGTCAGCTGATTGAGCTTTTGATGTGGCTAAACACACTTCATTAGCTCAGTGAGAAGCTGATTCAGCAGGCAGTCGACGCTATGCGCGAGTATCACCAAGCCAAGGATCGAGGCGCGCCGGAGGAGGAGGTTGAGCGGCTACGCCTTTTGGCGGGGTCACTGCTCCAGGCGGTTTCCGATTACCAGCTCCGAGTAATTGCCAAGGCTCGCGGCAAGAATCTTCCGCCGCTTCACTGAATCGGCTCAACCAGTTCTGGCCCTTGGTTACGCACGTTGCCGACGGCCTTACTTACAGGGAACCAGCAAAAATCCTGAGCGGGCCGGCATCCAGCTTCGACAATCTCCGCAGCGCGCGCAGGCGTTGTGGCTGGGTCCATCCACTCCCTGGAAATATCAGGGAATAGCACCAGAGGCTTTCGGTCGTGGATATCGACCAGCCCTTGGTCTGCCGCCGCGGTTATGATCACGAATCCATCGCGCTCATCCGGCTCTACGCTGTGGTGCACCTCAGCTAGGGCTGCAAAGAATAGCGGGTCGCCGTCGACGCTGGTGATGTAGTAGGGCTGCTTTCGCTTTGGGTCCGCTGGATCAGGGAGCCATTCAAACCAGCCATTTGCAGGCGCCAAGGCTCTGCCGTTTGGCCATAGACCCTTGAAGAACTTCCCCGTCACTACCGTCTCGGCCCGAGCATTGATCGGATCCGGGCGCTTCCCCTTCGCCCAGAAAGGCGACCATCCCCATTTCACCCGATCCACACTCAACCCATCCCCAACCTGGCGAATGATTTCCACCCGAGTGGACGGCGCTACGTTGTATCGGTTGATTGGCTCATGGTCATAGCCATTTATCACCACCAGGTCCAGCGACAGCTGGCGCAGGTAGTGATCCATCGAATCGTAGATCGAGTACCGTCCGCACATCTTCCACCTCTCGCCCGTCAGAAATTTCCCCGCCCAGGATTGACCGGGCACCCGATGCCAGATTTACTGTATATACATACAGTTTGCATTGGACCTTCCGTCATGACCATCACATTCTTGGGTACGCCTACCGGAGGTACCGAACCGCTACCGCTCTATTCATTCCACGTCCCGGCCGGGTTTCCTTCGCCTGCAGCGGACCACTTGGAAGGCCATATTTCCCTGGATGAGCTATTCGACCTCCGCGCGCCCCATGTGTATCTAGTGAAAGTGGAGGGCGATAGCATGCAGGGGGCTGGAATCTACTCGGGCGATATCGTCATCGTAGACCGCGGCCGCGAAGCCGAGCACGGAGATGTGGTAATTGCCGCCGTGAACAGCGAGCCGGTGTGCAAGCGTCTGCACCGACGCGATGGCGTGGTGATCCTGAAATCGGAGAATTCGGCCTACCCACCGCGGTACATCATGGAGGGCGACGACCTCGTCATCTGGGGTGTCGTGCGTTACAGCGTTCGCGACCATGCGCAGTGACCAGGTGTTCGCGCTGATCGATTGCAACTCGTTCTACGCGAGCTGCGAGCGCGTGTTCCGGCCGGACCTGGCCAAGACCCCAATTGTTGTGCTGAGCAACAACGATGGCTGTGTAATCGCTAGGTCCTACGACGCAAAGCCATTCGTGAAGATGGGCGAGCC
This sequence comes from Pseudomonas sp. yb_9, assembly GCF_043103635.1. Classification (NCBI taxonomy): domain Bacteria; kingdom Pseudomonadati; phylum Pseudomonadota; class Gammaproteobacteria; order Pseudomonadales; family Pseudomonadaceae; genus Pseudomonas; species Pseudomonas sp. yb_9. The sequence continues at coordinate 1,959 of NZ_JBICKA010000090.1, read as the reverse complement.
GTATTTCCAGGCGAAGGACAAGCTGCGCCGGCACGGCATCATGGCCTTCAGCAGCAATTACGCGCTGTACGGCGACATGAGCGAGCGAGTCATGACCCTGAGCGAGTCCATGGTGCCGGCCATCGAGATCTACAGCATCGACGAATGCTTCGCTGACTTGTCCGGTATTCAGGAAAATCTGACTCAGTTCGGGCGGAAGGTGCGCTCGAGGATTTTCCAGTGCACGGGAATTCCGGTGGGCGTCGGCATTGCTGGCACGAAGACGCTCGCGAAGCTGGCCAACCATACGGCCAAGCGCCTGCAGGCACAGACGGGTGGCGTGGTCGACATCACCGATCCGTTCAAGCGTGATTGGGTGTTGCGCAATACCGAGGTGAAGGAAGTTTGGGGCATTGGTCGGCGTATGACCGCTCACCTTGAAGCGATGGGCATCCGCACAGCCATGGATCTTGCCAAAGCTGACGCCTGGACACTTCGCCAGAAGTTCAGCGTTGTGGTTGAAAAGACGGCCCGAGAGCTCGCTGGCACGCCATGCCTTGAACTTGACGAGGCCGAACCGCCGAAACAGGAGATCTGCTGCAGTCGGATGTTCGGAAAGCGGCTTACTGAGCTGGCACCGATCAAACAGGCCGTGGCCACTTACGTTGGCCGCGCCGCGGAGAAACTCCGGGCTCAAGGGGCAGTTTGCAAGCGCATGCGAATCAGCATCCGTACCGGGATGTTCAATCCGGAAGAAGCGCATCACGCCCAGGGTGCGCTGGTAGAGCTTCCTTACCCAACATGCGACACGCTGCTGATGACTCGACTGGCCACCGATGCGGTCGGGCGGATTTTTAGGCCTGGGTTCCGCTACAGCAAGGCCGAGGTGCTGCTGATGGACCTGCGGCAACCAGGTGAGTTTTCAGAGGACTTGTTCGCGCTCAAGCAGTCGGTGGCATGTGACCGGCTGATGCAGGTTATGGATAACATCAATGAGCGCTGGGGGAGGGGGACAATGCGAGCCGCCAGCGTGCCGGCGACACCGGGTTGGAGAATGAGGAGGGAGATGATGAGCCAATCCTATACGACGCGGATCGAGCAGCTGTGGACGGTCAAATGTTGAGCCTGCCAGAGACTTGGTTGGCCAACTCAATGACCAGTCGGCGTTGATGGCTGATCCTGACGGCCGAGCCGCGGTGCTAGCTGAGCTCGCGACGGCTGCACATCGGCGCAAGGAAGTTGAAGAGGGTCAGCTTGCCGACATGCTCGACTTCACTGAGAGCGCCCGTATGTGGGACCTCTTTGAGCACGACAGTATCGCCACACGCGGAGCAAAAGGTAGCGAGCATTCCGCAAATGGCTGCTCTAGACTCCGCGGAGACTAGATCTGTGAGTTTTGGTAGAATACCGCGGCTTGCAGTTTCGATGAAACTACCGAACCTGAAATTGCTCTCGAACTGCTAAAAAGGAATGTGTTGGATGTCTACTTTTCTGCAATATGGATATCTCGGTTTCTTGGGTCTTGTGGTGCTACTTAGCTATAGAATCATTGTGAATAATAGCGGCAGAACATTTGTTCAATCCATTGTTTTTCTAGGGTTTTTTGGCTTGATTGCAACTGTTGGTGGGGGCGCGGGGTATATGTGGGCCTCGAAAGAGCTTGAGGCTGCTAATGCCAAGAAAAGTTCGATAGCTCTCATTCTTGATCAGGTAAATTTGATGCAGGCTGCACATAAGCAAGATATGCAGCCCTTGCAGGAGGCGTTAGATGATGCGACTAATAACTGGTCGCGCAGTGTACTTAATAGCACTCGCAAGGAATATCATGACGAAGTTGTGGCGATCAATGAAATTATAACTGCTCGCAATAATGCTTTTCTGTCGCAACTGTCAACGCTGCAAGCTTTGACTCACGATAAGGCCCAATGACTCAGGTCAGTGGCAGGTAGTGGCCGTGAGTCCTCGCCCTCCGTTTATGAC
>NZ_JBICKA010000008.1:0-27362 GCF_043103635.1 Pseudomonas sp. yb_9 | reverse complement strand
CTGACTGGGTTGGCCAAAGCCACTGCTCAAACCTCAACTGCAGGTGCCAGGAATTCCTGAGTCGAGCCTGATCCTTCAGCGCTGCCCGACAGCGCCTCAGGAGCCTTCGCTTTTCACCTGGCAAATCCCGTTGGCCCGGTTCTTCCCGGTATACGAGACATCAGGTGAGCCGTCCGGGTTGATCGACAGCGAGATTGTCACCCCGCTGCCTTTGGCTTCGAAGTAGTTCTCGTTGAACTTCTTCAGCTTGCCTTCCTTGCCATTGATGTAAATCGGGCCGCCCTTGTCGGCGTGTACCTCAATGTTTCCTGGGCACGTCGCGTTCAGCAGTGGAATCCCAGCCTGGGCAGCGCCAGACACCGCCAGCAAAGCACCAATCATTAGTCGCTTCATCTCACGCTCCTTGAGTGGATTGACCGAGATCGAAGCAATAGCTCAATTCAGCGCTGCCCGCCAGCGCCTTCCCCTATTCAACGATAACGCCTCCCCGGGAGGGCGGCGCCTGCACGCAAGGACCACAACATGCCCGAACAACAGCACGACGAGAGCAAGCTCGAGCGGGTCATCCGCAAGATCAAGCGCTGCCTGGCCCTGTCCAAAAGCTCGAACGAGAACGAGGCGGCCACTGCAATGCGCCAGGCCCAAGCGCTGATGCGCGAGTATCGACTCACCGAGCTGGATGTGCGCCTGAGCGATGTGGACGAGGTCCAGTCGGAGAAGTCTAGGGCGAACCGCCGGCCAACCTGGGATCGCCACCTAAGCGGGATCGTGGCCAGGGTGTTTGGCTGCCGACCTCTCTCATATCGCCACTGGTGCGACACCTCCGGGCGCATGGTTGAACGGGCCTTGTTTGTAGGCGTCACGCCAGCACCCCAGATCGCGATGTACGCCTACGAAACCTTGCTTGCCAAGCTGACGCAGGCCCGGCGCGACTATGTGGCTTGGGTCCGATCCGGCAAGAGCCGCAGCACCTACTCCCCGGAGACTGCCGGCGATCACTTCGCAATCGCGTGGTTTTCAGTGGTGCACGGCAAAATCCATGCCGGACGCGCGCGGTGATGCGGTTCATGCGTTTCTCTTCGCTCGCTTCTCGGCAGTAGTCGGGAAGTCGATTTCAAACTCTCGGATCAGTCGGCCGAGCTGCTTGAAGGAAATGTTCAGCTCACGCACAACGTCTACCCTGGACATTCCGACATTGCGGTAGGCGACGATCTTCTCTGCCTTCGACCTGTCTTCAACGGGGTCGCTGAGCTTTTTGCCCAGGTTGCTTTTCCCGTAGTTGGGGTCACGCTGGAACTTGAAGTTGCCTTGTGATGCCGCGCGAACGAGAGTCGCCTGGACGAGGCCGGTGTGAGCCATGGCCTCCTTGTAGGTCATGGTCTTTGCCAGCTCGCGGAGCTCATCGAGCTTTTTCAGGCGCGCCTCCACTCGTTTGTTGGGTGGGGCGGCTACCGATGCACGCTTTGGCTCAAGGTCGCGATGAGGCCGGTGTGGCACGTACTCGAACCCGGGCAGGGTTTCAACGGAGCCACCGCTGCCGAAGAAGTTGTCGATGCTGGCATTGAGCTGAGCCAGAATCTGGTCTCGGCTGTTCGATTGCCCGATCATTGCGGGCCACCTCTTTTGCTCGCAGCGCCTGCCTCCATCACATCCACAAACCGCATTGCGGTGCGGTAGCTGAAGGCAAAGCCCTGGACGGCGCCGGTGGCGATTTCAACGACATCCCACGTTGCGCCTTTGCCGCACGCCTGGTAGCGAGGGGCGGTTTGGCTGACCTTGGCATGGGCCTCGGCCCTCACTGACTTGCTGCGCTCGAGCAGGGCCGCGAGCACGGCAAGCTTCTGCTCGAAAGCAGGGTGCATTGCTGTCTGCATGGTTGATCCTCGGGTGGTCAGGCGTGGAGTTCCAAGGCTTCGGCCTTGCGAACGATTCGAAATTGGGCGGTGCGGCGCTCCGGCGCGCGGCGATCGCGGCGCATGGGGTCGCTGTCGTTGATCTCCGCGTGCATGGCCAACCAGGTGAATTTTCAGAGGACTTGTTTGCGCTCAAGCAATCGGTGGCATGTGACCGACTGATGCAGGTGATGGATGACATCAACGAGCGCTGGGGGAGGGGGACAATGCGAGCCGCCAGCGTGCCGGCGACACCGGACTGGGGGATGAGGAGGGAGATGATGAGCCAATCCTACACAACGCGTATCGATCAGCTGTGGACGGTTAAATGTTGAGCTTGCCGTCGGCCTGGCTGGCCGAACTCAATGACCAGCACGCTCTGATAACCGATCCGGATGGCCGAGCCGGGGTACTTGCCGAGCTCGCTATTTCTGCGCACCGACGCGGGGACGTTGATGCGGGCCAATTGGCCGACATGCTCGAGTTTGCCGAGGCGGCTAGGCTGTGGGCTCTGATTGAGGATGTATATGCAGCTTGAGCCGCTCGATGCGCCCACCGTCTAGGGGCGTTAGTGGCCGGTCGTGAATGGCTGCTTTCGACCCATTGCGGCCATTCGCGGAGGCCAATAAACGGCCCATTGCGCCCCTTCGACCCTATCGCTCGATAGGTGATCATGGCGCACTTCGATACAGATATGGCCTAGTTCGAAGCTACCATCTTGGCCCTGTGGGGCTATTCCAAGCGTTGCTACAGTGGGCTCCAACAACCATCCACCCACTACGAGCAACTACCCCATGAACAACCGCCTTGATTACTTCAAACTGTCTCCCCAAGCGTCCAACAAACTGGTGGAGCTCACCCTGCAACTGAGCAAGAAGCCGCTACTGGCCGATCTTGCCCACCTGATCATGTTGCGCGCTTCGCAGCTCAACGGCTGTTCATTCTGCGTGGATATGCATGTGAAAGAGGCCAAGATCCATGGCGAGCGCGAGCTGCGTCTTCACCACGTGGCCGTCTGGCGTGAGTCACAGCTGTTTTCGCCAGCAGAGCGGGCGGCGCTGGAGTGGACTGAAGCCCTGACCCAACTGCCGCCTCATGGTATCTCCAACAGCCTGTACGCGAGTGCGCGTGAGCAGTTTTCCGAGCAGGAGCTGTCGGATTTGTCGTTCCTGATCGTCGCCATCAATGGCTGGAATCGCCTCAATGTGGCTTTCCAGGCGATCCCGGGCTCGTCCGATGAACTCTTCGGCCTGAACAAGGCCAACCTCAATTGAGTAACTTGCTGATCAACGCGCCAAGCTGCTCGCCTGGAGCAGTCGTGGCGCAGTTGGTAAAACTCAAGAGCAGACCTGACTGACGCTGCGATGAGGCAGCCCAGCGCGACAACGCTTGTACCGACATGCCCCTCGCCAGCACCTGCTCGGCCAGGGCGGTGTCGCTTACGTCCTCCGGTAAACGTAGTACCAGGTGCATACCGCCTGGCGAGCGTTCCACCTGCATACCCTTCGGCAAACTCCGCTCCAGTGCTTCGATGGTCAATGCCCGTCGCTCGTTGTAGAGGCGGCGCATACGTTGGATATGCCGAGCGAAGTGTCCCTCGGCAACGAACTCCGCCACCAAAGCCTGGGTAATTGACGGTGACCCGGCAGCAAACAAGGCCCGTCCGACGCGCTCGAACGCTGCCACCTGCGCCTGCGGCACCACCAGATAAGCCAGGCGAATACCGGGAAACAGCACCTTGCTGAAGGTGCCGGCATACAGCACGCGCCCATGGCGATCCAAGCTGGCCAGCGCTGGAAGTGGACGGCTGACGTAGCGGTACTCGCCGTCGTAATCGTCCTCGACAATCCAGCCACCGGTGCGGGCAGCCCAATCGAGTAGCAGTTGTCGGCGTGGCAGCGACAGTGCCATCGACAGCGGGCTCTGATGCCCTGGTGTCACCATGACGACTTGAGCAGCCCGAGAGCCCGCGATGGCGTGTTCTACGTTCATGCCTTCTGCATCAACCGGCACCGCTTCCAGGTCCAGGCCGAACTGGCGGAGCACCTGGCGCGTAGTGGGATAGCCCGGGTCTTCCACCCAGGCACACTCGCCTGGCTGCAACAGGGTATGTGCGACTAAGGACAGGCTATTGCGCCAACCGCTGGTGATAAACACCTGATGGGCACCGCAATCGATACCTCGGGACACCTGCAGATACGAAGCAATGGCGCTGCGCAACGCTGCTAGGCCGTGGGGTGCTGGATAGTCCAGATCTCCCAGACGCATCCCACGGAGATACCGAGCACCGAGACGCGCCCATATCTTGCGCGGAAATGCATCCAGCGCCGGTACCCCCATCTGGAACGGCAACAGCTGCGGTGGACGCCAGAGCGAATCAGGCGCGTCTTCGATCACTTGGCTGCTGACTGGCAATACGGTGGCCGCTGACACAGGCTTCTGCAGTTCAGGATTGATTACGGTGCCTTTCTGCCCGAGCGCCAGGAGGTACCCTTCGCTGGCCATCAGCGAATAGGCCAGTTCGACGGTGCCACGTGCCACCCCCAGCTCCTTAGCCATGGCGCGCGCCGACGGCAAGCGGTCACCGGGGGACAACGTGCCAGCGGCAACGGCGGCCAGCACGCGGTCGTACAGTTGACGATACAGGGGCAAGGCGGACTGCTCTTCCAAGGGAGCAAAAGGCGGCTTGGGGGAGGTCATCATGGCCTAGTTCATATCCCATTTCTTGGATCAATCAAGTGGGTCAATGGTAGTCCAATATAGCTCCATCACCTACTGATGAGGGCAACTCCCATGAAATTCCCTTTGCACAACTTCATACCCAGCGTGCTCGACCTGGCCGATACCGCCCTGCGTCCCTTGGACAGCACCCATGACCTGTGCAGCGCATTCCCGGTAATGCATCAATTGCGCCCTCATCTGACGAGCGAAGCCGACTTCGTCAGCCGCATCGAGCGTATGCGCCTTGAAGGCTATCGCCTGATTGGCGCTTATGACGCAGGCGTTCTTGTAGCACTGGCTAGTTACCGCTTTCAGGAAAACCTGGTCTACGGCGCATTCCTGTATGTCGATGACCTTGTAACCGCCGAGGCTCAGCGGGGTAGCCAGTGGGGATCGCGCTTATTGCAAGCTCTGGAACGACTGGCGCGCGCCAGCGGTTGTGCACGGCTGGTGCTCGACACGGGTTTGGCCAACGCCCGCGCGCAACGTTTCTACTTCCGTGAAGGCATGTTGACGGGTGCACTGCGCTTTCAAAAACAGTTCGATACGCCATAACCCGCATGCACATCCAAGGAGGCAAACCTCATGACATCGTCCCAACAGCCACTTGCTCCTTTGCGCATTCTTCGCCTGGTCACCAGCCCCAATGCAGAGGCTTCGGAAAGTCTGAAGCTGTCCCAGCAGATCCTGTTCGCCTTGGCCACCGAGGCCGGCAGAAGGGGTATCCAGTTGACCGATTTAGACCTCAACACCATGGCCCCAGTCGATGCCCCTTACGCCCAGGCATTAGCGAATCAACGCGTAGTCACGGCAAGTGGGCGGGACAGTACGTTGAGCCGTTCCAACGAATTGATCGACCAACTGCAAGCATGCGACGTACTGCTGATTGCCACGCCGATGCACAACTACAGCGTGCCCGCTCCACTCAAGATGTGGATCGACCATGTGGTACGCGTGGGCAAAACGTTTGTGGGCACCGCCAAAGGCAAAGTCGGAAATCTGACGGATCGTCCGGTTTACGTCGCAATCGCTAGCGGGGGCTACATCAACGGCCCACAGGCCCGTCAACCGGACTTTCTGCGCCCCTACCTGTCCGCCGTCCTTGCCACCATCGGTCTCACTCAGGTGCATTACTTCACCGTTGAAGGTACCGCCAAGGGGGTGGAGTCACTGAATACTGGAAGGGCAACAGGGTACGGTGATGTGCAGGCGTACTTTGTTAGGCATAGCCGTCGAGTGGATCATGTCTAAAGTCCGCTTCAGGGCCGACATCTACTCCAAGTGTTTAGGTTTGCATCTCAACTGGGCCGTATGCCAACAAGCGGCCACGCTCTTCATCGCTCATACAAAGGAAAAGAAATCATGAATCGTCTCAATTGGTTTGAAGCTTCGCCTGGTGCAGCTAAGGCCCTCGGCGGCGTGCATCATTTCGTGACCACCGCGACAAATTTGCCAGCCTCGTTGATCCACCTCGTGTTTCTCAGAGTGTCTCAAATCAACGGCTGCGCTCATTGCATTGATCTTCACTCACGTGATCTGATAAAAGCAGGTATGTCAGTGGACAAGGTGCTGTTAGTGCCGGTATGGCATGAAGCGCAATATTTGTTCTCGGATCAGGAGCGCTCAGCACTGGCTTGGGCGGAAGAAGTCACCAGGGTAAGCGAGACACAGGTATCCGACGAAGCTTATGCAGCCGCATCGGCGATGTTTGTTGAAAAGGATCTTGTTGACCTGACAGCGGCGATTGCCGCAATGAATGCGTTCAACCGTATGGGCGTCAGCTTCCGACTCAAACCTGCGGCTAGGGCTTGATGACCTAGGGAAATGACGCGTGCTGACTGGCTAGAAAGGTCGACTGCCAGTCGCTAGTTTTTACGCACTCCGTCGCCGCCAGCTTCGAGTTGTAAGCTGCCCTCCGAAGGGCTGGTGCACCCGCGGAAAGGATTTGCCGCCCCTTCACCGAATCGGCCTTATCAACTCGGCGCCCTGATTGCGTACATTCCCCACTGCCTTGCTCACCGGATACCATCTGAAATCCTCAGTTTGGCGGCATCCCGTCTCCACGATCGCGGCAGCGCGCTCAGGCGATGTGGTAGGGGCCAACCACTCCAGAGCGGTCTGTGGCGTGAGCACTAAGGGTTTTCTGTCGTGGATGTCGATCAGCCCCTGGTCCGCCGGCGCTGTGATGATCACGAACCCGTCGCGCTCATCCGGTTCGAGGCTCTGGTGCACTTCAGCAAGTGCGGCGAAGTAAAGCGGGGCTCCGTCGGCGCCCGTGATGTAATACGGCTGCTTTCGCTTTGGCTCTGTTGGGTCAGTTATCCATTCGAACCAGCCATTGGCAGGCGCTAAAGCCCTGCCACCTGGCCACAACCCCTTGAAGAACTTTCCCGTCACCACTGTCTCGGCCCGAGCATTGATTGGATCAGCACGTTTCCCCTTCGCCCATAACGGCGACCATCCCCACTTGACCCTATCCACAGTCAGCTCATCACCAATCTGGCGAATGACCTCGACTCGGGTCGATGGCGCCACGTTGTATCGGTTTATAGGCTCGTGGTCATAGCCATTTATCACGACCAGATCCAATGATAGCTGGCGCAAGTAGTGATCCATCGACGCGTAGATCGAGTACCGTCCGCACATTTTCCACCTCTCGCCCGTCAGAATTTTAACGGTCAGGATTGACCGGGCAGCCGATGCCAGATCTACTGTATATGCATACAGCTTGCATTGGACCTTCCACCATGACCATCACATTTTTGGGCACGCCAACCGGCGGAACCGAACGGCTACCTCTGTATTCGTTTCACGTTCCGGCCGGTTTCCCCTCACCCGCAGCGGACCATCTGGAAGGCCATATCTCCCTTGATGAGCTATTCGACCTCCGCGCCCCCCATGTGTATCTGGTGAAAGTGGAGGGCGACAGCATGCAAGGGGCAGGGATCTACTCGGGTGACATCGTCATCGTAGACCGCGGGCGTGAAGCGAAGCATGGGGACATTGTCATCGCTGCGGTCAACAGCGAGCCCGTTTGCAAGCGCCTGCACCGCCGTGAAGGGGTGGTGATTCTCAAGTCGGAGAACCCGGCATATCCACCCCGGTACATCATGGAAGGCGATGAGCTCCTCGTTTGGGGCGTTGTCCGTTACAGCGTTCGCGACCATGCGCAGTGACCAGGTCTTCGCGCTGATCGATTGCAACGCGTTCTACGCGAGCTGCGAGCGCGTCTTTCGGCCCGACCTGGCCAAGACCCCGATTGTCGTGTTGAGCAACAACGACGGCTGCGTGATCGCCAGGTCATACGACGCGAAGCCCTTTGTGAAGATGGGCGAGCCGTACTTCCTGGCGAAGGACAAGCTACGCCGCCATGGCATCAAGGCTTTCAGCAGTAACTATGCGCTGTACGGCGACATGAGTGAGCGTGTCATGACCCTGATCGAATCGATGGTGCCGGCCACCGAGATTTACAGCATCGACGAATGCTTCGCTGAATTGTCCGGTATTCCGGAAAACCTGACCCAGTTCGGGCGCAGACTTCGGTCCAGAATCTTTCAGTGCACCGGTATCCCGGTGGGTGTCGGGATCGCCGGCACCAAGACGCTCGCCAAGCTGGCCAACCAAACCGCCAAGCGCCTGCAGGCGCAGACTGGCGGGGTGGTCGACATTACCGATCCGTTCAAGCGCGATTGGGTGCTGCGCAATACTGAAGTGAAAGAGGTGTGGGGCGTGGGCCGCCGTATGACTGCCCACCTCGAAGCGATGGGCATTTACACGGCGATGGATCTGGCCAGGGCTGATGCCTGGACGCTGCGGCAGAAATTCAGTGTGGTGGTCGAGAAGACTGCCCGCGAACTGTCGGGCACGCCATGCCTGGAGCTGGACGAGGCCGAGCCTGCGAAACAGGAGATCTGCTGCAGCCGGATGTTCGGCAAGCGCCTCACTGAGCTGGCGCCCATCAAACAGGCAGTGGCCACCTACGTTCGCCGGGCTGCAGAAAAGCTTCGGGCCCAGGGCTCGGTATGCAAGCGTATGCGCGTGAGCGTCCGCACCGGCATGTTCAACCCGGACGAGCCACACCACGCCCAGGGCGCATTGGTAGAACTGCCATACCCGACTTCCGACACGCTACTGATGACCCGACTGGCTACCGAAGCGGTCGAGCGGATCTTCCGGCCAGGGTTTCGCTACAGCAAGGCCGAGGTTCTCCTGGTGGACCTGCGGCAGCCAGGTGAGTTTTCAGAGGACTTGTTTGCGTTGAAGCAATCGGTGGCATGTGACCGACTGATGCAGGTGATGGATGACATCAACGTCCGTTGGGGGAGGGGGACAATGCGCGTCGCCAGCGTGCCGGCTACACCGGACTGGGGTATGAGGAGGGAGATGATGAGTCAATCCTATACGACGCGAATTGACCAACTGTGGACGGTCAAATGTTGAGCCTTCGAGCCGTCCGGTAAGGCCAATCATCATGTGTCGATGAACACAAAGAAAAATGGAGCTTTTGTTCGTGAGCGGTGGTCAAGCTAGTTGGATAGGCCTAATTACAAATGACTGGCCTGCCCATTCTGGTTTACCAAAATAGCCACCGGCGGGGTAGGAGAATATCATGCGAAGACGAGGCGGCGTGTACTGGGCTTGGTCAGACCCCACGCTTCACCACCAATTTCACGAAGAAACGCTGTACGACGGGACCTTCATCGATGTCCAGGTGAGACTATCGCGCACCGGCGGCACCCAGCTTTTTCTAGGGGTCTACGCACGCTCCGGCATGGCACTGCATGAAGAGGCTTACAGCGCCAGGCCCGGCGAATCGATGTACCGGTCGCTGGCCTGGGGCATTGACCGAGCGCGTCAAGTTATTGATGGGTACGCCCATACTGCGACCCGAGATGTGGCTTCGGAATAGTCCAGCCTTCGGTCTGCAGGCAGGGGTAATCTGCCAGGCAGGCTACCCACCGGGCGCTTCAGAGCTTGTACTGAATGGTGTAGGACGCATCGGTCCTCGGCTCTATCGCAATCGGAATGCCGAAGAGCTTCCCCCGGCAATCACTGACCACGCAGCGATAGACCGTCCCCTGCCGGAGCTGGGCCCACAAGCCTTCGTCATGTATCGCAATCCGCAACACATGGCTGTTCGGATCTTCTCTGACCTGAGCAATGTGGTGGTCTAGGTCGCACCCGAATTCTGCACTGGTAAATTCCGGGTCGTAGCCGATCAGCACACCGTGCCTTTTCAGTTCGTCCCGTATACGCTCAATCACGTCGTCTGCTTCTTGTTTTAGCATGATCGTTATCTCGCGGTGCTTGGCCACAATAAAACTCTAGCTGACCCTGAGTGTTTTCGTGAATTATCGGCGTTACCACTGCCTTACCCTTGTTCCTCACGTTGCATGGCTTTACCTCTGCGCTGGAACAGGAATTGCTGAAGCCCTGAGACATTGATCATGCGGGGTACGCAGAAATGACTCAGGATGACCGCTATTACATGATTTTCAGCGTGGTGGCTGTGCTGGTACTGGATCTGGCGGCGACTTATGTGTTTCTCAATGCCATATCCTGACCCCGGTTGTGGGGCACGCCATACGCGTAATCGGGGCCAGCCGCTACATGAAACCTGTCGGGGAAGCTGACCAGCAGCTTGCGCCTGCCTGAACATCCCGATTGAGTGCGGTCCAACGTAAGCAAGCCTTGGCTTCGCTTGTCGGAGGTACGCACATGAAACGCAAGACTGCATGGGTTGTGGTGTTGTCCGGTTTGCTGCTGCTCAGTGGCTGCTGGCCATACTGGCATGACGGGCGGCATCATCGCCATTATCACGACGGTGATCATGGCAGGCAGGAATATCGTCGCTACTGATGGCGGGCGCGAGGGGCGCCCCGAGGTCCATATAGCCAATAAGCCTGACACCGGGTTGCCTTCCAGCAGTAACATGGGCACACGATAACCAAAACAGGGCGGCTGGCCGGTAAAAACTTTACCTGTTTCTCATGGGGCAACAGGAGTGTGTCGCGTGAAGAGCTCAAGATCGCTAGCAGGCGCAATTGCAATAGTTGTGTCCGGGTTCGCTACGGTGTTCATGGCAGGCTGCGCACAAAACCCTGATGTGCGTGACAGCCACGATTATACCGTTGGCAGTACCGCGAAAAGCCCACCGGTGTATCTGGGGTGCGTCAAAGACGAACTTCAAGGCAATGTGAAAACCTACGAAGTCCAGGGCGATAATGCGCTCAGGCTGTTCATCGAAAGCACCGACCCCGACAAGGCGCAGGGGCTTGTAGAGTTGCGGGGCACGGGACCTCAGCGCCAGTTCACGGCTTATCAACGTGATGCCTGGTACGACCATGGCAGGTTGCTGGATGCCGCACTGATGTGTTCCAAGGCGTGATTGTTAGCACCGGAAAACACAAAAAGCCCGCTGTCGAGAGCGGGCTTTTTGCATTTGCGGGCCACGGCCGCAATAATCCGCCTATTTGGAAGGAGAATCGCGGGTGCAAGCAAGAAGCGTTGTCGCCGAAATGTTCATTGGGATCCCGACGCATTTCTGGGTGTTGCCCGTTGCAGGCCTGGTTGCGTACTACGGCTTGAAGTGGTCCGCCAGATCCAGCAGTCGCGCGACCCTGCTGCAAGCCTCGACTTATGTGTTGCTGCTGGCGCTGGCGGTGCTGCCCAACGGTTTTTATGCGCTGTTTCCCCCTGCGCCCGACCCGGATGTGTTGTTGAATAACGCGCCGTTGCCCAACTATGCAGGGCGCCTCTACCTGGATGCGTTCTACGTCTTCGGTGGTTGGGCGCTGAGCAAAGTGGTGAAGCTCAAGTTCAGCTGAGTCGCTGCCCGGGTACCTGATGCGCCGACTGGAACGGATATTGCTCGTACCCTTTCAAACCGGCGCATTTGGGGGATACGGCAATGCTTCCTGAAGACCTGTATGCCATGTTTCTGTTTGTCGCCAGCGTGCTGGCCCTCGATGTAGCGGCCATCGTGCTGTACCGGGGAACCAAACCCTGACCCGCGTTCGGGGGGGGCTGGCACCCTGACCGGGTATGTCGTCAAGGTCAGGCATGGATTAGCCAGGCAAGCCAAGGCGATTTACGGGCTTTGAATTCATTCAACAAGCGCCTTCCATGTCGTCGATTCTTGCGGCGACAGAGCGCAGCTCGTCCGCAACCACATCGATGGACCTGATGTGCGCAGCAACATCCACCTCGTTTAGCGAGCTACCACGCGCCGCCATGAACCTGGCGTGACCACTCATGGCCTGACTGAGTTGGTCCAGGTGATCGGCTGTTCTGACCAGGTCTGACTTGATGCTATGAAGCGTTTCCATGGTGTTAAAGGCCTTCCTTGTCAGTTGCTTCAACGGGCCTGTGAGCATCGCCGCAGGGCAGGGTGAAACGCAACCGATTTATAGAAGGCGCTTTCTCGCCCAAACCCGGAAGAGCTTACGCGATGCTGGCTGGGGCGTCGGAGAGGCCCCGGGTTTTTCAGCTGTCTGTGTCCACCTGCAGTACCGAACCTTTATCGTCCGTTACCAACAATCCGACGGACTGGATACCGTCTGATTGTTGCTCGGCAAGTGGCAGGTCCGAGTGGCGAAAAATGCTACGGTTCTGTTCTCCGGTTTTAAGGGTGATGAGTTTGCCATTCTGATAGAAAAGAAGTGTTTTGTTGGCATTATTTTGCATTGCGTAACTCCTTGCCGACGTGTGGGTTGACCCCTTTACTGTTGCAGCCTCCACCTGCTCACGCTACTGGCAGAATTGTCAGGTGCTTACCGTCGATCCCTGTCTGGCGCTCATCCAGCAGCGCGCTATTGCTGTGTCAATTGCGCGAGAACCTGCAGCCAGACCTTGGTTGATTAGTAACTCGGCGCCACCCCCGTTAGAATGCAGCGTATCCCTAATGGCCAATTGAAAATGCCTACCTTTCGTATCTTTATCACTTCTGCGTTAGTTGCCAGCCTTGCCGGCTGCGCAACCCCCGGCAAACCCACGGCCAGTAAACTGACCAAGAAATCGCCGCAGCAGTACGCCGCCTGTGTCCTGCCAAAGTGGCAGGCACTGGCGCCCCAGGCTACGCAGAAGTCGATCGCCCACGGTTATCGGCTGACGGCGCCCAGTGCCGTAGCGAGCGACGATGTGCTGGACGTGGTCGATTCTCGCGATGGCAGCCGCGCGACGTTCTACAAGGGCAGCTTCCTGTCGGGCGACAAATTGCGCCAGGCTGCCCGAGAATGCCTGGACTGAGTCAGTAGCCCGAGCCGCTGGAACCGCCCATGCTGGGCAGGCGGGCCTTGTGCTGGGCATTGCTCCACTCGGCGCAGGTCATGAAGGCGGTCTTGTCCACTTTGCCGTTGCCGTCGAAGCTGACGCTGTAGGGTTGCCGGCTTCCGGCCTTGGACAGCACGTAGTCGAAGCACGTGCCGGGTACGACGGTGCGTTCGGACTCGGCATCAGGTTTGCCGCCTATTTGCTCCGGAAGGCGGTGGCCAGTGGGTGAGTTCGGTGGCGCTGGAAATCTCATCAGCCAACACCCGTCCGTCGCCTCGGTGGCGGTCATCGGTATTCCTGACCCACAGGGGGAACAACCGTTGGCTCTGGTGGTCTGTTGTGACGGTGTGCAACTGGACCAGCCAGCATTGGCCAGGGCACCTGCAGCCGTATGTCGACAGTGGGCACCTGAACAAATGGGCGATACCACGGCCGCTACGCTGTGTGGACGAGATCCCCAAGACCAGTGTCGGCAAGATCGACAAGAAGCGCATTCGCCAGGCTGAAATCTAGGTTTGGCTTGCGCCTTCCAGGGGCGCAAGCGTTCCGAATCCCCGCCAGGCAAGGGAAGGCGGTTTGCTCATGTTCAGCCAGGTAAAGTTAGGTAAAAGCGGCCACGGCATATACACGGATCAGTATTGTGGTTTGTACTGTCCGGTCAAAGATGCCAAAGATGAACACACTTCCGTCGCAGCCAGGCGCTGAACGCGGGGCGTTCTCCAGTTTCGAGGCGTGTCGCAACACCCAGCAGGGCCCCGTGGTGATCCTTGCCTCCGGCGCTTCTGCCAGGCATTTTCCGTTGGGCGAGTTCGCACATTTGCCCATCATTGCCATGAACGGCTCGGTCGCCATGACCGCCAAACACCGTATCCATCCCTTCTTCTACGTGTGCACCGACAAAAGCTTTAGCCAGCAGCAGCCGGCCTTGTTTGCCACTGCCTTGCGCGACAGCAAACGCCTGGCACTCTGGCCCGAGCAGTACGAAGGTGCCGATGTGCCGGCGAGTACCGAGTGTTATGCCCTGCACAAAGCCGACACACCGGGCCTGCTGGACGGTTTGCGCGGCCATGGTGACAGTTGCGTGTGCAACCGCGCGCTGTGGAGCAAGCGCAGCCGCTCGATTGCCTTCAGCAAAGACCTGGCCCATGGTTTTTTCGATGCCCGCACAGTGGCCTATGTGGCCCTGCAGCTGGCGTATCACCTGGGCTTTGAAGAAGTGCTGCTGGTCGGGGTGGACCTTGACCAGACCGTGGGGCGTTTCTATGAAAACGGGCAGGGCCACTGTTCGCCATGCGGGCTGGATCAGCACTGGGACAGCCGCATCCTGCCGTCGCTGACGCTGATGGCGCGGGAGGTGGTGAACGCGCATTTTCACGTCTACAACCTGTCGGCCACCTCACGCATTCCCGCCGAACTGATCCCCAAGGTCAACCTCACCGAAGCGCGGCGGATTGCCGGTTGTGCCATTACCTGAGCAACAAAGCGGATGCGCACAGGGCTGTGGATGCGTACAGTACGCCCATCGCAAACAGGCAGGTAAACGCTTATGTCCAGCGCATTCACCCTCATGTCGTCGCCCGTCGGCACTTTGACCTTGGTGGCGCGCGGCGAGTGCCTGGCAGCCGTATTGTGGGAAGAAGAGCGGGAAAACCGCGTTCGCCTCGGCGACTTGTACCGTGACGACGAGTGCCCGGTACTGCGGGAAACTGCACGACAGCTGGGTGAGTACTTTGCGGGTAAGCGGCAGCGTTTCGAGCTGGCGCTGGATTTTGCCGGCACCGAGTTCCAGCGCCAGGTATGGGCCGCGTTGTTGGCGATACCCTTCGGTGAAACCCGGAGCTACAGTGACATCGCCCGGCAGATCGGCAACCCCAACGCCGTGCGCGCAGTAGGCGCCGCCAACGGCCGCAACCCGATTTCGATTATCGCACCGTGCCACCGCGTGATCGGTGCATCAGGCAGCCTCACCGGCTTTGCCGGCGGCCTGGCGGCCAAGCAGTACCTGCTGGCGCTGGAGGGCCGGCAAAGCCTGGCACTGGACCTGTAACGCGTCAGCTGAACCAGCTGGCGACCACGCAGGCCAGTATGGCCAACACCGACCCGGCCATCAGGGTGTAATGCCGGTGGGCCCGTCGTGCATGGGGCTTGACCTCGCGCAGGTACTCGCCGGGTGTAGGCGCGTCCGGCCTATGGCGTAAGCCTTCGGCCACATCGGCTAGTTGGCCCTGGATGAGCAGGCCGACCAGGTAGTAGGTGCAGGCGTAGCTCAGCAGCGCCAGTAACAGGTAGATCATGCCGGGCGTAGTTCCAAGGGCAGGGCCACGGCGCCGGTGCTGCCAGTGTCCATCAGGATCAGCCCTTCACTGTGGTCATCCAGGCTCGCCAGCAAGCGTCCCTGGCTGTCCCACGCCGCCGAGCCGCCGGCGCCGATGAACGTGTCGGCCGGCCCCACGCAGTTGGCCATCAGCACCGGCATGCCCAGTTCACGCGCCACTGCCGGGTAATGCAGGTAGCCTTCGCGGATGCCCTTGGCGGTTTTCGCCACACTGACCAGATACAGGTCGGCGCCGTGCTCGCGGGCGGCGGCAGCGTGCGCCATGAACATCGACTCGTAGCAGATTGCCGGTGCCACTCGGTGCTCACCGACCTGCAGCAGCAATGCCTGATCGCCCGGGGTGAAGTAAGGCAGCTCGTCTTCATGCAGGCGCCGTTTGGCATAGGCCTGGCGCGCAGCCATGGGGCTGAGAATCGGCATGCCGATGCGGATACCTTCGGGTGTCGGCAACGGCAAGCCAGCCGCAGCGGTGATGCCCAAGCGGTCACAGGCGGCTTGCAGCGGGTCCAGCCGTGCGGAGCTGACCGGCAGGGCGGCCTGGCGCGCCAGGGTAGGCTCATAGCCCGTCAGCGAGAGTTCGGGGAAGACCACCAGCTCGGCACCCAGCGCCGCCGCCTGCTCGATGCAGGCCAGGTGACGTTGGACGTTGCCTGGTACATCGCCCTTGAGCGACGCCAGTTGTACGGCACACAGTTTCATCTAAACCCTTCCCTGGTACAGGTTGAAGGGCCGAGCATACTACCGGCACCAACGCCTGTACCAGTGAAGGGTTTTTCAGGTTGCCGGGTGCGCGGCGAAGCGTTGGCGGAACCAGTCGTTGAGCATGGCCTTCTCGGCATACAGGCGGTCGCTGCTGCTGGCGACCCGGCCCGGGCGGCTGAGGTACATCTTGTCGCTGACCCGCTCCTCCACTTGCCGGGCGGGTTTGCCCGGCTGGCTGAGGGTGTAGGTCAGGTCAATCGTCGGCCAGGTGATCTCGCGCATGAAGCGGACATCGTAGGCCTGGCTGTGCCAAGGCTCGAAGCGCCCGGCCAGGTCGATATCGCGGATGTCGATGACCAGTTGCTGGCCCGGTTGCAGGTAGCGTTGGCCGAGCTTCTGCAAGTACTGGGTGAGGGTTTTCATCACATAGTCATCGGCGCCGCGCTCATAACCGTGGCTGTCCAGGCTGGCATCGCGGAATTTTTCCGGGTGGTCGAAACGCACCTCGACCTGCGCGGGCGGGGCACCTTGTGCCATGCTGTGGAGTGACAGCGCCATGAGCACGGCACACACGAGGGCGGTACGCATGATGCACCTCCGGGGTAGAGTGGGAGTGCTTCCATTTTACGCCTGCCATGGCGCCACCAGCAGAGGAAGATTGTAATGGGACGGTTTCGGCGGTTGCTTGCCAACATCCGGGGGCGGGACCTGGCGGTGGGCGATATCCATGGCCACTTCCAGCGGCTGGAGAAGTGCCTGGAAGCGGTAAGGTTCGACCCGGCCGTGGACCGCCTGTTCAGCGTGGGTGACCTGGTCGACCGTGGGCCGCACAGCGAGGCCGCTCTGGAATGGCTTGCGCAGCCATGGTTTCACGCGGTGCAAGGCAACCATGAGGCGTTGGCAATCACCCGCGTGCGAGGGGGGCGGCTTGACCTGGAGATGTACCGTGCAGCGGGTGGGAGTTGGTTCCTCGACCTGCCGCGGGCCGAGCAACTTCGCTACGTGGAGCGCTTTGAGCAGTTGCCGATTGCGATAGAAGTGGAAAGCGCAGATGGCCTGGTAGGCCTGCTGCATGCCGACAGCCCGTTTGCCGATTGGGCAGCCTTGAGGCGTTGGCTGGAGCTGGAACTGGATGACGACCCCAAAGTGCGGGAAGTGTGCCAGTGGTCGCGGCGGCGGCTGAAGGAAGGCAATACCCAGCCGGTGCAAGGCCTTCGCGCCTTGTTGGTGGGGCACACGCCGGTGCTGGAGCCCAAGCTGCTGGGCAATGTCTGGCACCTGGACACCGGCGGTTGGGCCAGCGGCCACTTCAGCTTGATGGACATGCGCACGCTGAAACTGCTCAGCCCCGCGCCAGATGCAGCAGTAACGCCAACGACAATGCCACCAGCATGACGCCCGAGGCCCGCTCCAGCCACGGCAGGCTGCGGGCGAAACGCCGCAGAACCCGCCGGTTACCGATGGCCACGGCAACCAGCAAGTCCCAGAGCAGCACGATGCTGAACATCCACAAGGCGTACGCTGTTTTCCAACTGTCGTTGGCACTGGCGACCATGCTGGCCAGGCTGGCATAGAACAGCGCGTTCTTGGGGTTGAGGATGCCGGACAACAAACCCATGCCCAAGCCCCGCCACCAACCCGGTACCGCCGACTCGCCCGCGACTGCGCCCAGGCGGGTTTGCCCGGCATGGCGTAAAAACAGCACGCCGATGTACAGCAGGTAGCTGGCCCCCGCCAGTTGCAGGGCGGTGAACAGCAGGCTGCCTTCCTGCAGCACCGACAGGCCGGTGAACGCCATGGCGATGAACGCGCCATTGGCCAGGGCGATGCCCAGGCAGGCACCGCTGGCGATGCGCCAACCGCTGTTGATCGAGGTGCGCGCCACCAGGAAGAAGTCCGGCCCAGGTGATAGCAGCGCGAGGAAGTGGGCGAGGGCGATGATCAGGAACTGTTGCATGGGTGGGGCTGCTCTGCGGAAAACCGCAGTCTGCGGCAGGGCCTGTGAGGCGTATTGAACAATATTGCAAGCCCAGGCGGCGGGCCTTCAGCGCCCTCGGTACTGCCCCGGCGTCACTCCCACATGGGCCTTGAACACCCGCTGGAAGTGGCTCTGATCGGCAAACCCGAGCTGGTAGGCCACCTCCGCCAACGCCGCCCCTTCACCCAACAGCTGGCGCCCGCGATTGACCCGGGCATTGAGCAGGTAGGCATGCGGTGTAAACCCGGTAGCCGCACGAAACGCACGGATCAGCTGATAGCGCCCAAGCCCGGCCTGATGGGCCAGTGCTCCCAGGCTCAAGTGCGCCGGGTCCTGGCCTTCGATGCGCGCGACCAACCCGCTCAGCGCGCTTGCCTCCAGGGCGGGGGCTGCAGATAGCGGCGGCTGGGCCGAGTAGTCCAGGTCCCCCAGAAAGGCAATCAACGCTGCATCCTTCTCACCGTTGCTGGCGCAGGAGAACAACAGACTGTTCAACTCGCAGAATTGCCGATACACCTGTGGTGCCCGGCAGATACGCGCCGGTTCGCCTGCCCCGGCACCGCTCAGCCCCGACTCCAGCCGCAACTGCGTCAGCCAGTCGGCGTCCACATGCAGCATCTGGTAGCTCCAGGCTTGCCCGGGCGCGGGGTTGCAGGCATGGACGCGGTGGGCCGGGACAAACACCAGCGTGCCGGGCGTCAGGCGTTCCTGCCCCTCGGCAGCCCCGGTGAAATGGCTATGGCCAGCATCCACCGCGCCGATGGAAAACGTGGGGTGGCTGTGGGCCTTGTAGCAAGCCCGGCTATGGCAGGCGCGGCGACTTTCCACATGCGCAAGTGCCGGGTCGCGCCATAGCGCGGTGTGGGGGCGGGGCATCACAAGGTCCTCGGTTTTGCCAGCAGGGTAACAGTTGCCGCGCACCCGTACAGTTTTTCACGCTGGCTGTAACTTGACCGGAAGGCCCGGCACCCGCCGAAATAGACGCCTGTTGCCAAAGGAAAACAAGAATGGACCTTTCTAGCCTGCTGCTTTTCATCCCCGCCTGTTTCGCCCTGAACATGGCGCCCGGGCCAAACAACCTGCTGTCGCTTCATAACGCCAGCCGCTACGGCCTGCGCACCGCCTGCGTGGCGGGTGGCGGGCGTATCCTGGCCTTCAGCGGCATGATCGCCTTGGCGGCCATGGGTCTGGCGGTGGTGCTGCACACCAGCGAATACCTGTTCCTGGCCATCAAGGTGGTGGGTGCGGCCTACCTGTTCTACATCGCCTGGCAACTGTGGCGCGCACCGGTGGGCGAAGCCGTGGTGGCAAGTGACCACCCGAGTGGCACGTGGCGCCTGGCACGCCAGGAGTTCTGGGTGGCGGCCGGCAACCCCAAGGCGATCCTGATCTTCACCGCCTTCCTGCCGCAGTTCGTCTCGGTCGGTAGCGCCACCCCGGTGAGCGAGCAGTTCCTGTGGCTGGGTGTGTTGTTTCTGCTGCTGGAATGGGCGGCCATTGCCATTTACTCAGGCCTGGGCGCCTACATGCAGCGTTGGTTCAGCCAGCCTGGCCCGCGCCGCCTATTCAACCGGGTTAGCGCCTCCCTGCTGGGCTGCGCCGGCCTCGGCTTGCTGGCGGCACGCCGCTAGAACTGCCAGCGCACGCCCAGGTTCACGCCGCTGGCTTCCTGCTGGCGGCTGTCCAGGTTGGCGGTGTATTGCACGCCGCCATGCAGGCCGACTGACGACAAGTCGGTCAGACGCTGCATCGTCACCGGCAAGTACGCTGTTGACACGTAGCAGACCGTTATCGCCCTCGTAATTGCCGTTTATAGTCAGTCGGCCCTGGGCGTCATTGCCCGTGCTGAGGTCTATCATCCCGGCATTCAGCACTGAAGCGCTTTGGCCATTGCCCTTCGCGGTGATCGTGCCTTGACGGGACAGCAGTGCGCTGCTGTCATCGATGATCAGGGCACCTGTGCCGGTGCCGTCGTCGCCGAGGGTCAATGTGTCGTCGAGCGTGAGACGGCTGTCATCGAACAGGCCTATGGCCTCCCAGTTCACGTACTGCGCGCCACCGTCTATTTGGCTTTTTTCGAACACCAGGCTATCGCTGCCGGGGCCCCCATCCAGGTCAGTGACCAATGTCTTCGAGTCGAGACCGATGATATTTCCTTGGTCGTCACCTGGCCCCATTCTTACCGGGCCGCCGATGCGCCCGCCCGACCAGGTAAAAATGTCGTTATCGTTGCCGGCACGTATCTCACCTTTGAGCGTGCCACCACTGAGGGTGATCTTGTCTAGGCCGCTACTGGTGCTGATATCACCGCCGATGGTGCCGCCGGTCATGGTGAACGTGTCCATGTCACCGCTCTGGTTCAGCGAGCCCAACGTACCGCCAGACATGGTGTACGTGTCTTGGCCATTGCCTTGCTGCAATGACAGAACTGTGCCGCCGCCGATGGTGAACGTGTCGGCCGCATTCGTCTGCACGAGGGCACCCAGATTGTCACCGGATGAAACGGTCAGGGATTCAGCGTGAGCCAGCAAAGGCAGGGTAAGTAGGGGAAATGCGGCAGGCAGCAGCAGGCGAGGGCAGCGCATAGGCAGGTTTCCGTGTCCATTGAAGGGTCCACTACCTAAAGCGTCGCTTCGGGCCTGCCTGTGTTGTATGTATTGTAAGGTGACGGAACAACTGGCAAAAATGTCAGGTGGCCCGCTGCCATCAATCGCGGTAGAAGGTTTGCACCAGGTGGTAGCCGAACTTGCTCTTGATCGGCCCGTGCACCACGCGCAGCGGCTTTTTGAAGATTACCTGGTCGATGGCACCGACCATCTGGCCCGGGCGGATTTCGCCCAAGTCACCACCGCGTTTGCCTGACGGGCAAATGGAGAACTTTTTGGCCAGTACGTCGAAAGCCTCGCCGTTGGCGATGCGCTGCTTGAGCTTTTCGGCTTCGTCAGCGGTCTTGACCAGGATGTGGCGGGCTTGGGCTTTCATGGGGTACCTGTGCTTCGGGGAAAAAGGGCGGCATTATGCCTGCTCGCGCAACTCCACGCGATCTCGAAACTGCTCCAGCGCTTGCGGGTTGGCAAGCGCGTCGGTGTTCTTCACTGGTAAGCCATGCACCACATTGCGAACCGCCAACTCCACAAGCTTGCCGCTGATGGTATGTGGTATGTCACTGACCTGGGCAATCACCGCCGGCACATGGCGGGGGGTGGTGAATTGGCGTATCACCTGGCGAATGCGCTGGCGCAGGGCCTCATTGAGCTGCAGGCCGTCTTGCAGGCGTACGAACAGCACCACACGCACATCGCCTTTCCAGTCCTGGCCGATGGCCACGCTTTCCAGCACCTGCTCGACTTTCTCCACCTGGCGGTAGATCTCCGCCGTGCCAATGCGCACGCCGCCCGGGTTGAGCACGGCATCCGAGCGGCCGTGAATCACCAGGCCGCCATGGGTGCGCTGTTCGGCATAGTCGCCTTGGGCCCAAACCCCCGGGTACTGGCTGAAATAGGCGTCGTGATAGCGGCTGCCGTCCGGGTCGTGCCAAAACCCCAACGGCATGCAGGGAAAGTTGCGGGTACACACCAGCTCGCCTTTTTCGTCCAGCACCGGCTGGCCGTGCTCATTCCACACTTCCACCGCCATGCCCAGGCCCATGCACTGGATTTCACCACGGCGCACTGGCAGGGTCGGGTTGCCCAGCACGAAGCACGAGACAATGTCGGTACCGCCCGACATGGACGCCAGGCACAGGTCAGCCTTGATCTTGCTGTACACGTAGTCATAGCTGTGGGGTGACAGCGGCGAACCGGTGGACAGCAGCAACCGCAGGCTGGCCAGGTTGTGGCTGGCTGCAGGCTCAAGGCCCGCCTGCTCCAGCGCTGCCAGGTACTTGGCGCTGGTCCCGAAGGCGTGGATGCCCTCGGCGTCGATCAAGTCCAGCAGCCGTTCGGGTCCGGGGTGGAACGGCGAGCCGTCGTACAGCACCAGCGTGGCGCCTATGGCCAGGCCGCTGGCCAGCCAGTTCCACATCATCCAACCGCAGGTGGTGTAGTAGAACAACACGTCATCGGCTTTCAGGTCGTTGTGCAGGCCGTGTTCCTTGAGGTGCTGCAGCAACACGCCACCGGCGCGGTGGACGATACACTTGGGCACGCCGGTGGTGCCGCTGGAGTAGAGAATGCACAGCGGGTGGTCAAACGGCAGCGGGGTGAAACGCGGCTCGCCACCGGGTTGGTAGACGTCATCCCACAGGCTCACCCGGGCCGCGTGGAACTCGTCGGGGCGAGTGCCGCTACGGGTATGAGGTACTACGATCAGCTGCTCTAGGCCTGGCAACTGCTCGCACACATGGTTGACCTTGGCCACCTGATCGATGTCTTTTCCAGCGTATTGATAGCCGGCACAGACGATCAGCAGTTTGGGCGTAATCTGGCCGAAACGGTCGATGATGCCATTCACGCCGAACTCGGGCGAAGAGGTCGACCAGATCGCGCCGAGGCTGGTGCAGGCAAGCATGGCCACCAGTGTTTGCCAGGTATTGGGCATCACGGCAGCCACACGGTCGCCTGCGACGATGCCTGCGGCCTTGAACGCCGCTTGCAACCCCGCTACATGGGCGGCCAGCTGGGCGTGGGTGAGCGCCTGGCGGTGGCCATCCTCGCGTATGGAAACAACGGCCGGGCGGTCGTCGCGACGGCGCAGCAGGTGTTCGGCGAAGTTCAGGGTGGCGTTGGCGAACCACTGCGCTTCGGGCATTTGTGGCCCTTCACTCAGCATTTGGCTCGCCGGGGTGTGCCAGCGCACGTGGAAATAGTCGGCAAGGGTCTGCCAGAAGGCGGGCCGCTGTTCGATGCTCCAGCGGTGCAGCGCCTGGTAGTCGGTGAGTTGCAGGTTGTAGCGCAGGTTGACCCGTCGGCGGAAGGCATCCATCCGGCTGGCCTTGACCTGCGCCGTGGAGGGGCGCCAGAGCACATCGTTCATGCGTTTCCTCCCGTTACTGCCAACCGCGGGCTTGTCATCTGTGGGGCAGATGAAGGAAGTCCCCTGTAGGAGCGGGTTTACCCGCGAAGAAGCCGGCGCGGTGCATGGCACCGGCGTTGCCGGTGTTCGCGGCTGAAGCCGCTCCTACAGTGACCGCGCAGGCTGTTTATTCTACTTTAGCCTTCTGCACGTCCTGCGATGCCGACCACACGCGGTAGCGCACTTCGACATCCTTGGGCACATACAGCACTACCGGCAGCTTGCTGTTGTAACGCAGCAGGAAGCCGTCACCGACCACCGGCACGAAGGCCTCAGTCTTCTTGCCATCCGGGCAGGCCATCAGCGTGCTGGCCGGGCCGCTGACCTTGTCCAGGCGGTAGTAATTGTAGCCCCAGCCTTCCAGGGTGCGTTCTTCCAGGTTGCCGCCCAGGCGTTGGCGATTGCAGTCCACCTGCAGCGTCTTGCCAGCGAGGATTTCCAGTTTATAGGCCGACTCATCAGCCTGTGCCGGCAGGTGAATCACCTGCCGGGTGAAGCCTTTTTCTGCCTCGGGGTAGGGGGCGACGTCCTTCAGGCTGGCTGCCATCACAGGGGCTGCGGCAGCCAGGGTCAGGGCCAGAATCGCGGGCATCGGGGTAGGGCGCATAAGGCCTCCTTGCAAATAATCGAATACGAGACCACTGCCAGGCCCAGGCCGCCCGTCATTGGGCCAACCAGCCACCATCGACGTTCCAGGCGGCGCCGCGAACCTGGCTTGCGGCCTCGCTGCACAAGAATAGTACCAGCTCACCCAGGTGTTCGGGGGTGACGAACGCCAGCGATGGTTGCTTCTCGGCCAGCAGATCATGCTGTGCCTGCAGCGGGTCGCCACCGTTGGCAGCACGGTCGTCGATCTGCTTCTGCACCAGCGGGGTCAGCACCCAGCCTGGGCAGATGGCATTGCAGGTGACATTGCTGGTGGCCGTTTCCAGCCCGACCACCTTGGTCAGGCCGACCACACCATGTTTGGCCGCCACATAGGCTGCCTTGCCAGTCGAACCGACCAGGCCATGTACCGACGCGATGTTGATGATGCGCCCCCAGTTGCGCGCGCGCATGCCAGGCAGCGCCAGCCGCGTGCCATGGAATACGGCCGACAGGTTGAGGGCGATGATCTTGTCCCAACTTTCCTGCGGGAACTGCTCCACCGGTGCTACATGCTGGATGCCGGCATTGTTGACCAGAATGTCGACACCACCGAATTCGCGTTCGGCCAGTGCGAACAACGCTTCAATCTGGGCCACGTCCGACAGGTCGGCCGGGTGGTGAACCGCTTTCACCCCGTGCCGGGTGATCTCGGCCAGCGCCGCTGCCGGGTCGCCAAAGCCGTTGAGCACGATATTGGCGCCCGCGCGGGCCAGCACCTGGGAGATGCCCAGGCCGATGCCGCTGGTAGAACCGGTGACGAGTGCAGTCTTGCCTTTGAGGGTCATGCATAGCTCCTTAGACGATGCCGGTGGCGTAGAAGGTGGCGATGACCACGAACACCGCCAGGGTCTTGATCAGGGTAATACCGAAAATGTCCTTGTAGGCCTCGCGGTGGGTCAGGCCGGTCACCGCCAGCAAGGTGATCACCGCGCCGTTGTGTGGCAGGGTGTCCATGCCACCGCTGGCCATGGCGGCCACCCGGTGCAGTACTTCGAGCGGGATGTTGGCGGCATGGGCGGCGGCGATGAACGTGTCGCCCATGGCCGCCAGGGCGATGCTCATTCCGCCCGAAGCGGAGCCTGTGATGCCGGCCAGCAAGGTCACGGTGATGGCTTCGTTGACCAGCGGGTTGGGGATGCCACGCAGGGCATCGGCCAGCACCAGAAAGCCTGGCAGCGAGGCGATCACTGCACCAAAGCCATATTCGGAAGCGGTGTTCATGGCCGCCAGCAAAGCACCCCCCACCGCGCTTTTGGTGCCTTCTGCCAGGCGCGTGCGGATGGCGCCAAAGGCACACACCAGCACCATCAGGATGCCCACCAGCAATGCTGCCTGCACTGCCCAGATGGCCGTGAGTTTGGCCACGTCGCTTTGCACTGGTGCGCTCATGCCGGGCAGTTGCAGGCTGTGGCTGGGGCCGTACCACTGGGGGATCCAGTGGGTGAACAACAGGTTCATTACCCCCACGAGTATCAGCGGGGACAGGGCCAGCCAGGGGTTGGGCAGGGCCAGGTCGGCAGCGGTTTCCGGTTCGTTGCGCAAGTCGGTGCCATAGCCTTCACCTGCACGCTGGGCTTTGTTGCGTTGGCGTTGCAAGTAGGCCATGCCGGTAAAGAACACGAACAACGTGCCGATCAGGCCCAGCCATGGCGCCGCCCAGGCGGTGGTGTTGAAGAAGGTGCTGGGGATGATGTTCTGAATTTGTGGGGTGCCCGGCAGGGCGTCCATGGTGAAAGAGAATGCACCCAAGGCGATGGTGGCCGGGATCAGGCGCTTGGGGATGTTGCTCTGGCGGAACATTTCGGCGGCGAACGGGTACACCGC
Organism: Pseudomonas sp. yb_9; assembly: GCF_043103635.1. Lineage (NCBI taxonomy): Bacteria > Pseudomonadati > Pseudomonadota > Gammaproteobacteria > Pseudomonadales > Pseudomonadaceae > Pseudomonas > Pseudomonas sp. yb_9. The sequence continues at coordinate 1,978 of NZ_JBICKA010000008.1, read as the reverse complement.
GAACACCACCACGAACAGCGAGACACCGCCGTAAGTGAGCAGGGCGCAGACCAGCACGATGACCAGCATCGCTTGACGGGTGCCGAGCAGGCGGATGGCGGCGGCAACGATCGACCGGGAGAAGCCGGACAGTTCGATCAGCTTGCCAAACACAGCGCCCAGCAGGAACACCGGGAAGTAGAGTTTGATGAAGCCCACCATTTTCTCCATGAACACCCCGGTGAACGCGGGGGCCACGGCAGAGGGGTCGGTGAGCAGGACGGCGCCGAGGGCGGCGATGGGGGCAAAGAGGATTACGCTGTAACCGCGATAGGCAGCCAGCATCAGCAGGGCCAGAGCGGCGAGGGCGATGAGCACGGTCATCGGGGAGGGTCTCCTGGGTGAGTCTTGTTTTTATCGGTGTGCAGGAGATAGCGGGAATCGTGCCAAAATATAAGATATTGATTTATAAGTATTTTTTGTTTGTTTTGAAATATTTGTCTCTAATTCGAGATTTTTGTTTCGCGTTGCGTCCCGCCGAGGCACAAGGGCAAAGCCCTCGCGATAGTCTCAACATGGAAACTATAGTCTCTAATCAGAGACCAAGTGCAACCATCTTCTTGTACAGGGTCGACCGTCCTAGCCCCAATGCCTGAGCAGCCTGCGACACATTGCCCTCGCATTCTGCGAGGGCCTCGCCAATCAACTTGCGCTCGAATGCCTCGCAGGCCTCCCGGTATGTCTGTCGCACCGGCCCGGCCGCTATCGGGCTCAACGGCCCCAATGCCGCACGCAAGTCCGCCACCCCCAACCGTGGCTGATCCGCCAGCAATGTCGCGCGCTCCAGCACATTGCGCAGCTCGCGAATGTTCCCAGGCCATGCATGCCGCGCCAGCAGTTGTTGCGCATCAGCCTCCAGCTCGTACTGGCTGCCCAGTTCACCCAGTATGGTCTCGCACAGCGCTGGCAAATCCTCCAGACGCTCCCGCAGCGGCGGCACGTCGATCGGCAGCACATTCAGCCGGTAATACAGGTCGGCGCGAAACGCCCCACGGGCCATGGCTGCCTGCAGGTCGATGGAGGTGGCGGCAATGATGCGCACGTCGCTGCGCAGCATCTGGTTCGAGCCAACCGGCTCGTATTCCTTTTCCTGCAGTACGCGCAGCAGCTTGCTCTGCAGGGCTAGCGGCATGTCGCCGATCTCGTCGAGGAACAGCGTGCCGCCTTCGGCCAACTGCAGCTTGCCACTGCGGCCCTTGCGGTCGGCGCCGGTAAACGCACCCGGCGCGGTGCCGAAAAATTCGGCTTCGAGCAGCGTTTCAGGGATCGCTGCACTGTTGATGCTGACGAAGGCTTTGTGCGCCCGCGCCGACGCCGCGTGGATGGCATGGGCAAGTAGCTCTTTGCCCGTACCGGTTTCGCCCAGCAACAACACCGGCGAATCGCTGCCCGCACCGCGCCGGGCGCGGCGCTTGGCTTCCAGGCTGGCAGCGCTGCTCCCCACGAACTGTGCGAAGCTGTACTTGGCTTGTCGGGCGCGCAGTTGCGAGCGGGTCGAGGCCAGCTCCTGCTGCATGCTGGCGTAGCGTTTAAGCAGTGGCGACAGGCTGCGCAGTTCGTCGAACAGTGCAAAGCCGATGGCACCGATCAGTGCGCCCTGGTCGTCGTGGATCGGCAGGCGCATCACCACCAGGGGCTCGTTCGAGGTGTCGAGCATGTCCAGCAGGATTGGCCGGCCATTGCTCACCACGTCGCGCATCAGGCTGCCTGGGATCACCGCCTCGCATGGCTGGCCGATGGCTCTGGCGGCATCGGCCAGGCCGAAGCGCCGGGCGTAGCGTTCGTTCATCCAGACGATACGTGCATTGCGGTCAACGATGACCGTGCCTTCGCTGGACTGCTCGATGATCTCGAACAGCGAGTGAATTGCCAGTTGCCGTACCTGGGGGTAGTTCTTGAGGCTGTCGTTGTGGTGCATGGGTAAACATCCTGAATCATT
>NZ_JBICKA010000089.1:0-320 GCF_043103635.1 Pseudomonas sp. yb_9 | reverse complement strand
GTTCTGCTGCGTGGCACCAAGCGTGACGACGTTGAGCGTGGTCAGGTTCTGGTCAAGCCAGGTTCGGTCAAGCCGCACACCAAGTTCACCGCAGAAGTTTACGTTCTGTCGAAGGAAGAAGGCGGTCGTCACACTCCGTTCTTCAAAGGCTACCGTCCTCAGTTCTACTTCCGTACCACTGACGTGACCGGTAACTGCGAGCTGCCGGAAGGCGTTGAAATGGTAATGCCAGGTGACAACATTCAGATGACTGTTACCCTGATCAAGACCATTGCAATGGAAGACGGTCTGCGCTTCGCTATCCGTGAAGGCGGTCGTAC
>NZ_JBICKA010000088.1:0-12036 GCF_043103635.1 Pseudomonas sp. yb_9 | reverse complement strand
GGCTCAGCAATCTCAAATGACTATGTGATTTCTCGCATGGTCACTTGTGATGCTGATAATCTTTTTGACTATCAGTCCGCACTCACAAGCACCCACACGAATTGCTTGATTCGATTTGTTAAAGAGCGTTTGGTTAAGAGCTTTTCGCCTCAACCGAGGCGCAAATTCTACGCTTTCCTCAGAGCCCGTCAAGCGTTTATTTTGAAGTTTTTTGCGAGAAACTCGTTTAGCTTCAAACACTTGGCTCGCTGCGATCTCTCGTAGCGGGAGGCGAATCATACAGCGTTTAAAACCGCTGTCAACCACCATTTCAACCGCTTGCGATCATTCGATCGTAGCCCTTTCAACTTCACCTTAACTATTTAACTCGTTGAATCTCAAGGAGTTTTTCGTTCCGATGTCGCTGGAAGTGGGGCGCATTATAAGGGGATTCGAAAGCGCGTCAACCCTTATTTTCAGAAATGTTTCATACTGCCCTACCCCGCCCACGGGCGAACTTGGGCAGAGCCCGTGTAATAGCCGGAATACGCAGCAACATCAGTAGAGCGCCAACCCCTGCATAGATCGCCCACTCCCTGAGGTCCGAGCGCACGATCCACAAAAAGTGCAGCAACCCTAAGCCAAGAATCACGTACACCAACCGGTGCAACTTCTTCCACCTGGCCCCCAACCGCCTCTGGCTATAGCGATTCGAGGTCACCGTCAAGGCCAGCAAGCCGAGGAACCCCAGCGCCCCCACAATATTGTAAGGCCGCTTACGCAGCTCCACCGCCAGCTGCCACCAATCCAGCCCCAGAATAAAGAACAGGTAGGCCAGGATGTGCAGCGCGATGTAAGCAAACACCCAGAGCCCCAGCTGCCGACGCACCACGACCCAGCCCGACCAGCCTGTCAGCCTCTGTAGCGGGGTCATGCTCAAGGTCACCAGCAGGAAGGTGAGCGCCCCGAGCCCAAGACGATCCATCATGATCTTGCCGGGGTCCGGCCCCAGCAGATTCATCGCCGCCTCATACAACCACCACGCCGGGAACAGGCACCCCACAACGAAGATGGCCAGGCGAAACCAGGGATAGCGCATCAATAGTTCTTCCGTAGATCTAGCCCGCTGTACAGTGAAGCCACTTCATCAGCGTAGCCATTGAACATTTGTGTTTCGCGCACATTAGGGCTGAACAACCCGCTGGGCAACCGCCGCTCACGCGCCTGGGTCCAGCGCGGGTGGTCGACCGTCGGGTTCACGTTGGCATAAAAGCCATACTCATCCGGTGCCAACCCTTGCCAAGTGGTGCCGGGCTGTTCAGCCACCAGGCTGATGCGCACGATCGACTTGATACTCTTGAAGCCATACTTCCAGGGCACCACCAACCGCAACGGCGCACCATTCTGGTTGGGCAACACCCGCCCGTACATGCCCACCGCGAGGATCGCCAGCGGGTGCATTGCCTCATCCAGTCGCAACCCCTCTCTATAAGGCCAGTCGATCAGGGCGAACCCGGAGCGCTGCCCCGGCATATGCTGCGGGTCTTTCAATGTCTCGAAGCGAACGTAGCGCGCCTTCGAAGTCGGTTCGACCTGCTTGAGCACCTGCGCCAAGGGAATGCCCAACCAGGGAATGACCATCGACCAGGCTTCGACGCAACGCAACCGGTAGATGCGCTCTTCAAGCTGATAGGGTTTAACGAAGTCTTCCAGCGCATAGCGGCCTGGCTTACCGACCTCACCATCCACTACAACCGACCACGGCTCGGTCTGCAGGCTGTCGCCATTAGCCGCCGGGTCGGCCTTGTCGGGGCCGAACTCATAGAAGTTGTTGTAGTGGGTGGCATCCTTGAAAGGCGTGATCGCCTCCCCCGGCACCGTCACAGCTTGCCAGTGAGCAGAAGAAAGCTTGTCACTGAACCAGCCTGGCGCCTTGCCTGCCTCGACATCGGCATATCGACTGGGCTCTGCCGCCAGCCCCATGCGCGGCAATGCACCCAGCGCCAGGCCGGCCAACGAGCCCCCCAGCAGGGTGCGACGGGAAAGGTAGATGCCTTCGGGGGTGATCTCCGACGCCTTGCACTCGGAAGACCTGGGAAGCTTGATGAGCATGGGCGGCTCCATAGCACTGGATAACGGATGTACCAGTAAGACTATGGAGCCGGAGGGTTATTCCAGCATTAAGCGATTTTTACGCTTTGCGCCGGCGCGCCTTCAACAGGAACTGGATCGGCCCCGATGCAGCATAGGCGAGGAAGATCAGCAGCAGGATGCGCGGTGGGTCGCTGAACACCACGGCAAACACCAGCACCACCGCCAGGATGGCCACGAACGGTACGCGACCTTTGAGGTCCAGCTCCTTGAAGCTGTTGTACTTGATGTTACTGACCATCAGCATGCCGGCAGCCGCTACCAACAGCGCCACCAGGAACGACAGCTTGGAGCCCTGGATGCCGTAGTCGCTGAACGCCCACACGGTACCCGCCACCACACCTGCCGCAGCCGGGCTGGCCAGGCCAATGAAGTAGCGCTTGTCGGCGGTGCCGACCTGGGTATTGAAGCGTGCCAGGCGCAGTGCTGCACCGGCCACATAGATGAAGGCGACCATCCAGCCGACCTTGCCCATGTCACCCAGCGCCCAGCCGAAGGCCAGCAAGGCCGGGGCCACGCCGAAGGCAACCATGTCCGACAGCGAGTCGTACTCGGCGCCGAAGGCACTCTGGGTATTGGTCATGCGCGCAACGCGGCCATCCAGGCCGTCGAGCACCATGGCCACGAAGATGGCGATGGCGGCAAAGGCGAAGTACTTGCTCGCCTCACGCGGGTCACCGGCACTCAGGGCGCTCTGCGCGCTCATCGAGCTGATGATGGAATAGAAACCGGCAAACAGGTTGGCGGTGGTAAACAGATTGGGCAGCAGGTAGATGCCGCGGTGACGCACCTTGCGCCCTTCGGCGTCATGCCCTTCTTCAACGTGCTCATCGACAGGTAGCAGGCTTTCGGCGTCGGAGGGCTTGTTCGGCTCTTCGGGACGTTCGCTCATGGAGGGTACCTTGCAACAGGATGGAAAATGTTCGACACGGGCCTGCGAAACAGGTTCTAACGGCAGGCCACTGGTCTGCTTTATACCAGAAGCGGACTGCCAGAACGAAAAAACGCGGCCGAAGCCGCGTTTTTAATCTTTCGATAAGACTTAGTTCTTGGTCTTGTCGACGATTTTGTTAGCCGAGATCCACGGCATCATCGAACGCAGTTGCTCGCCGATGATTTCGATGCCGTGAGCGGCGTTGTTGCGGCGCTTGGCGGTCATCGATGGGTAGTTGGTAGCACCTTCGGAGATGAACATCTTTGCGTATTCGCCGTCCTGGATGCGCTTCAGGGCGTTGCGCATGGCCTTGCGGGATTCTTCGTTGATGACTTCCGGGCCAGTGACGTACTCACCATATTCGGCGTTGTTGGAGATCGAGTAGTTCATGTTGGCGATGCCGCCTTCGTACATGAGGTCAACGATCAGCTTCAGCTCGTGCAAGCACTCGAAGTAGGCCATTTCTGGCGCGTAGCCAGCTTCGACCAGGGTTTCGAAACCGGCTTTGACCAGCTCGACGGTACCGCCGCACAGAACAGCCTGCTCACCGAACAGGTCGGTTTCGGTCTCGTCCTTGAAGGTGGTTTCGATGATGCCGGTACGGCCACCGCCAACGCCCGAAGCGTAGGACAGGGCGACGTTCTTGGCGTTGCCCGAAGCGTCCTGGTAGATAGCGATCAGGTCAGGGATACCGCCGCCTTTGACGAACTCGGAGCGAACGGTGTGGCCCGGGGCCTTCGGCGCGATCATGATCACGTCGAGGTCGGCACGCGGAACAACCTGGTTATAGTGGATCGAGAAGCCGTGGGAGAAGGCCAGGGTAGCGCCCTTCTTGATGTTCGGCTCGATCTCGTTCTTGTACAGCGCGCCCTGGAACTCGTCCGGGGTCAGGATCATCACCAGGTCAGCCGCAGCGACAGCGGTAGCAACGTCAGCAACTTTCAGGCCGTGGGCTTCAGCCTTGGCAACGGTAGCCGAACCTTTACGCAGACCGACGGTAACGTCTACACCGGAGTCCTTCAGGTTGCACGCCTGAGCGTGGCCCTGGGAGCCATAACCGATGATGGCGACTTTCTTGCCCTGGATGATGGAAAGGTCGCAGTCTTTATCGTAGAAAACTTTCATGAAAATACCCCTGATTATATCTCGGCCCCTGCGGAGCCATCGCTAATTTTTGAATTTAGATGCTGAGCACTTTGTCGCCGCGGGCAATGCCGGTAACGCCGCTGCGCACGGTTTCGAGAATCGATGCAGTGCCGATCGCCTGGATGAAGCTGTCCAGTTTGTCGCTGGTACCGCTCAGCTGTACGGTGTACACGCTGGCGGTCACATCGACGATCTGGCCACGGAAGATATCCGTGGTGCGCTTGATCTCGGCGCGCTGGGCACCGGTGGCCTTGACCTTGACCAGCATCAGTTCACGCTCGATGTGAGCGCTTTCCGACAGGTCGACAAGCTTGACCACTTCGACCAGCTTGTTCAGGTTCTTGGTGATCTGCTCGATCACTTCGTCATGGCCAACGGTGGTCAGCGTCAGACGCGACAGGGTCGGGTCTTCGGTCGGCGCCACGGTCAGGCTTTCAATGTTGTAGTTGCGCTGGGAGAACAGGCCGACCACGCGGGACAGAGCACCGGGTTCGTTTTCCAGCAGCAGGGAAATGATGTGCCGCATATCAGGTACGCTCCGTCTTGCTCAGCCACATGTCACGCATCGAGCCATCCTTGATCTGCATCGGATAGACGTGCTCACTGCGGTCAACCGCGATGTCGATGAACACCAGGCGGTCCTTCATCGCAAACGCTTCTTCCAGCTTCGGCTTGAGGTCCTTCAGGCTGGTGATGCGGATGCCCACATGGCCATAGGCCTCGGCCAGCTTGATGAAGTCAGGCAGCGATTCGACGTACGAGTGCGAGTGACGACCGTTGTAGGCCATGTCCTGCCACTGGCGGACCATGCCCAACACACCGTTGTTCAGGTTGACGATCTTCACCGGCAGGCCGTACTGCATGCAGGTGGACAGCTCCTGGATGTTCATCTGGATGCTGCCTTCGCCAGTCACGCAGGCAACGTCCTGGTCCGGGAAGTTGAGCTTGACGCCCATCGCCGCCGGGAAGCCGAAGCCCATGGTGCCCAGGCCACCGGAGTTGATCCAGCGGTTCGGCTTGTTGAAGCGGTAGTACTGCGCCGCGAACATCTGGTGCTGGCCCACGTCGGAGGTGACGAAGGCATCGCCATGGGTCACTTCGCACAGGGTCTCGATGACTTTCTGCGGTTTGATGACGTTGCCGTCGCCCTTGTCGTAAGGGAACAGCTCGCCATTGCCACGCCATTCGTCGATCTGCTTCCACCAGGCATCCAGCGCAACCTTGTCAGGCTGCTCGCCGATTTCCTTGAGGATGCCGAGCATTTCGCTGAGCACGCTGTCGACCGGGCCGACAATTGGCACGTCGGCCTTGATCATCTTGGAAATCGACGCCGGGTCGATGTCGATGTGGATGATCTTGGCGTTCGGGCAGAACTTGGCCGGGCCGTTTACAACGCGGTCGTCAAAACGCGCGCCCACGGCAAGGATCACGTCGGCATTGTGCATGGCCATGTTGGCGGTGTAGCTACCGTGCATGCCGAGCATGCCGAGGAACTGGCGGTCGGTACCCGGGAAGCCACCGAGGCCCATCAGGGTATTGGTGACCGGCAGGTTCAGCGACTTGGCGATTTCGGTCAGCGCTTCGGAGCCACCGCCGAGGATCACGCCACCACCGGAGTAGACGATCGGGCGCTTGGCCGCCAGCAGCATTTCGGCAGCCTTACGGATCTGGCCGGAGTGGCCACGGACCGCCGGGCTGTAGGAGCGCAGCTTGACCTTTTTCGGGTAGACGTATTCGAACTTCTCAGCCGGGTTGGTCATGTCTTTTGGAATGTCGACCACGACTGGACCTGGGCGACCGGATTGCGCCAGGTAGAACGCTTTTTTCAGAACTTCCGGGATCTCGGTCGGGTTCTTGATCATGAAGCTGTGCTTCACGATCGGCCGCGAGATACCGATCATGTCGGTTTCCTGGAAGGCATCGGTACCCACCATGGTGCTAGGCACCTGGCCGGACAGGATGACCATCGGAATGGAGTCCATGTAGGCGGTGGCAATGCCGGTAATGGCATTGGTCGCGCCCGGGCCGGAGGTGACCAGCACCACACCGGCCTTGCCGGTGGCGCGGGCGTAGCCGTCCGCCATATGGGTTGCCGCCTGCTCGTGACGAACCAGGATGTGTTCCACTTCCGGTTCTTTGAACAGCGCGTCGTAAACATGCAGGAGAGCACCACCAGGGTACCCGTAGATGTGCTTAACGCCTTCGTCACGCAAAAAGCGGACGACCATCTCAGCGCCAGATAAAAGCTCCACGTTGTTCACCTCTAAAACGCCAGAATACCGTCCCTAGTGGACGGGTCTTAATAGGTTTACTGCCAAGCAGAGCATGAGCGAAAACGTCAGCACTGACTGAGCAAGTATTGGGAGCACCCCAGAGTGTTGCGGGGTTTTCCCACCCAGCGCGAGGTAACGCGTTGCGGGGTGTAACAGGTCGGCGCGGGTGTGCACCTCATGATCTGCTTAGCGGGTCTGCTTCTGGCAGTCCCTCTACAGCGCAAGTTGGATTCTTGTGATTCGGCGCCAACATGTCAAGAAAAATTATTGCCAATTTTTCCCCAAGATGAATTCCTGCCACCACTAACAATCGCTTCAGCAGCAGAATAAATAAGATTTCCATAAAAAAGGGCCACAATCTGCGGCCCTTGAAGGAAAAACTGAAGAAATCAGGCGGAAGGAGCGATCAATTGGTCAAATGCTGCCAACAGGCGGCGCAGCTCACGACTTTGCTCCGGGCGGTCGGTAAACACGGTCTCGGCCATGACCAGGATGCTGGAGGCGTTGGGCAACGGCTGGCCCAGCTCGATAATGATCTTCATCCGCGGCAGGAAGATCCATTGCAGCCACTGCTCGAAGCTGAGGGTATCGACCGCGAACGGCACGGTACTGGCCAGTGCCTCGTCGCTGGGTGGCTCGTCATCCCACCACCCTTGCACCACCAGTTCACGCTCGATCAGCAACAGGTGGTCGGCAATATCCAGAATACGTTGCTCAATCATCACGAATTGACCCGTGCCTTTTGCCGGGCCAGTGCTGCGCCAGCGCTGTCACCTTGTTTTTCGCGGGCCTGGGCGATGGTGTTCCACAGCTCGGCCTGCAGGCTTGGGCGGCCGTTCGCGTAAGTCAGGCCTCGACGCGCCAACTGCTCGGCCTGCGCCGCATCACCTTGCGACAGGCGTACCTGAGCCAAGCGATACAGCACTTGCGGCTCACGCGGTGCAATGCGCTGTGCGCGCTCCAGGCTCGAAGCAGCGCCGTTGAAGTCACCACTGCCCTGCTGGGTCTGCGCGGTGGTCAGCAGTGCCAGCACCGGACCGTCCAGTTGCTCGTCGGCCGACAGGCCACCCGCAGGAATGCTGCTACGCGGAATGCCGGTTGGCGCGCTGGTGCTTGCCGGGGTGCTGTTCATTGCCGCGATGTCGAACGGTTCGTCGGCAATCGGGTTGGGGTTGGTGGTCATCGGCGCTGAACTGACCGGGCCAGGGGTAATCGGGCCCGGCGTGATTGGCGAGGTGCTGATCGGCGCCGCGCCATTGGCAGCCGGGAACGTCTGGATGCCAGAAGCGCCAGCGCCCTGCGGGATCATCACGGTCACGCCGGAGTCTTCGGGCAACGTCTGCGCTTGCGCGGTGCCCGTGTTATAGCCACCCGCCGAGCGGTTGGCTGTAACGCGCTCACTGTTGGACACGCGAGTGCTCGAATCGACCACCGGAATATTACCGCGCGGGACGCTAGAGCACCCCTGGAGCACAGCCAACGCCGTCACGGCAGGAAACAGCCACTTGTTCACGTCACACCTCATCAATGCAGCCTGTGCTTAATTCATCCAGCCTTTGACCCAGTCCATGACCGACTCTGCTGGATTCTGCTCGCCGCCACAGGTCGCGCCGGCGGGCGGTTCACTCCCGCGAATATACGGCATCTGCACCGCTCCCGGACAGCTGGCATCAGACCCATGACCTGTGTACGGGTCAATCCAGGCCTGCACCACGTTGTCCGGCTGCGGCATGTCCAGCGGCAGCGGGTCGGCCTTCTTCATGAAGCTGGTCCAGACCTGCAGGGCACCGGTGGCACCGGTAAATGGCGTTTTGCCGTTATCGTCACGGCCCATCCACACCACGGCCAGCAGGTCCTGGCTGAAGCCGGAGAACCAGCTGTCGCGCGAGTCGTTACTGGTACCGGTCTTGCCCGCCAGGGTCAGCGAGCGCGGCAGGGTGTTGTACACCGATCGGCCGGTACCTTCACGCATCACCCGCTGCATGGCGTTCTGCACCAGATAGATGGCGCCCGGGTCGAAGGTTTGCTGGATCTGGAACGGGTAGCGCTTGAGCGGCTCGCCTTCGGCAGTGAGCACGCTGCGGATACCGCGCATCGGTGTATTGAAGCCGCCATTGGCGATGGTCTGGTACATGGTCGCAACCTGCATCGGCGACATGCCGCCGGCCCCCAGCAGCATGGCCGGGAAGGCTGGCCAGTCGACATTCACTCCCAGACGGCCGATGGTCTTGATCACGTTGGGCACGCCCACTTCCAGACCGAGCTTGGCAGTCGACAAGTTGTACGAGTTGGCCAACCCCTGATACAGGTAGATGGTCCCGTGCGGGCGGCGGTCATAGTTTTGCGGGCGCCAGACCTGGCCGTCGGCACCTTTGACCGAGAATGGCTCGTCCTGCACCCAGCTGGTCAGGGTGTACTTGCTCGGCTGTTCCAGCGCCGTCAGGTACACCGACGGCTTGACCAGCGAACCGATCGGGCGCACAGCGTCGATGGCACGGTTGAAACCGGCGAAGCCTGCCTGGCGGCTGCCGATCAGGGCCTGGACTTCACCGGTTTCCGGGTTGGTCACGACCATTGCCGACTCCACCTCGTCAGCACCCTTGCGCCCCGCCAGGCGCTTGAAGGTCTCGCTCATCGAGGTTTCGGCCTTCATCTGCAGGATCGGGTCGAAGCTGGTGAAGATACGCAGCCCTTCCTCGGTCAAGTCTTCGTCGCGGTAGTCCTGGCGCAACTGGCGCTTGACCAGGTCGAGGAAGGCCGGGAACGAGCTGTCAGCCAGGCTGCCACGCTTGGTCACACCCAGCGGCATCTTCTTCGCTGCATCGACTTCCGCCTGGCTGGCCACGCCCTGCTCGGCCACAAGGTCGAGCACCAAGTTGCGGCGCGCCAGGGCGCGGTCGGGGTAACGTCGCGGGTTGTAGTAGGACGGGCCTTTGACCATGCCCACCAGCAAGGCGATCTGGTGCAGTTTCAGCTCCGACAGCGGCTGGCTGAAGAAGAACTGGCTAGCCAGGCCGAAGCCATGCACAGCACGCTGGCCATCCTGACCGACGAACACTTCGTTGAGGTAGGCCTCGAGAATCTCACGCTTGTCGTAGTGCAACTCAAGCAGCATGGCCATCATCGCCTCGGTCAGCTTGCGGCTGAGGCTGCGCTCGCTGCTGAGGTAGAAGTTTTTCACCAACTGCTGGGTCAGGGTACTGCCACCCTGGCGCATCGAGCCGGAGGAGGTATTGACCCACATGGCCCGGGCGATGGACTTGGGCGACACGCCAAAGTGGCTGTAGAAGTCGCGGTCTTCGGTCGCCACCAGGGTTTCGAGCAGGTACTTGGGCACCTGGTCGATCTTGATCAGGATGCGGTCTTCAAGGTTTTTCGGGTAGATACCGCCAATCATCAGCGGCTCCAGGCGCACCACATCCAATGCCTTGCCGTTGGCACCGGAAAGGCCCGCCACGTAATCTCCCGAGAAGCGCACGCGCACGAACTGCGCCGGCTCCATGCCCTCGTAGAACTGGAAGCCACGGGTATTGAGGTCGACGGTATTACCGTTGATCGCCGCGGCACCCGGGCCGTTGGCCGCGCTCTCACGGCGGTAGCCGAGCGCATCGAGTTCGGTGAGGAAGTCGTTCTTGCTCAGTTTCTGGCCGGTGAACAACTCCAGTGGCCGGGCATACACCTTGGCCGGGATGGTCCAGCGCTTGCCGGAGAACTTCTCCTGCACAACGGCATCGAGGTAAACCGCGAAGCCGGCAACGATCACCAGGCCTACCAGGCTGAGCTTCAAAGCCCAGCCCAGCCAGGCGCGGGAGCGGCCGGTCGGGCGTTTCGGAGGGGTACGGGGATTTCGGGTTCGGGTCATGGCGGCGGATTATACGCACTTTATAAAGGCTGGGCAGACGGCCCGGCGGTAGGCAGGGACGGCACCATTGACCATAATGGCGCATTCGAATTCCCTGCCCCGGATGGATTTCCCGTGAGCCAAGCCCTTATCACTGCGTTGCAGAACCCAGCCCTGTACCCTCACCCTGTGGATGGGTTCCAGCTCATCGAGACGCATATCTCCTGGGTGCTGCTCACCGGCGAGTACGCCTACAAGATCAAGAAGCCTATGAACTTCGGCTTCCTCGACTTCACCAGCCTGGACCAGCGCCAGCATTTCTGTAACGAAGAGTTGCGCCTGAACCAGCGCATGACCGACGGCCTGTACCTGGAAGTACTGCCGGTCACCGGCAGCGTCGATGCGCCGCAGATCGGTGGCGAAGGCGAGGCCATCGAATACGCCCTGAAAATGCGCCAGTTCCCCCAGGGGCAGATGCTCAGCACCCTGCAGGCCAACGGCGAACTGAATGCCGCGCACATCGACCAGATGGCCCGGCAAATCGCCGAGTTCCACCTGCAGACCCCCAAGGTACCTGCCGAGCAGCCCTTCGGTTCGCCTGAAAGCGTCATGGCTCCGGTCGAGCAGAACTTCGAGCAGATCCGCCCATTCCTGACCGAGAAGGCGGACCTTCAGCAACTGGACAACCTGCAGGCTTGGGCACGGAGCAGTTTCGAGCGACTGCAAGGCCTTTTCGCCTCGCGCAAGGCCAATGGTTTCACCCGCGAGTGCCATGGCGACATCCATCTAGGCAACGCCACCCTGATCAATGGCCAGGTGGTGATCTTCGACTGCATCGAGTTCAACGAACCGTTCCGCAAGACCGATGTCTGGGCCGACACCGGCTTCCTTGCCATGGACCTGGAAGATCGCGGCCTCAAGTGCCTGGCACGACGCTTCATCAGCCAGTACCTGGAGCTGACAGGCGATTATGAAGGCCTGGAAGTGCTCAACTTCTACAAAGCCTACCGCGCCCTGGTACGGGCCAAAGTCGCGCTGTTCAGCATGCCGGCCAATGCCGATGGCGTGCAACGGGCCACCACCCTGCGCACCTACCGCAACTACGCCAACCTAGCAGAAAGCTACAGCGCCATTCCTTCGCGCCTCCTGGCCATCACCCACGGCGTTTCGGCAGTGGGCAAGAGCCATGTAGCAATGCGCCTGGTGGAGGCCTTGGGCGCCATTCGCGTGCGCTCTGATGTCGAGCGCAAGCGCCTGTTCGGCGAACAACAGCAGGCCGACGCTGGCCAGCTGAGCACTGGCATCTATGGCCAGGACGCCAATGCAGCGACCTACCAGCGCCTGCACGAAGTGGCGGCAACCGTGCTGCGTGCCGGTTTCCCGGTGGTACTGGATGCCACCTACCTCAAGCGTGGGCAGCGCCAGGCTGCGGCCGGCGTTGCCAGCCAGACCGGTGTGCCATTCCTGATTCTCGACTGCCACGCCCCGGATGCGGTCATCGCCAGCTGGCTGGAGCAGCGCCAGGCGCAGAACAGCGACCCGTCGGATGCCACGCTGGAAGTGGTCAAGGCCCAACAGGCCAGCCGTGAGCCGCTGGATGCGCAGGAGCTTGGGCAAAGCACCCAGGTCGATACCCAGACCGCCGGCAGCATGGACCAGGTGATCGAGCAGATTCGCCAGCGCTTGCCTGGGCTGTAAGTTCGCCGCTCTCC
>NZ_JBICKA010000087.1:0-477 GCF_043103635.1 Pseudomonas sp. yb_9 | reverse complement strand
CCTCCTGAGATCCCATTCAGCCGGCACTTGGCTGATTAAATTCCAGAGCAACCGGCGCACCGCTTATATTCGCTGCGCGACACGTGTTCAAAACATGTTCACTCACACCACCTCTCTTGCTTATGGGAGTCTGACAGTTCACCTCACATAGAGGGAATCTGCCGATTTTTGCCGAAGGGGTGTCGTGAAGGGGTGTTGCCGCTGTAACCCGCACGATTACTGGGTCTCAGGTTATTCAGAGCGTCTCGTACTGGTTAAGGGGTGTCGTAAAGGGGTGTTGTTGCCCAGGTAAGAGGTGTCGTGAAGAGGTGTTGCAGCTGCAAACCGCATGGTTGTTGGGTTTCAGGTTATTCGGGGCGTCTTGTACAGGTTAAGGGGTGTTGTAAAGGGGTGTTGTCGTCGAGATAAGGGGTGTCGTGAAGAGGTGTCGTCGCAGCAGCCCCAATGGTTGCTAGGGAAGGTCTGAAAAAGACTTCC
>NZ_JBICKA010000086.1:0-19843 GCF_043103635.1 Pseudomonas sp. yb_9 | reverse complement strand
TTCGTATATCGCCGATGGAGTTTTTTTTGCTCGCCTGCCCTCGTATATCGCCGATTTTTAATCTCGTACATCACCGACACCCTGGTCGTATATCGCCGATGCTCGTTTTCGTATTTCACCGACGTGCGAAGCGTGTGAATCCCCCGCAATTGAAGGGCGGTTGCGCTTTTTGGGTTGGAGATCAATGCGCTTTGCAGGTCGTACAAAGCTGCCAATTCAATATAGAAAGGCGGTTCTTGAATCCGCAAGAAACCCAGTAAATACGCGGGTTACAGCGGGTTGACGGGGGAGAATTGAGGCTCTAGCCTTCGCCAAAACTTGCTCAATGATTGGCACTTTTTAGGAAGGTTTTATCGAAAGGTCGAGCGATAAATAGAGGATCCGGCCACCGTTGCCGGGGGAAAAAAAAGAGCCCACACATCTGGTCCTGGCAGATCGATGACGTGAGGGCCCCTTTCAGGTAATTCGAGTATGGACACCTGCACTCTGCTGCGCAATACGCGGCACGGTTTAATTCGCCCTGAATTTTTCAGCTTCTTCACTGAGGCCTGCAGGTGAGCAACCTCATCACCGCGGCTTCGACGGCGCCTGCACATCCTGGCTACTTCCAGCCGGTGTCAGCAATGAGCCGTATCCTTGAAGAGGCCTCCTATCTAGCACGTTGCAGTGACAACAAAACGGCAATGAGAGTACGGCCGCGTGAATACGCGATCCGCTACCCCTACATGCAGGTAAATCGCACAGGACGCGTGTCATGGCTCGTTTTCGATCTCGACCATGCCAACTCCCTGATCTGGGACGAGCATGGCTTGCCACCGCCAAACTTCATTGTGCGTAATCGCAACTCAGGCAACTCACACATCTACTACGCGATTGCCCCTGTGTGTACCACCGAGCGAGCCCGTGAAAAGCCGATCCTATACATGAAGGCTGTCTACGACAGCATGGCCGCACTGCTCAAGGCTGATCCGGATTACCACAGTGGCCCAGTTGCCAAGACACCTGGTCATCCGTGGTGGATCACCACCGAATTGCACAATCATGTCTATGACTTGGGCGAACTGGCTGAAGAACTCGACTTGGCCAGGCCGATGCCTTTGTGGTCCAAAGGACCCGACATGGACGCAGTATCACATTCCAGGCATTGCACCTTGTTCGAACGTGTCCGTTTTTACGCTTACAGCATCGTCAATGCTGAGCGAGCTGATGGTTACTTCGAGTCGTTCTACTCTCGGGTCCTCGCGCAATGTCACAACGACAACCGTTTTCGCACGCGAGAGCGTTACAACGACCTGCCCCACTCATCAGTGCGCGCCACGGCCAAATCGATTGCCCGGTGGACCTGGGCTCATTACCGCGGTAGCGGCGACTACCACCGAGGTGTGATGGAGCTTGATCGATCGCTGCCATTGGAGGAGCGCCAAAGCCTGGCCGCCAGGCGGACACATGCAGTCAGACAAAACCAGACCGCACACAAGATCCGTGGTGCTTGCCGGCAGTTGATCGCCAAAGGGGCACAGCTTACCTACACGGCTATCGCCCTGACTGCAGGCGTATCACGACAAACCGTGGCCAAGTACAAGGCGGTCATCACAGAAGCACAGTCGCCGTCGGTTGTTCCCCTTCGCCCTAAGCAGACGCCCCTTACCCCCGCAGCACCACAACCGGCCGGTCCAAACAATGGGGCTGAGCCAATGAAAGCCGGTGTAAAGAATGCTGTATATCAGGTACCTGCCCCTACCGGGGTTGCTTTGCTCCCGCCGTTGCCTGATTAGCTATTCAGATGGTGGGTGTGTATGGGGAGTGATTCGACACACTGAACCTCCAGTCTGCACAACATCACCTGCTCTACTCCGTACCACGTTCATTCAATCCTTGGATATCTCTGCTTGGTGCGGTGCCGCTCTTGTTAATGGGCGTGCCCCTACGTGGAATCTGGTGCCTCACCCTTACGAATCGCTCAGATTGCAGCATAGAGCGCGCTCTTTATATCTGAATGGCCTTTGAAGTCGCATATGTCAGGGCTTGCCAGGTTGCGGGCGCGGTGGTGAAATCTATTTGCACTTTGCGTACGTGCGTACGTACGCACGTTATTCTTTGTTCTGAAGCGTTCCTGCTTCCCCGGCGGCTACCGGGTCGAATTTCTCTAGGAGTGCTGAAGATGAATCCTGTGCAAATGGGTTTGAGCTTTGATGAAACCATCGCCGAAGCTGCTTTCAGTGGTAGCGAGAGCTGGTGCTCGCCTGAATATACCCATGATGCCTATAAGGCGATGCTGGACACTGCCTGTGCTCATCTGCATGACGTACCCAGCGAAATCCGTCAGTTTTTCGAGCAGAGCATTGAATCCTGTCTTCAAGCTTTGCAGCAGGAAAAGCGCTGCGGTACCGACATTTTTCGTGCTGGCTCGTTTTTGTGGAGATCTGCATTGCCCGTATCCATGGATCAATGGGCGGAATTGTCTTTTCTGGCAGACGCTGGTGGCTTGAATGGATGCCGTTTCAAGCAGCGCCGCGCACCGCGCTCGCAAACGCTGGGTATCCATGTACCTGGTGTCGGTTCGATAGTCGTGCAGGCCTGGCTGAAAAGCGCTGAACAGCGTTGCTGGTGTGAGTTCGTTCCGTGGGAATCGAGCTTCTTCCGGGCCAGTTTCCGAGACGTTGTCCATCTGCATAAGCTTGACTCCCACCGTTGGGATGGTGCGGTTTGCCCGGCTGCTTTCGCGGAGGCCGGCGACAAGGTCCCGTCTGTCCCAACTGTGAAGGTCAATTGCCGACAATTCGTGATTATGGGCGCTTCATATTCCCGTGAGTTTCGGGATAGCCATGGCCGGACGTTCGTTCGGCACTGTGATTGGCCTATGCAAACCTACAGCTATGGGGAGTTGTGCAAGCTGTGGGATGCAGGTGTCCTGGAGCGAGGAGACTGCCGCGGCTTGATGGCCAAGGTGCAGGGTGAGGTGTGTGTAATGGCCGAGATGGTCATGCTTTACGACGATAAAGTCTTGCCGTAAGCAGAGCGAAGCCCGGTCGGCGGCTACCGGATCCGGGCTTCTACCAGAAATGAACTCGTCTAGGAGCGTCTGGGTTCGGACATGATAACGATTGCAACCAGCTACCTCAACCGACCCTATTATGCGAGATGGGAACGTGGCGCACGTTTCTACGAACTGCGGATCCTCGTAGATCTAATCGGTCACACCGTGGCTATGCGCAGCTGGGGAATCTCAGGGGAGCTTGGTGTCGGTGAAATACGAAACGTACTGGCCTCGGATGAGGCCTGCACAAAACTGATACTCAGGGTCAGTCGGCAGCTGCACAAGCGGCGCTATGTACCTGTGTACAATGGCGGGATCGCGTGATGATCGAGATGAAGATAGCCGATATGGCAGTGGAAGATGATAAGCCCCTCAAAAGAGGGCGAAAATCAAACGTAGTCCCCTACGTACAAACTGACATGTTCCAGGCGAACATTGTTGAGTGGCCAGTGAAGGATGACCTGGCCAGCATGGAATTTCCGCTGTTCAGCCTGTCGACCAAACCTGATACGAGCGTTCGTGAGTACAACCAGCCCGGCACCAACAAGCGTGTTCGCATCATTCCGCCCGTGATTGGTGCCGCCACCGTATTCGATAAAGACCTGTTGCTGTTCCTCGGGTCGCAGATCATCGAAGCCCGAAAAGCAGGAATGCCAATTTCCAAGCGGGTTAAGTTCGATACGTACGATTTTTTGACAGGTACATCCCGGGATCCCGGTGGAAACGCATATTCGAACGTTTTGGACATGCTTCGACGATTAAAGGGTACTCAGCTCGAAACCAATATCGTTACTGGTGGTCAAGAGCAGACGAGGGGGTTTGGCTGGATCGAAGACTACACCGTCACCAAGACCGCATCCAATGGCAAAGGCGTGTTGGAATGCGAAGTCGTGCTGTCCGAGTGGATCTACAACGCTTTCCTGCATTTTGAAGTGATGAGCATTGATCGGCGCTACTTTGGGCTGCGGATGCCTCTTGAACGGCGGCTATATGAGCTCGCTCGTAAACACTTGGGAAACAAGATGATTTGGACCGCAGACATTGTTGCACTGCAGCAAAAATGTGGCTCCAAGCAGAGCCTCACCCACTACAGGGCCGAGATCCGCAAGATCATTCAGCGTGACCTGCTGCCGGACTATCACATGGGGCTGGATACCAGTGTGAAGCCTCATCGAATCGTGTTTTACACGCGTGATGAGCAATCGCTCCTCGAGGAGCTGGCGGTAAAAGGGGAAATGGAATGGTTCGCTTCGCTAGAAAAGCGAGACATGGAGAGTTGAATGCCAGCGCGATCGAGGCTTGAGCAATACGATCATTTGATGGGGGAGTGTACAGACCAGGCCATTGCTGAATTAGCTGACTGCAGCACGGAAGCTGTGCGGCGGCGCAGGCTCAAGATTGGCAAAGATCGATTTGCCTTGGCCCCCTGCCCTTCTTAAATATCAACATCTTTTTGGCAAGCGCCCTGTCGCTGACATTGCCAAGCTCGCAGGCGTATCGGCTTACTTCGTCATCAAACGTATGAAACAACTGGGAAAACCCACCTTTAAGCGATCAGCGATCACAAATTTCGACCACCTGCAGGGGACGATGTGTGACCAGGCACTGCGAATCGAGCCCTTGTGGAAGGCGATGATTTGAGTCTTGCCCGTTTGGGTTTCGATAGTGACCACATCGACGATCTGAAAGTACGTCATTCCGAGGGTAAGCCTGGGTTTCCTGCATATGTCCTGCGCAACCTCCAGGACTCCATCCAGCAGCTGTCGGACTTGAAGCGCGGTGCCAATGACGGTCGCGGTGCGAGGCTCGTTGAGCAACAGTGATAAGCTTTGTTGATGCGTACGTATTGTACGTGCGTACGTATCCATAAATAAGCAAACGGTTTATCATTGTCGCGACTTCAATCCATATGGGGGCCTGTTCATGGCATCACGAAAAGACACTGCGCCGGCACCTTCGCAACCTAAGCGGAGTGCCAAAACGATCACCATGCGCGACGATTACCATGAGCGCCTTCGCAAGCAGGCATTCGAACAAAACACTGCTATGTCGTTCCTGATCGAGCAGGCACTTGAGATGATGTGGGGCATCGAGCGAACTCCGCCCACGAAGTAAGCCCTCAAAGCGGGTTCGCAACGAGCCCTGCTTATAGCCACATTGCCACAAATCCCCTCCCCCTCCCTTTTCAGATGCTCTCAGCCTTCGCTTGCTGCGGCGTAGGCGTCTGCACGAGTGCTTGGGCCTCTCATAGTGTTGTTACTAGCAACACAATCGGCCAAAGGGTTCAGGTATTCGTTCAAAAAAATGCAAACAACCTGAATTCCACGGTTTACAACAGGAATTCAGGATTTATACTGAATGCAGCAGCAAAACGGAGAAGTGCTATGAACTCGAATGTGGAAATGGTCGAAGATGTTGCAACCTACGTGGATTTCAATGAGTTGTTTTTCACGCCCCGTTTCGCCGCAGACTGCTTTGGTCTTACGACTCGACGCCTGAAAGACATCGAAGAAGCAAACAACATCGAGATCCGTCGCGTGCCGCGCGGAACCGTCACCTCTCGGGTTTATACGCCTTCGGACCTTTTCGATTTGGCAGCACTTCGCCGTGAACTTGGGCACTTGAAAGGCTTGGCGCGCCAGGTGGTCATGTCCACCTACATCTCGAAAGGTGGCACCAACAAAACCACCACAGCAGTCGGCCAGGCTATTACCTGTTCTTTAGCCGGGTTGCGCGTTCTTCTGGTCGACAATGATCCCCAGGGTGATACGTCGAGCATGCTCGGCTACGACCCGGACGCTACTCCAGAAGATTTGCAGGAGCTTGGAATCCCTGCTGACCGCATCGTTGATGGTCACCTCGGCCACTTGATCAGCCCAATGCTTCGCATGCGATCGTTTCAACCCAAAACGCTTGATGAAGTCATCAAGAAACCTTTTGGTGAAAGTGGCCCCCACCTGATCCCCGCCGACGCATCGCTAGAAGATCTGGGCGTGGCTTTGGACGCAGCCAATAACTCGGACATGTGGTACGCGAAGTGGGTTGAAGATGGTAAAGCCGGCAAAATTCCAGGCTGCGACCTATCGCAATACGACGTCATCATTTTTGATAATGCGCCCGCAGGTTCGCGCCTGACCAAGAACTCAGTAGCCGCAAGCGATCTGCTCATGAGCCCAGTCCGAATGGACAAATTCTCCTTCAAGGCGATCCTGCGACTGCATGACTGGTGCGCTGGTTTCGCACGCGAATACGGTTTCGCTCCTGAACTGGTAGCTGTGCCGACCATGTTTGCAAAGGGGCGTCCTCGGATGCTGAACAACCTGTACAGGTTGAACCAGCTTTTCCCAGGTCGGGTGACCGAGGAAAAGATTTTTCACTCTGCAGACTATGTGAACTCCCTCGATGACGGTGTCCCCCTGATGTTCTGGAAGGGTGCTAACCGGGACACCATCGAAAACGCTCGCGCAGTGCATGCCGAGGTTTTGGAGAAAATCCGCCATGTTGCTGCTCAGCCCCAAGAGTGAGTGTTGCTACTAGCAACAGGGTTCATATGTTCAAGAGTGTTGCTACTAGCAACACGCAACGATTTTGTTGCTAGTAGCAACAGCGTATTGGAATGTTGCTAGTAGCAACACAGGAGGGTGATTAATGAAATCCACCGACTACCCAGGCAAGCCAAGCACGGCAATGGCATCACTGCGCAAGCCTACGGAAATGCCGCCGACCACAGGTAACCGTGGCAGCAGGGCGGCGATGCTCCAACAGGCCATGGGATCTGAGCAAGAGGCTGATACGAAGCAACTCATTGCTCAACACGCTCAAGAAGGTCAACTCATACTCAAGGACGAATGGCTCGAGGAGGTCCCAGTTGAGCTGATCGATCCCTCTCCGTATCAGCCAAGGATGTTCTTCGACCAAGCAAAGCTTGAAGAGCTCGCTGGCTCGATTGACTCTGTGGGCCTGGGTAAACCGATTACAATCCGGCCTGTAGGGGAGCGTTTCGAGCTTATCGGCGGTGAATGCCGGTGGCGGGCTCACAAAATGCTGGGCCGCGACAAAATCATGGCTCATGTTAAGCCAATGTCAGACGACATGGCGATGCTTTTGGCAATCACCGACAACCTTCAAAATGAGCTAACGGATTACGAAAAAGCTGTGAGCTATCAACGATATATGCTGAAAGGCGCTGATAAAAGCCAGCGGGCATTGGCTCGACGCCTTGGTGTAGATCACACAGTCGTGAACCGCTGCCTTGACCTAATTCAGCTGCCCGAACAGATCAAGGAAATTCTGAACACCAAGCCCCACTTGATTACAGCGAACTATGCGAAAAAGTTTGTGGAGCATTCAAAGGCGGATGTGAACATCGTCCATCGCATTGTAATTCAAATGGCCGAGAAGGGGACTGGCCAGGAAGCCGCACTTCGCATGATTGGGCAGAAGCTTGCTGCTTGTAGCGGTCCTAAGCCCATGATGACAGAACCTCGGAAGCTGCAAGGGGTTGGCTCAGTTCGTTTAAATGGGCGCAAGCTGGAATTCAAGATTGATAAGGAAGTGGACCCTCAGAAAATCATGGATAAGCTCGCAGCCTTCCTTGATTCGATTGATGCCTCTGAATTTGCTACACAGGGCACGCGAAATTGAGCATGGCCAAGCCCGCCCCGATCGGGGCGGGTTCAATCAGCTAACGGGGCGAAACGCATGGGAATGCCTAGTGAACCACATCACGTCAGGTACGTTCTGAGCCTGGCTAGGCAATGTCCGTTTCCAGACTGGCTCTTGCTACCGCAAAAATTTTTACATTATGAGATCGTCGGAAAAATTTCCTTAAAAATCCCGACAGCCGCCGACTTCCTTGGGGCAACACTTGAGTTTTTACCCTTAAGTGATGACCTTTTGCCATCATTTAAAGACACGCACTACCCCTCGCTGCGCCGATCAGATGACCGGTCATGTCGGAACAGTCAGTGTCAGGTGTGGATCACAGGTGGACGGCCTGCCCGCCAGGGCGCTGCCTTGACCCTCCCCGGCTCTTGACCTAGTGTGCGTTGCAACCTCCGCTGGCCAGCGGAACACTTCCCTCACCCTCTGCTTAGCCGGCAAGGGCCTTGATCGAGTAATTGATTGTGAAAACCTTCCTCCATGTAGGTTGCGGTCCTAAGAACAAGAGCGGCACGACCAGAGGCTTTGCTTCCGAGCAGTGGCAGGAACTGCGCTTCGGGATATCGACCAAAGCGTCAACCCGGACATCGTCGGCACCATGACCGACATGTCACAGGTCAAGGACGCCTCGGTGGATGCGCTGTTTTCCAGCCACAACATCGAGCACCTGTACCCGCACGAGGTCCCGGTGGCGCTGGCAGAATTCAAGCGTGTGCTCAAGCCAGGCGGCTTCGTGGTCATCACCTGCCCCGACCTGCAAGCGGTCTGTGCGCTGGTGGCCGAAGACAAGCTGACCGACGCGGCCTATGCCTCGCCCGCCGGCCCGATCGCCCCCATCGACATTCTCTACGGCCATCGCCCAGCCATGGCCAACGGCAACACCTACATGGCGCACCGTTGCGGCTTCACCAAGCGAGCGCTGACCGGCACCCTGCAGGCCGCCGGTTTCGACCTGGTCCTGCCGATCCAGCGCACCCACCCGGCCTACGACCTGTGGGCCATCGCCGCCCTGGCGCCGATCACCCACGAAGAAGTCGTGGCCCTGGGCAAAGAGCATTTCTCGGAGTGATGAATAGCTAGCTATATATAAAGCCAGCTAGCTAGGTGAAGGCCCGGCGGTTTTGTTGGAGCTGGCTCGCGAAGGGCCGCACCACCATACCAGACCTTTTCGCGAGCAAGCTCGCCCCCACTACAGGTCAGCCCGAACCGGCACTGCGCCGGGCACCAGCAGTTCCTTGTAGACCTGTACCGTCGCCGCGCACATGCGTTCGGCGGTGAACACCTTCTCGAAACGCGCCCGGGCCTGGGCGCCGAAACGCGCGGCCAGGCCCGGCTCGTCCCACAGGCGGCGCATGGCTTCGCGCAATGCCGGCGGGTTCTCTGGCGGCACGGCAAGGCCGGTTTCGCCATCGATATTGACGAAGGTGGTGCCGGTGCCGATCTCGCAAGAGATCATCGGCTTGCCATACATCGCCGCTTCCAGCAGGGAAATGCCGAACGCCTCGGAGCGCAGGTGCGACGGGAACACCAGCGCATGGCAGCGCTGCAGCAGGCAGGCCTTGTCTTCGTCGTCCAGGCGCCCGAGGAAGCGCAGGTTGCGCAGCCCCAGGCGCTCGGCCTGGGCCCTGAGTTCCTGTTCCTGCGGCCCGCCCCCTAATAGCAGCACCGGGTAATCCGCGCCCTCCAGGGCATCGAGCAGCGTGTGCAGGCCCTTGTAGTAGCGCAGCACGCCGACGAACAGGAAGAACTTCTCCGGCAGCTGCGCCTGCCAACGCGCCTGGCACTGCGCCGACACCTGCGGGTAGGCCGCCTCGTCCAACCCGTAGGGCACCACCACGGTCTTGTCGGCGAACGGTTTGAGCGTTTCGCTGCTGCGCTGGTAATTGGGCGAGGCCACCAGAATGCGGTCCATGCTGCCCAGCATGCGGTTCATCAAGGGCGCATAGAACTTCAGCAGGGTGCGCTGCTTGATGATGTCGGAGTGATAACTGAGCACCGTCGGGCGGCCATGGCGGGTGGCGAAGTGCACCAGGTCCATCATCGGCCACGGAAAGTGGAAGTGCACCAGGTCAGCCTCGGCGGCCATGTCCTTGAAGCGCTTGAACACCGTCAGGGAAAACCCCGTGGAGGCCAGGTTGAAGTTCTCCCTGACCCGCACCACCTCATGGTCGGCCACCTGGATGCGCTCCGGCACGGGGTTCGGGCTCAGGGTCAGCACCTGGCCGTCCACGCCCAGCGAGCGGCAGCCCTGGCTGAGCTGGAACATCACCTGCTCGATGCCACCGGTGGTGTCCGGATAGTAGGTCTTGAAGAAATGAAGAACGCGCATGAGGTACCTGTTGCTACTGCTGGAAGCAAGATGACGCGGTGAAACCGCTCTGGAACGGGGAGTGTTGTTCGTCTGAAACGCTGGCGTTGCCAGGCAGTAGGAAAAGCCGTGCAAGGCCGAACTTTACCCTTTGAATCCGGCACTAGCCAACCGTAAACAGGGAAATTTCCTTTATAGACTTTACAAAGCCGCTTTTTTCATTTGTTGACCGATAGGCGGGTGTTACACTTTTGCGCTTTTCAACACCCCCCAGGCAGTCAGGACGTTATGCAGAAAAATCATGAAAACAGCTTGCAGGCTGCACTAAAGGCCTGTAAAGGCGCTTTCATATCAGTTGGTGTCTTCAGCCTCTTTGTCAACGCCCTGATGTTGGTTCCAACCTTCTACATGCTGCAGGTCTACGGTCGAGTACTGACCAGCAACAACGTCACCACCCTGGTGATGCTGACCATCATCATGTCCATCCTGGTGATCACGTCCGGGACCCTGGAGTGGGTGCGCTCGCGCATCATGGTACGCGTCAGCACCAAGCTCGACGTGCTGCTCAGCCGCCACGTCTACAAGGCCAGCTTCAAGCGCGCGCTGGAAAGCGGCGGCATGGATGCCTCGGCCCAGCCCATGAATGACCTCACCAGCCTGCGCCAGTTCCTCACCGGCAACGGCGTGTTCGCGTTTTTCGATGCGCCCTGGCTGCCGATCTACATCGCCGTGATGTTCATGTTCCACCCGTACTACGGCTGGGTGGCCATTGCCAGCGCCATCGTCCTGCTGATCCTCGCCTATGCCAACGAGAAGGTCACCGGCAAGGCCCTGGGCGAAGCCAACAAGGAAAACATTGCCGCCACGCTGAACACCACCAAGAACCTGCGCAACGCCGAAGTGATCGAGTCGATGGGCATGCTCGACACCCTGATCGCACGCTGGAGCCAGCGCCAGCGCAAGGTGCTGCTGCTGCAGTCCAACGCCAGCGACAAGGGCGGTGTGGTCAGCACCCTGTCCAAGACCTTCCGGTCTTGGGTGCAGTCGCTGATCCTCGGCCTGGGTGCCTACCTGGCGATCCAGCACGAAATCAACGCTGGCCTGGTCATCGCCGGTTCCGTGCTGCTGGGCCGTGCCCTGGCGCCGATCGACCTGATCATCGGCAGCTGGAAAGGCTTCATCAGCGCGCGTACCCAGTACAACCGCCTCAACGACATCCTCGACAAGATGCACGCCGAGCCGCAGCGCATGCCGCTGCCGGCGCCGAAGGGCAACATCCAGGTCGAGAACCTGATCATCGGCGCCCCCGGCTCCAAGACCCCGATCCTCAAGGGCATCGGCTTCGGCGTACCGGCCGGTGCCGTGGTCGGCATCATCGGCCCCAGCGCCTCCGGCAAGTCGACCCTGGCCCGTGCCCTGATGGGCGTATGGGCACCGCAGCATGGCTCGGTACGCCTGGACGGCGCCGACCTGCACCAGTGGGACAAAGAGCTGCTCGGCCCGCACATCGGCTACCTGCCCCAGGACATCGAACTGTTCGAAGGCAGCATCAGCGAGAACATCGCACGCTTTGCCACCATCGACCCGGAAAAAGTCGTGCAGGCCGCGCAGATCGCCGGCGTGCATGAAATGATCCTGCTCCTGCCCGAAGGCTACGACACGGTGATCGGCAGCGACGGCGTCAACCTCTCCGGTGGCCAGCGCCAGCGCATCGGTCTGGCCCGTGCCCTGTACGGCATCCCCAAGGTGATCCTGCTCGACGAACCGAACTCCAACCTCGACGAGGTCGGCGAACGCGCCCTGGCGCATGCCATCCAGTACCTCAAGCAGGCCGGCTCGACCGTCTTCGTCATCACCCACCGCACCAGCATCCTGTCCCAGCTGGACCGCCTGCTGGTCATGCAGAACGGCGCAATCACCATGTACGGTCCACGTGACCAGGTCATGGAAGAGCTCAACAAGCAACAGCTGGCCGCGCAGAAGCAGGCCCAGGTCAGCGCAGGCAGCGCACAGGCCGGTGCCTGACAGGACGACGACACAGATGACTCTTATTCTCGCAGGCAAGACCGACAACTTCGCTGACCTGCCGACGTCGGACCGTAAGATCCGCAACCTCGGCTTCGGCATCCTCCTGGTGGTATTCGGCATTTTCGGCACCTGGGCCGCCGTGGCCCCGCTGGACGGCGCGGTACACGCCCCCGGCGTGGTGACCGTGCAGACCTACCGCAAGACCGTGCAGCACCTCGAAGGCGGCATCGTCAAAGAGATTCTCGTGCGCGACGGCGACATGGTGAAACGCGGCGACCCGCTGATCATCCTCGACGACGGCCAGCTGCGCGCCGAATACGAAGTGGCCCGCAACCAGCTGATCAGCGCCCAGGCCATGGAGGCGCGGCTGATCGCCGAGCGCGATGGCAAGGACCATGTCGAATTCGGCAATATGCTCGACCCTGAAAGCGCCCGTGCCGCCGAGGCCCGTGCCAGTGAAACCCAGGTGTTCAACACCCGCCGCGGCGCACGCCTGGGCCAGGTCTCGGTGCTGCAGGAGCGCATCGGCCAGCTCAACGCGCAGATCAAGGGCACCGAAGCGATGATCGCCACCAAGACCAGCCTGGAGAAATCCTACGGCGGCGAGATCGGCGAACTGAGCGAACTGCTGTCCAAGGGCTTCGTCGACAAGCAGCGCCTGCTCGACCAGCAGCGCAAGCTCGACTCGCTGCGTTCGGAAATCGCCGAGCATCGCTCGAACATCACCCGCACGCGCCTGCAGATCAACGAAACCGAACTGCAGATCCTGCAGGTCAACAAGGACTTCAACTCCGAAGTTGCCAAGCAGCTGACCGAGACCCAAGCCAAGGGCTATGAACTGCAAGAGCGCACCGCCGCCATCCAGGACCGCCTGAGCCGCATCGTCATCCGCGCCCCCGACGACGGCATGGTGATCGGCATGACCGTGCACACCGTCGGCGGTGTGGTGCGCCAGGCCACCCCACTGCTCGACGTGGTGCCATCGGTGTCCGAGCTGATCGTCGAAGCCGAAGTGTCGCCGCAGGACATCAACCGCGTGGCCATCGGCAAGCACGCCGACATCCGCTTCACCGCCTTCAACAGCGCCACCACCCCGGTGATTCCAGGTGAAGTCATTCGTGTGTCGGCCGACCGCCTGACCAACGAACGCACCGGCCAGCCGTACTACCTGGTACGCGCCAAGGTCACCGAAGAAGGCCTGCAGAAACTCGCTGGCCGCAAACTGGTGGCCGGTATGCCGGCTGACGTACTGATCAACACCGGCGAGCGCACCATGTTGCAATACCTGATGCAGCCGGCGCGCAACGCCATTTCTGAATCGATGATCGAGGAATGATTGTGCGCCTGATCCCCTGTGTATTGTCGGGCATGCTGGTGCTGCAGGTGCACGCGGCCGAGCCCAAGATCGCCGTGCCCTCGACCCCCAAGGCGCCGGCCAGCGGCGTCAGCGCCAAGGAATACTCCGCCGACCTGCTGTCCTTATATAAGGAAGCGCGCCTGGAAGACCCGCGCATCCTCTCGGCCTACGCGCGTGCCCAGGCCGGCAAGGAACATGAACGCGAAGCCTTCGGCAGCCTGTTGCCGCAGATCTCGGCCAATGCCGGGGCCAACCGCATCAAGCAGGTCAACGAACAGGTCGACCAGGTCTACAACAGCGAGAACTACAGCATCGGCCTGAGCCAGATCCTCTATAACAAGAAGGCCTGGGAAAACTGGCAGCGCTACAAGAGCCTGGCCAAGCAGTCGTTGTCCGAGTCGGACGAAGCCCAGGCCGAAGCCACCGTCGACCTGGCGCAGCGCTACTTCGCTGCCCTGGCCGCCGACGACGAGCTGGAACTGACCCAGGCCGAGCGCCGCGCCACGCAGAAGAATCTCGACCAGGTCAGCGCCCTCTACGAGCGCCAGTACGCCAAGAAGACCGACGTGCTGGAACTGCAGGCCCGCGTCGACCTGCTGGCCGCCCAGGAAGTGGATGCGCGCAACCAGGTGCGCGTGACCCGCGCCGCGCTGTCGGAAATCGTCGGGCGTCCGGTGACCGAAAAACTCAGTCGCGTACGTGACGATGTGCAACTGAAAGTTTCAGACGAAAGCCTGGAAAGCTGGGTGCGCCTGGCGCAGAACGAAAACCCTGCCATCAAGTCCAACCTCAGCGCGGTGGAAGCCGCCGAGGCCGGCGTACGCGGCGGCAAAGGCGATCACTACCCCACCCTGAACCTGAACCTGAGCGCGCAGAACACCAACGAGGGCTACAACAACGCCCTGGCACCGAAGACCGACAGTTATGTCGTGGGTGTCGCCTTGTCGGTACCCATCTATAGTGGTGGTTCGACCTCGGCGCGGGTACGCGGGCTCTACCAGGATCAGGTCGCCGCCGAGCAGCAACTGGAATACACCCGGCGTCAGGTGGTCAAGGAAACCACCAATGCGTACTTGACCGCAGACTCCAGCGTCGAAAAAATACGCGCCAACCGCAATGCCGTCGCTTCTGCGGAGCAGTCGAGCCTGGCGTCCCAGGAAGCGTTCAAGTACGGCGTGGTCAATGCCGTCGACGTGCTGACCGCGACCCAGAACGAGTTCAAGGCGCGTCGTGACCTGCTCAAGACGCAGTACGACTTCATAACCAATTTGTTCATCCTCAATCGCTGGGCCGGCAAGGTTTCGGCTGACAGCGTAGAAACCGTGAACGTATGGCTGAGCAACAACAGCAAGACTGAGCCAGCCCCAGATCGGAAAACCAAATAATGACCCAGACGCAGAAGACAGCAATCATCACCGGCATCACCGGCCAGGACGGCGCCTACCTCACCCAATTGCTGTTGGAAAAAGGCTACAAGGTCTACGGCACCTACCGCCGTACCAGCTCGGTCAATTTCTGGCGCCTCGAAGAAGTCGGCGCGCTGAACCACCCGAATCTGGAACTGGTCGAGCACGACCTCACCGACCTGTCGGCCAGCATCCGCCTGATGCAGAAGGCCGAGCCAAGCGAAGTCTACAACCTGGCCGCGCAGAGCTTCGTCGGCGTGTCCTTCGACCAGCCGCTGACCACCGCCGAGATCACCGGCCTGGGCGCGGTGAACCTGCTCGAAGCGATCCGCATCGTCAACCCGAAGATCCGCTTCTACCAGGCCTCCACCTCCGAGATGTTCGGCATGGTGCAGGCTGTTCCACAGGTCGAGAGCACCCCGTTCTACCCGCGCAGCCCCTACGGCGTGGCCAAGCTGTACGCGCACTGGATGACCATCAACTACCGCGAGTCCTACGACATCTTTGGCTCCAGCGGCATCCTGTTCAACCACGAGTCGCCACTGCGCGGCAAAGAGTTCGTGACCCGCAAGATCACCGACGGCGTGGCGCGCATCGCCCTGGGCATGCAGGACGTGCTGGACCTGGGCAACCTCGACGCCAAGCGCGACTGGGGCTTTGCCAAGGAATACGTCGAAGGCATGTGGCGCATGCTGCAAGCCGACCAGCCTGACACCTTCGTGCTGGCCACCAACCGTACCGAGACCGTGCGTGACTTCGTGTCCATGGCGTTCAAGGCCGTCGACATCCAGCTGGAATGGAAAGGCAGCGCCGACAACGAACACGGCATCGACACCAAGACCGGCAAGACCGTCATCCAGGTCAACCCGAAGTTCTACCGCCCTGCGGAAGTGGAACTGCTGATCGGCAACCCCGAGCGCGCTAAAAAGCTGCTGGGCTGGGAACCGAAAACCACCCTGGAAGAGCTGTGCGACCTGATGGTCAAGGCCGACCTGGAGCGGGTCAAGACCGGCAAATCGTTCTGATATCTAGCTAGCTAGATATATAGATAGCTATGAAAGCCGCGTGAAAACGCGGCTTTTTTGTACCTGCAAGCAGCCGCTCCCGAAGCCCTGGGGAACTGGGATAAAGCGGTTCGAGTCGTGGGAGCGAGGTGTTTGTGGGAGCGAGCTTGCTCGCGAAGGGCCACACCACCGAACCAGGCCTTTTTCGCGAGCAAGCTCGTTCCCACAGGTACCAGACCAGATCCAGTGCTTTCACCCCGGGGCCGAGTCCTACAAAATAGCCCGTTTACGCGCATCTTCTTTTTCTCTCTTCATTGTCACCAGGTCCGTTCATGCACAACGAAACACAGGTCACCCTCCACCAATTCGCGAACAGCGTCAGTCGCGGCGACGGCATCAGTAACGGCATGATGCTGACCCGCAAGCTGCTGCGTCAGGCCGGCGTGAAGTCCGAGATCTACTGCATCGACCCCAAGCCAGAGGTGGCCGGCGATGTGCTGTGCATGGACGACTACGTACCCGGCAGCGCCGACGCCCTGCTGGTGCACCACGGTATCGGCAACCCGGTGGAGACCTGGCTGCGTGAACTGCCCGAACGCAAGTTCATGGTGTTCCACAACATCACCCCCGGCGGCATGTTCCCCGCCGACCACCCGATCCAGCCGATGCTCGCCCACGGCTGGGAGCAGGTGAACACCTGGCGGCACTGGCTGGCCGGCAGCATCGCCGACTCGCGGCAGAACCTGCAGGAACTGCTGCAGCGCGGCTACCGCCCGGACAACACCGTGGAAATTCCGCTGCTGGTCGACCTGGAGCGCATCCAGCCCCACGCCGCCGAGCGCTGCGACACACCGCGACCGTTCACCCTGCTGTTCGTCGGCCGCCTGATGCCGCACAAGAACCAGCTGGGCCTGGTCGAAGCCTTCGCCCTGCTGCTGCGCCGCGTCCAGGTGCCGCTGCAACTGCTGCTGGTCGGCGGCTTCACCGTGCCGGCCTACAAAGAGCGCATCGAGCAGCGCATCGCCGAACTGGGCATCGGCGACTACGTCACCCTCACCGGCAAGGTCGACGACCCGACCCTCGAAGCCCTGTACAGCCGCAGCGACCTGTTCGTCTCGCTCAGCCACCACGAAGGCTTCGGCATGCCGCTGATCGAAGCCATGGCCCACGGCCTGCCGGTGCTGGCCTTCGATGCGCCAGACAGCAACGTGGTGCACACCCTGGGCAGCGCCGGCCTGCTGCTGGAAAGCGACGCCCCGGAAGTGGTCGCCGCCACCATCGCCCAGCTGATGGAAAACCCGGCGCTGCGCCGCAACATCCGCCAGCACGCCGCCGCACGCCTGCAGGAGTTCGGCTATCAGGCCCTGTACGAGCGCCTGCGCAGCTACATGGCCGGCTTCGACATTCACCTGCCGGAACACCGCTTCCCTACCCTGCCCACCCCGGCCGCCGTCGACTGCCGCATCGAAGGCCCGTTCGACAGCACCTACAGCCTGGCCCTGGTCAACCGCGAGCTGGGCCGCGCCCTGCAAGCGCAAGGCGCACAGACCGCCCTGCGCGCCAGCGAAGGCCCGGGGCCGATCCCGGTGGATCAGCAGTTCCTGCTCGACAACCCCGACTGCGCCAGCCTGCATGCCCGCGCCGAACAACCGGCGCGCAACGTGCTGCGCCTGATGTACCCGCCGCGGGTCACCGACATGGCCGGCGACCTCAACGTCATGTCGTGCTACGGCTGGGAAGAATCCTGCCTGCCGCAGGAGTACTGCCACGACTTCAACCACCAGACCCACCTGGTGACCAGCATGTCCGGCTGGGTGACCCGCACCCTGCGCGACAACGGTGTCACCGCGCCGCTGGCCACCGTGGGCCTCGGCGCCGACCATATCCTACGCGCCCCGGTGGATGCCGCCGCCCTGCCGGCACTGCCCAAGGCCACTGCCGAACGCCTCAAGCTGCTGCACGTGTCGTCGTGCTTCCCGCGCAAGGGTGTCGACGTGCTGCTGCAGGCCTACGGCCAGGCCTTCAGCGCCGAACAGCCGGTGGTGCTGATCATCAAGACCTTCGCCAACCCGCACCACGACATCCAGCAACAGGTGGCCGACTGGGCCGCCAAACTGAACAGCGCGCCGGCGGTGGAACTGATCGTCCAGGACCTGCCCGACGGCGCCATGCGCGCCCTGTATGAACTGGCCGACGTGCTCATCGCGCCATCGCGCGGCGAAGGCTTCGGCCTGCCGCTGGCCGAAGCCATGCTGCACCGCCTGCCAGTGATCACCACCGGCAACGGTGGCCAGCGCGACTTCTGCACCCCCGACACCGCCTGGCTGATCGACTACCGCTACGAGCGCGCGCGCACCCACCTCAAGGCCGCCGCCTCGGTGTGGTTCGAACCCAGCGCCGAGCACCTGGCCAGCCTGCTGAGTGAGTTCCACCAGGCCTGGGCCCAAGGCCAGCTGGCCACCTTCAGCGCCGCCAAGGTCGCCGCCGCCGAAGCGCTGATCAACCAGCGCTTCACCTGGGCCGCCGTGGCCCGCGCCAGCCTCGACGCCTTCGAAGCCGCGCGCCAGCAACCGCTGCTGAAGAAGCAACCCAAGCTGGGCAGCGTCACCACCTGGAACAGCGCCTGCGGCATCGCCACCTACAGCCAGAAACTCCTGGAGCCGGCCTTCGGCCAGGAATGCACGGTGTTCGCCAACAGCGATGCCACCCTCACCGCCGGCGACACGCCGAATATCCAGCGCTGCTGGCGCGCCGGCGATGGCGACAGCCTCGACGAACTCAAGCAGGCGATCATCGCCTCGGTCGTCGACACCCTGCTGCTGCAGTTCAACTTCTCGTTCTTCAACCTCAAGGCCTTCGCCAGCCTGCTGGACTGGGCCCACGCCCGGCAGATACAGACCCTGGTGGTGTTCCACTCCACCGCCGACGTGACCCACGGCGACACCCTCAAGTCGCTGAGCCACATTCGCGAGTCCTTGCAAGGCTGCGCGCGCCTGCTGGTGCACAGCGTCGGCGACCTGAACCGCCTGAAGGACTTCGGCCTGGCCGACAACCTGCTGATGTTCCCCCACGGCGTGATCGACACCCCGGTACCGGCCCCCGGCGCCGCGCAAAAGGCCGCACGCCTGGACGGCAAGACCGTCATCGCCAGCTATGGCTTCCTGCTGCCGCACAAGGGCATGCCGGAACTGATCGAGGCCTTCGCCCTGCTGGCCGCCAAGGACCGCAACCTGCACCTGCTGCTGGTCAACGCCCAGTACCCGGTGCCCGCCTCGGCCGAGCTGGCCGACGCCTGCCGCGCACGCATTCAGCAGCCGGACCTGCAAGGCCGGGTGACGCTGATTACCGATTACCTCAGCGACGAGCAGTCGTTGTCGTGGTTGGGCATGGCTGATGCCATTGTCTTCCCGTATCAGCACACCCAGGAGTCGTCCAGTGCCGCGGTGCGCTGGGGATTGAGTACCGGTCGTCCGGTTCTTTGCACGCCGCTGGGCATCTTTGAAGACGTCGCCGACGCGGTGACCTTCCTGCCGGGCACCAGCAGCGCGGAAATGGCCGAAGGTTTGCGCCGCGAACTGGCCGCCGGGCCCAAGGCGCTGCAGGGCGATTGGCTGCGCAACCACGGCTGGACAAGCGTTTCAGTTCGCCTGCGAAACATTCTCATTGCATTGCAGCAACCAGAATGATTAAACTTTTTTCCTTCGCGCCTAGCAGAAGTTTCCTACGCGTCTAGAAAAAAATTCTTATGGACAAGTATCAAAAAGTTGGGTGCCAGCTATTGTTACGCCGCTAATTTGACGGGTATGATCGGCGCACCTCGTAGGATATTTCCTTGAATGCTTTAAGAAAAAGCTCAGAAAATGACCTACGAGGCTGTCGGAATTTTCCGACTTCCCATAACGGGGGCCACGGCCCTGTGGGACGTGGCAACAGGCGAGAGCCGACGGGCTCTTTTCCCAAGACGGGAAGCCTGGGTGTCGATATCGACTCATATTGGAGATGAAAACGTAATGGCTATCACTTCTGCACAAGTTCAACAGC
>NZ_JBICKA010000085.1:0-1031 GCF_043103635.1 Pseudomonas sp. yb_9 | reverse complement strand
CAACAGTCAGTTGATAATGTTGAGCCGATTGGTTGCCAGCAGTTGCAGATGATCCGTCAACACTTCAACAGGGAATTTCCAGCCCAATGTCTGACGAGGTCGGGTGTTGAGCAAGTCGGCAATCTCGTCCAGCCGCTCCTGGCTAACCAGCGACAAATCGGTGCCCTTGGGTAAGTACTGCCGGAGCAGGCCGTTCGTGTTCTCGTTGCTGCCTCTTTGCCAAGGGCTGTGCGGGTCAGCGAAGTAGATCTTCATTCCCGTACGAGCTGTCAGCTCTTGATGCTTGGCCATCTCGCTGCCTTGGTCATGGGTCATGGTTTTCAGCAGCGCCGGTGCCATCCGCGAAAGTTCTCGCGTCATCCCCTCTAGCGCGGCGTCTGCGGTGGGCGCATCCAACTTGGCCAGGATCACGAAACGGCTCGTGCGCTCGACCATCGTCGCTACTGCCGAGCGATTGTTCGCGCCCATGATCAGGTCGCTTTCCCAATGACCTGGCACTTGTCGACCTTCGACCTCTTCAGGCCGGTAGCGAATATTCTGTTCAGCTGGATAGCGCTCGCGCCGAGCTGGCGCAGTGCTGCGAGTACGCCGCTTGCTGCCGCCCTGGCGCAGGTAACCAATGAGTTGACGCTTAAGCTCGCCGCGTGGGTATGCATAGATTGTCAGGTAGATCGTTTCGTGACTCACATGCCGCTCAGGATTATCAGGCCAGTAGTCCTTGAGTCTGGCGGCAATTTGCTGAGGAGACCAGCCCTTGGCCAACATGCTGTGTACGACCTGGAACAGTTCAGAACCAGGGGCAAGAAGCTTGCTGCGCCTCGGGACGTGTCTGAGGGCACGGGCTCGAGCACCGGCAGTGCTGGCGTCATAGTGCCCAGGCTGCGACTGGCGCCGCACCTCTCGACTCAGCGTGCTGGGTTGGCGCCCAAGAACTTGGGCGATGGCTCGCAGCGAGGCGCCTTGCATACGCATGATCATTAGCGTTACGCGCTCTTCGATGGTCAAGTGGGTGTAGTGAGTAGTCATGCAGC